>NZ_AOHM01000129.1:0-430342 GCF_000510895.2 Pseudomonas sp. FH1
CGGGGGGGCTTGCCTTGGGCAGGGCTGCAGCTTAGGTTGATGACATTGCTCTGAACCCTACCCCTCCGTAAAAATAGGCGGATGGCAAAAGCTGGGCAATTCCTATGTTTATTATTTGCCGCCGGAAAAAGCTAACTACCCTGATATTCGTCAGATAATTAAAAACACGCCTCATGACATTATCTATTTAAATAGCTTTTTCGACACTACATTCACCATTTTGCCGCTTATCTTCAAGCTTTTATCACGCAAAGATACCGCACCGGTAGTGCTCGCGCCGCGAGGTGAATTTTCTCCAGCAGCGCTTAAAATAAAAATGCTTAAGAAAAAATTGTACTTGGCAACATTTAGGTTTTTAAGGCTCGATAGGAACTTAACTTTCCAAGCGTCAAGTCAGTTTGAAGCCGACGATATAAGAACAGGTATATCCGCAGACGAAAAAACAATCAAAATAGCGTCGGACCTTCCCGCCATGCAGTCTTCCTCTCCAGCCGAGCCTGAACCGTTGGTGAGCGTCGAGGGGCATACCGGACTTTTGCGTGTTATTTTTCTATCGCGAATATCTCCGATGAAAAATCTCGACTTTGCTATCGCCGTGCTTGCGAAAACAAAGTGCGATGTTCAGTTCGATATTTTTGGTCCAAAAGAAGACTTGCCTTACTGGCAACATTGCGAACAGCGCCTTGCTTCTCTCCCGAGCAATATCCAATATCAATACTGCGGTACTGTACTGCCGGTAGACGTGAGGAGGAGATTCGCTGAATACGATCTTTTTCTGTTCCCTACCCAAGGGGAGAATTACGGGCATGTGATCGCTGAGTCTATCAGTGCAGGCACACCTGTTCTGTTGAGCGACAGGACCCCGTGGCGGACGCTTGAGAGAGACAATCTAGGGTGGGTATTGCCATTGGATGCGCCTAATGCATTTGCCGAAACAATAGACACTTACTCCAAAACGTCATGGCAGGAAAGACAAGAAAAGCGCACTCATATGCTCAAGTTCTCTGAGCATCACCTGTGCGCTCCCGAATCGATCAGTCAAAATCGCGACTTGTTTTTCGACTTAGTGCGAGAGAGGGATGAGTTCTAAATAGCGCACTTGATGTTGGGATCATGGATCCCGACGTCTACGCTGTTGCTCATGCACCCAATCTACAATTTCACCGTCAGGGGAATAACCGCTGACGGATTCACGCAACAATTTACGTACCAGTGAATAATTGTCGTCGTTCACTGCGCTCATCAATTCTTGCAGTTTCTCCTTGAGCAGGTCCCAAGACAGATAGTCTTCATTCGCACTCATGATCATTGGGTGCCCCGTCGCAACGACGTCATCTCCTATCAAGAGTTCTTCATAAAGCTTTTCGCCCGGACGCAATCCCGTAAACTCGATGGCGATATCTCCGTGAGGGCTTTTATCTGATCGCACACTTAAACCCGATAAGTGGATCATTTTTTCTGCCAGTTCAACTATTTTCACCGGCTCGCCCATGTCCAAGACGAAGACATCCCCGCCCATCCCCATGGACCCGGCTTGAATAACCAGCTGTGCCGCTTCGGGAATAGTCATGAAATACCGAGTTATTTTCGGGTGCGTTACCGTTAAAGGCCCGCCAGATTTAATCTGTTTGTGGAATAGGGGAATTACGGAACCGGACGATCCGAGCACATTGCCGAATCGAACCATCGTGAATCTGGTTTTATTGACCCTGGAAACATTACTGGGATCGCCATAGAGTACAGGCGCGACTTCCTTGCTCAACGCCTGCAACGTCAGCTCAGCGAGCCTCTTGGTACTCCCCATGACGTTAGTCGGTCGAACCGCCTTGTCCGTGGAGATCAATACGAAATTTGCGACACCTGCCTCGAGAGCCGCCTGAGCGGTATTGAGAGTGCCCATGACATTATTGAATATGCCTTCGGCGATATTATGCTCGACCATTGGAACATGCTTGTACGCTGCGGCGTGGTACACGGTGGAGACGCTCCAACGCTTCATCACATCAAGCAGCTTTTCTGGGTGTCGTACCGAGCCTAATATAGGAAGCAATTTTACAGGTCTCGCCTCCCTGGCCACCCGCTGTTCTAATTCAGACAGGATGCTGTAGAGATTGAATTCACTGTGATCAAAAAGAAGCAGTAGCTTGGGACCTGACAACAGAATTTGACGGCACAATTCTGAACCGATAGACCCCCCCGCACCTGTCACCATGACAACCTGGCCTTTGATGCAACGTGAAAGCAAATCCTCTTGGGGTGGAACAGAATCACGACCTAAGAGGTCGGCAATGTCGACCTCTTGAATATCATCAACTTTGACCAAGCCGCTCGCAAGGTCCATGAATCCTGGCACGCTTCGAACATGAAATGGGAAACCTTCCAGGTAACCCAGAATTTCCCGGCGCCTGGCGCGTGAACAAGAAGGAATAGCCAGGAGAACCTCGCCCACACCCGTCTCATCAATCATGCGTTGAATATTTTTCGGCTTATAAACCTGCAATCCAGAAATCACGCGGTCTGCAATGCTGGCGTCATCATCGATAAATGCAACCGGACGCATCCTGCGCCCCATCCGAAGGGCCGCTACCAGTTGGTTGCCCGCGGCACCGGCGCCGTATATCGCAACCTTGGGCAAGCCATCGTCACGATTGGTGAATGGGACATGTTGCGCGGCCGTGAACCAATCACCCAGGAAATACTGACGCATGGCTAGGCGTAGACCGCCAATCATGACCATGCTCAGCCACCAGTAGTTGAATACAATGGAGCGCGGTACGACAGCCTGATGGTTGCTGTATACATAAACGGCAAGCGCTAACACCAAGGCGGAGAGAGTGACCGCCTTGATGATTGTAATTAACGCATCATTTCCGAAGTACCGCATCACCGCGCGATACATGCCAAACCGAACAAACAAAGGAATGGCGATGACTGGCGCGGTAATGAATAACCAAAGATGAACTAGAAATGGATTACTGAGTTCGTCAAAGCCTAAACGAACAACAAACGCCATCCACAAGGCAAACCAGATCAACAGGATGTCTGTGACGACCTGAAGAAAACGCTTTTGCCGGCGCGACATCCCCAGCAGGTATGCTCTTATCTTGTCCATAGCCCCTTTGATTACCTCTGTCCCTGCATTCAACTTAATAAACCGCCATGCACTAGCATATCTATACAACTGCAGCCTGACCCCATTATGCGGTTTTTTCCAGTTCGCCCGCATGAAACTTAAGGGCCAGGAGCACCAACGGTACATACGCTATCAGCAGCCCACCTGCCCCGCTGAAGCCCATTCCAACGCACAGTGCGATTGGAAGTAGCCAAAACAGATTGATTGCCGTCACAGCCAGCGTAACCGGCAAATGACGTCCGGCCTTTCTAGCCGCGTACTGATAGGCATGGCTGCGGTGTGCTTCGTAGATTTTATCTCCTCGGAGCAGTCGCCGCCCCAGGGTGAAAGTCGCATCGACGATGAAGACGCCTAGCAAGATCAACCACACCCAGAGCAACTCGCTGGCGGCCCAGGCGGCCTGCAAGGAAAGCACGCCCATCACGATGCCGATAAAGCCGCTGCCGGCGTCGCCCATGAAGATGCGCGCTGGCGGGAAATTCCAGTATAGGAAACCGATTACGGCAACCGCCAGGACGACTGGCGGCAAGATGATCTGGTCGTGGCCAGTGAGCCAATACACCAGGCTAGCCCCCAGGCATACACTGACTGCCTCAACACTGGCGATTCCATCTATGCCGTCCATGAAGTTGTAGAGATTGAGTACCCAGACCAAGTACACGGCGGCCAATAAGTGCCCAAGCCAGCCAAGGTCCAGATCAAACCCCATCAATTCAATGGTCGGCAATCCACCCATCCAGAAAAGCGCCCATCCCGCAGAAGAAAAGTGCGCCAAAAGCCGCCAACGCGCGGCCACATGACCGTGGTCGTCCAGAAAACCGATCAGGGCAATCAATGCGCCACTACCGAGCAACGGCACGGCATCAGACCACTGCATCATCCCGGCGGATGCCAGCAGCGCCAATGCCGCGAGATAGGCGAGCACTACGGAGACGCCCCCTCCCCTTGGCGTGGGCACCGAGTGCGAGCTACGGCCATTGGGTATATCCATCAGGCTACGCGACAGTGCATAGCGCCGTAGCACCCATGTCAGTAAGAACGATGCAATCAGCACC
Source organism: Pseudomonas sp. FH1 (assembly GCF_000510895.2). Classification (NCBI taxonomy): domain Bacteria; kingdom Pseudomonadati; phylum Pseudomonadota; class Gammaproteobacteria; order Pseudomonadales; family Pseudomonadaceae; genus Pseudomonas; species Pseudomonas sp. FH1. Next base: position 4,189 of record NZ_AOHM01000129.1, read on the forward strand.
GCGGTGAGCACCACAAAGATGGCCATTAGAGATTTAGTTCCTAAAACAGAATTCGTGCAAACCGCGCTCCGAGCAGCGTCTTGCCAATTCAATCGATAGAATTCGTACAGCCGCTGACGGGTCTTCTGGACCCATCGTCACGTCAAGGCCGCAAAAAATGCTGGGCGGTGTTCGACAAGGCTTGATCAACGCTAACGGGCGCAACCCAGCCAAGCAGTCGTTGGGTTTTGCCGATATCGACCTGCAATGAGCCACACAGACGCTGGGACAGTGCCTTGCGTCCCAGCAGTGATGCGCCGGACTGGAGTAACCATGCAGGCACCGGTATCAATCGCGCGGGGACATCCAGAGCGACCGCCATTCTACGCAACAATTGGGTCGTCGAAAGATCCTCTCCGTCACTCACCAGGAAGGTTTCATTGGCAGCCGACGGATGCTCCACACAGGTGACAATGAGGTCCACGAGGTTATCCAAAGCCACCAGACTGCGTTGGTTGTTGATCGCGCCAAAAGGCAAAGGAACGCCTTTGTTCAACCAGCGCATCATGCTGAGAAAATTGGCTTTCACGCCTGGCCCATAGACCAGCGTTGGCCGAATAATGACAACTTCCATGCCGGTTTGAGCAGCTAACAGCCGCAGAGCCTGCTCGGCTTCCATTTTGGAAACGCCATAGGGATCTGCCGGGGCTGGCTCTGCATCTGCCGTGTAGGGCGCGCCCAGGGCTGTACCCTCGCCATTGACCTTGATGGAGCTGACGAATACGAACCGTTTTACCCCCGCCTCAGCGGCCTGCCTGGCGAGCTGCAACGTACCTTCAACATTGACTTTGCGAAATTCGGCCAATGGGTCTGCGCTGGTATCACTCATCACGTGCACACGGGCTGCGCAGTGAATGACGACCGCACATCCGGCGACAGCCTCGTTCCAGTCGGTCAACGCGTCGATTGAATTGACCTGAACCAGCTTTACTTTTTCTGGCACGTCAAGCCAAGCCTTACGCACTGCGATCACGGATTCAAACTGAGAATCCTGTCGCAGCTTCTCCAGCACAGCCCGACCGACAAAGCCTGAAGCGCCGGTCAATAATACTTTTTTCATCGACGATCTCTGCGCCTCAGGGTGGCCTTTCTGAATAGCGCCTCAAGGCGATCAAACAAGGTCACTTTGGAAAAATGCTCAAGATAATAGTCGCGGCCCGAGCGGCCCATTTTTTCGAGTTCTGGCGCCGACAAACCGCCCATGGTACGCACGATGTCTGCCAGCCCCGATGCATCGCCAGAGCCACACGCCATGCCGGCACCCGACTCAACGACAACCCTGGCTGCTTCACCATCAATCATCGCGATAATCGGCTTGCCCGATGCCAGATAAGCCTGAACCTTACCAGGAATGGTCTTTTCGAATACTTCATTGGTTTTGAGCGAAACCAGTAAGGCGTCAGCAACGGCGAAGAGTGCCGGCATTTTTTCCAAAGGATGCCGTCCCAACAAAAGGACATTGTCCAACTGATGCTCCGTTACGTGCGCCTTCAACCAATCACTGGCCCGACCATCGCCGACGATCACCCAGCGCACTGGCAAGTCTCGCTCCAGGGCCTTGGCTGCTTGCAGGATCGCTGGGAAATCCTGAGCCTCTCCGAGATTGCCGGCGAAAACTATAGTAAAGACTGAATCGTCACGCTGGAGCAGGTCAGAAGCGACCCTCACATCACCGGAAAAGTCATCTTCAGCCCAACTGGGGAAGTACACCAGCCGGTCGCTCGATATGGATCGGGTGCAGTACTTTCTGACATTCTCGTCAAAAGAGCGCGATTGCAGCAGCAGATAGTCGGTCCGGTTGTAGATCCAGGACACCATCTTGCCTACGAGCCCAAGCAGTTTCGGATGTTTGACAATACCTACCGCACTCAGTGTTTCAGGCCACAAATCAAGGACCCAGACAAACACCGGCGCCTTCTTTAGACGGCCAATCACGATCGCAGGGATCGCGGCCATGATCGGGGATACGGCGTAGACAAAGATCGAATCGAACGACTGACCACGTAACTTGTAGCTGCCAATCGTCGATGCGCTGGTAAAAAATGAAAGGTAATTCAAGGCCAGCGTGATGCTGCGCTTGCGCCTTGCCAACATCGGAACGCGGATGACGTTTGCGCCCTGATAGTGTGAGAACCGTGCTGGATCCTGCAAAAAGTCTGCATACACCTGCCCTTCCGGGTAGTTGGGCAATCCTGTCAACACAGTCACTTCGTGGCCTTTGGCAACAAAGCCTTCGACCATGTTGTTGATTCGCATGTTCTCTGGCCAAAAATACTGGGTAACTACCAGAATCTTGAGCGGTTTTTCCTGGGCGATGCTATTCAATCAGTATTGCTTCCATACAGTGCGCATGACGTAATCGCGATAGCTGTGGATGATCCTCACAACCTTCTCGGCCACGTTCGGCATGCCGTAATCCGTCACCAGCCGCAGTGTACGTTCTTCACCGACCGCCTGGCTTTCCAGCAGCTCAAGGCCTTGCATGGCACGTTCGACTTCCAGGCCGACCATCATCACTGCCGCCTCTTCCATACCTTCCGGACGCTCGTGCGCTTCACGCAGGTTCAGCGCTGGGAAATTAAGGATGGACGACTCTTCATTGATTGTCCCGCTATCGGACAGCACTGCCTTGGACGTCAACTGAAGCTTGTTGTAATCCTTGAAACCCAGGGGCTTGAGCAACTGCACATTTTTGTGAAACGTCACTCCCATGGCATCTACACGCTTCTGGGTGCGCGGATGCGTTGTCACGATTACCGGGAGATCGTAATGGGCAGCAACGGTATTCAATACGTCGACGAGTTTGAGGAAGTTCTTGTCGGAGTCGATATTCTCTTCACGGTGGGCGCTGACGACAAAGAACTTGCCCGCTTCCAGACCGAGACGCGCCAGTACGTCTGAAGCTTCAATCCCCTCACGGTAGTAATTGAGCACCTCAAACATCGGGCTACCGGTCTTGATGACCATGTCCGGCGGCAAGCCTTCACGCAACAGGTAATCACGCGCGATCGTGCTGTAGGTGAGGTTGATGTCTGCCGTATGGTCGACAATGCGGCGATTGATCTCTTCCGGCACGCGCATATCGAAGCAGCGGTTACCAGCCTCCATATGAAAAGTAGGGATCTTGCGACGCTTGGCCGGAATGACTGCCATGCAACTGTTGGTATCACCCAATACCAGCAATGCCTCTGGCTTTTCTTCTTCAAGTACGCGGTCCACAGCAATGATCACATTACCGATGGTTTGCGCCCCGCTGGCACCTGCTGCATTGAGGAAATGATCGGGCTTGCGGATGCCAAGATCCAGAAAGAAGATCTCGTTCAGCTCGTAATCGTAATTCTGCCCGGTATGCACCAGGACATGCTCACAGTGCTTGTCCAGCGCTGCCATGACCCGTGACAAACGGATAATTTCCGGACGAGTGCCTACGACGGTGACCACTTTCAACTTTTTCATTTCAACACTCTTTCCAGAATCATAAGCGTAGGGACTTGCCCCGGTTTGCATCAGGCTCAGGCGTGAGTCCCAACCGGTAATGCAAAAGTATCCGGACGTTCACGATCAAAAATTTCGTTGGCCCACAGCATAACGATCATCTCATCATCACCGACGTTCGTAATATCGTGGGTCCAGCCTGGCACTGTTTCTACAATGCGTGGTTGCTCGCCCTGGGTGAACAACTCGTAGAACTCACCCGACACAATATGGCGGAAGCGGAAGCAGGCATTGCCTTTGATGACCAGGAACTTCTCGGTTTTACTGTGATGGTAATGTCCACCGCGCGTAATTCCAGGATGAGCAGTGAAATAAGAAAACTGCCCACTGTCCTTGGTCTTCAGCATTTCGACAAATACGCCGCGCGGGTCGCCGTACTTCGGGACCTCATAGGTGAACTGCTCGACAGGCAAGTAACTCACGTAAGTCGAATACAGCGCACGCACCAGTCCAGTACCTACCGGCTCGCTGATCAGCGTGGCGCGACTCTCGTGGAATGCGTGCAATTGATCCGCCAACTCCCCCACCGTCACGCGGTACACGGGTCGAACTTCATTGACCGCGTCGATGGACACTCCGGCATCCATCGCCACAATGAAAGATTCGATGACATCATCGATGTAGACCAGGCTGACTTCAGCTTGCCGATCATTAACCTGAATCGGTAATCCCCGCGTGATGTTGTGGCAAAAAGTCGCCACAGCGGAGTTGTAATCGGGCCGTGCCCACTTACCGAACACATTCGGCAAGCGCAGTACATGAACCGTGGAGCCGTGGCTAAGGTGCAAGTCTTCCAATAGCTGCTCGGCAGCCCGCTTGCTGACCCCGTAGGGATTGTCGCGTTCGGCCTGAATCGAGGAGGTATATAAGACGGGTATGGGCTTGCCACTCGCCTTGATCGCGTCACAAAGCGCGGATGTCAGGTCCGTGTTGCCCACCTTGAATTCGTCCTGAGACTGCGGTCGATTGACCCCGGCCAAGTGAAAAACAAAGTCAGTATCGGCCACCATCGAAGGCAATTGGGCGAGGCTGTTTTCCCGGGTAAAGGGCACAACCTGTATATCCTTTCGCTCACTCAAGTGCGCAATCAGGTTTTTGCCAACAAAACCGTTGGCCCCGGTGATCAATACCTTCATGACTCACTCCTCCGGCGTAGCATGTTCGCCACGCTGGATAGCCTGCATGAAATCGAGCTTGAGCAAGAGACGCTGCATGCCAGCCACATCCAACCTTTCGGTGTTATGGGAGTTGTAGTCTTCAGTTCGAGAGATTTTTTCTTCGCCCAGCTCCACGAACTTGGAGTAGTTCAGGTCGCGCAAATCTGGAGGCACACGGTAGTAGTCACCCTTGTCTTCGGCGCACGCCATCTCTTCACGACTGAGGAGTGCTTCAAACAGCTTCTCACCGTGTCGAGTGCCGATGACTTGTATCGGATGCTCAGGCTTGCCAACCATCGCGGTGAGTGCCTTGGCGAGGATCTCGACTGTAGCCGCCGGCGCTTTTTGCACGAAGAGATCGCCATTGCGACCGTGCTCGAACGCATACAACACCAGGTCCACGGCATCCGCGAGTGTCATCATGAAACGCGTCATGTTCGGGTCGGTCAGGGTCAATGCCTGATCCGCTCGAATCTGCTCGATAAACAAAGGAATCACAGAACCACGGGAAGCCATGACGTTACCGTAGCGAGTACCGCAGATGACGGTTTTTTCGTCATCCACATTGCGGGACTTGGCAACCATCACCTTTTCCATCATCGCCTTGGATATGCCCATGGCATTGATAGGGTAGACCGCCTTGTCGGTGCTCAGGCATACCACACGCTTAACGGTGTTCTGAATGGCGGCTTCGAGCACATTCTCAGTGCCGATGATATTGGTCTTGACCGCTTCCATCGGGTGAAACTCACAGGAAGGAACCTGCTTGAGCGCTGCGGCGTGAAAAATATAGTCAACACCGCGGGTGGCGTTAAGGACACTTTGATAGTCGCGAACATCGCCAATATAGAATTTCAGCTTGGGGTTGGCGTAACGCTTGCGCATATCATCTTGCTTCTTCTCATCTCGACTGAAGATGCGAATTTCAGCAATATCACTGTCGAGGAAGCGTTTAAGAACCGCATTACCGAAAGAGCCGGTACCGCCAGTGATAAGAAGCGTTTTTCCGCTAAACATAATAGGTCCTAGAGCAACCCGCACAGCACGACAAGCTTTTAGCCGGCCACTCACCTCAAAACCTGCTGACCAACATAACCTACTCGCCCCCGGCATTGGCTCGGAGGTCGAGAGGCTCAAGGAAAACGTCGAAGCTGGCTGGCATGCAGGCTGAAAAATCAGCTATGTGTGGTGCAGTTAAAGATGAAGGGGTTGAAATTGATCACTATTTTAAGCCCTGCACCCTCAAAGTCAAAAGCGATCACGGATACGTGACGTCCAGCCACCTGCCACAGGGCGACTGGTATCTGAATCCCCCAGGCAAGACGGGGGAGCGCTGGCAGCGCTTGGCAACGGCTAGCTCTTCAAACCCGAACGATTACGCCCGAGCAACAGGCTCAATGCAGGCCCGACAGCTAAACCAGCGATCAACGCCAGTGTCACGAACACTGATACTGGAAACTCAGCCGTGGTCCAGCCGAGAAAAGATAATGACGCAGCTTGTTGGTTCTCCAGCACAAAGGCCACTACAACCAGAGCCAATAACAGGACGAACACTGCCAATAAAACGCGCTTGAATCTAAGCATGATCTTCTCCGAGGCGAAATTGAATCAAAGCCCCTCTTCTTCATCCTCATTCACCCGATCCCGCAATTCCTTCCCCGGCTTGAAATGAGGGACGAATTTGCCATCGAGGCTCACCGATTGCCCGGTCTTCGGGTTACGGCCCACGCGGGGTGCGCGGTAGTGGAGGGAGAAGCTGCCGAACCCGCGGATCTCAATGCGATCTCCGGTGGCCAGGCATTGGGACATTTGTTCGAGCATGGTCTTGATGGCCAGCTCTACATCCTTGGATGAAAGCAGCCCTTGATGGGTGACAATTCGTTCGATCAACTCCGACTTCGTCATATTTTTCCCTTCTTTTTCAAGCAGCTAGGAAAAGCGCTTCGAAGGTTTTAGCATGACTTGATGTATTTGAACAGCCCAGTCGGTAACTTATCCGCAGGATAAATGGCGAACTGCTATAGGGCGTTTGCCGCCTCAATTACAGATCACCAACATCGTGCGGGTTACAGCGCCGGCGGGGTTCCAGCCGAAGAGGTAATCGCCCTCTTCGTCCTTGGCATCGCTGGACCGGGTGATCACCTTGTAGCCCTGCATCTTGCATTCACGGGCGGCGCGGCTCTCACACTTGTCCCAGTGATTGCCCAGGCCCGAACAATCGATCTCGATGCCGCTGACGCCGCGTCGAGCATGGGTCTTGGCGCTGGTGGTGCTACAACCTGCCAGCATCACCACTATGAGCATTACGATCAGCCTGTTCATTCAGATCCTTATTGAAGCAACAACACGAGAACCATTTTTCTAAAGACTATAGTCAGTTCTGACCCTTCAAGGGCCACGATGGTTCTGAGGGGTTGATTCAACGAATTTCAGGCACAAAAAAGGGCGACCGAAGTCGCCCTTTTTCTATGGTCTGACAGAACTTAGTTCTGTTTTTCCATTTGTGCACGCAGCAGGTCGCCCAGAGTGGTAGGACCAGCAGCAATGTCAGAGGTCGCTGGCTTGTCGCGCAGGCTCTGGATTGCTTCTTTCTCTTCAGCATCGTCTTTCGACTTGATGGAGAGCTGGATTACGCGGCTCTTGCGGTCAACGCTGATGATCTTGGCTTCTACTTCTTCGCCTTCTTTCAGAACGTTGCGCGCGTCTTCAACGCGGTCACGGCTGATTTCGGAGGCTTTCAGAGTCGCTTCGATATCGTCGGCCAGAGTGATGATGGCGCCTTTAGCGTCAACTTCTTTCACGATGCCCTTAACGATTGCGCCTTTGTCGTTGTCCTGAACGTATTCAGAGAACGGGTCGCTTTCCAGTTGCTTGATACCCAGGGAGATACGCTCGCGCTCTGGGTCAACCGACAGGATAACGGTGTCCAGCTCGTCGCCCTTCTTGAAACGACGAACAGCTTCTTCGCCCACTTCATTCCAGGAGATGTCGGACAGGTGAACCAGGCCGTCGATGCCGCCGTCCAGACCAATGAAGATACCGAAATCGGTGATCGACTTGATGGTGCCGGAGATTTTATCGCCCTTGTTGAACTGGCCAGAGAAATCTTCCCATGGGTTAGATTTGCACTGCTTGATGCCCAGGGAGATACGACGACGCTCTTCGTCGATGTCCAGAACCATAACTTCCACTTCGTCGCCGACTTGTACGACTTTCGAAGGGTGGATGTTTTTGTTGGTCCAGTCCATTTCGGAAACGTGTACCAGGCCTTCCACGCCTTCTTCCAGCTCAGCGAAGCAGCCGTAGTCGGTCAGGTTGGTAACACGCGCGGTTACGCGAGTGCTTTCTGGGTAACGGGCTTTGATAGCAACCCATGGATCTTCACCCAGTTGCTTCAGGCCCAGGGAAACACGGTTGCGCTCGCGATCGTATTTCAGAACCTTGACATCGATCTCGTCGCCAACGTTGACGATTTCGGAAGGATGCTTGATACGCTTCCAAGCCATGTCGGTAATGTGCAGCAGGCCATCGACGCCACCCAGATCGACGAATGCGCCGTAATCGGTGAGGTTCTTGACGATACCTTTGACTTGTTGGCCTTCCTGCAGGGATTCCAGCAGAGCTTCACGCTCGGCGGAGTTCTCTGCTTCCAGGACGCTGCGACGGGAAACGACAACGTTGTTGCGCTTCTGGTCGAGTTTGATGACCTTGAATTCGAGTTCTTTGCCTTCCAGGTGCGTGGTGTCGCGCACAGGACGAACGTCGACCAAAGAACCTGGCAGGAACGCACGGATGCCGTTAACGTCGACAGTGAAGCCGCCTTTAACCTTACCGTTGATAACGCCCTTGACCACTTCTTCAGCTGCGAAGGCTGCTTCGAGAACAATCCAGCATTCAGCGCGCTTGGCTTTTTCACGGGACAGCTTGGTTTCACCGAAACCGTCTTCAACCGAGTCCAGAGCAACGTGAACTTCGTCACCGACATTGATAGTCAGGTCACCAGCATCGTTGTAGAACTGTTCCAGCGGGATCAGAGCTTCAGACTTCAGACCAGCGTGAACGGTTACCCAGCGAGCTTGGTAATCGATATCAACGATAACACCGGTGATGATGGAGCCTGCCTGAAGGTTCAGGGTTTTTAGGCTTTCTTCAAAGAGTTCCGCAAAGCTTTCGCTCATTTTAATTCCTGTTGATAAGGGCGAAGAATACGCCCATCTCCACACCCCAGACGGTGTGGGTCAATTTCAGTTAAAAGAAGCCACCGCAGGACTATGACTGGTCCCCTGCGGCCTTCTTGATCATCCGGCGATATCGCGGATGGCGATTTCGCTCAAGATGCGTTCCAGCACCTGCTCGATGGACAACTCCGTGGAATCCAGCTGTATGGCATCAGCCGCCGGCTTGAGCGGGGCTACTGCGCGCTGGGTATCACGCTCATCGCGTGCACGGATCTCATCTAGCAGACTCGACAGACTAACACCATCCACTTTGCCCTTCAACTGCAAGTAACGGCGGCGAGCACGCTCCTCGGCGCTGGCGGTCAGGAAAATCTTCAGCGGCGCCTCGGGAAACACTACGGTTCCCATGTCGCGGCCGTCAGCCACCAGGCCCGGCGGCTCCTGGAAAGCCCGCTGGCGCAGCAGCAATGCGTCACGCACCGCCGGCAGCGCGGCAACCTGGGATGCCCAGGACCCGACTTGTTCGTTGCGCAAGTCATCGGTCACGTCATCGCCTTCAAGGATGATGCGCTGGGGATGACCTTCCGTCGCGCCGACGAACTGCACATCCAGATGCGCCGCCAGCAGCTTCAGGGATTCTTCGTTGGTCAGGTCGACGCCATGGTTGCGTGCGGCAAACGCCAGCAGGCGGTACAGCGCGCCGGAGTCCAGCAGACACCAGCCCAGGCGCTTGGCCAGGATGCCGGCGATCGTGCCTTTGCCCGAGCCGCTTGGCCCGTCGATGGTAATCACCGGTGCTTTGATATTCACAATTGAGCCTCTTGGGCAACACGGATGCCGACTTGGGCACACAGTGTAAGAAAGTTCGGAAAAGACGTAGCTACGTTGGCGCAGTCACGGATACGAATCGGCGCCGCCGCCCGTAGGGAAGCCACGCTGAACGCCATGGCAATCCGATGATCGCCATGGGCATGGACGTCGCCACCTCCCATCGGCCCGCCGTCAATGATAATCCCATCGGGGGTCGGTTCACACTTCACGCCCAGGGCCAGCAGACCGTCGGCCATGACCTGGATCCGGTCGGACTCTTTCACGCGCAGCTCTTCGGCCCCCCGCAGGACGGTTCGCCCCTCGGCACACGCCGCCGCAACGAACAGCACCGGAAACTCGTCGATCGCCAACGGCACCAGCGCTTCAGGGATCTCGATACCCTTCAACACCGCAGCACGCACGCGCAGGTCAGCGACCGGCTCACCGCCCACTTCACGCGGGTTTTCCAGGGTGATATCGGCGCCCATCAGCCGCAGGATATCGATCACCCCGGTGCGCGTCGGGTTGATCCCGACATGCTCGAGCAGCAGTTCGGAGCCCTCGGCGATCGAAGCGGCCACCAGGAAAAACGCCGAGGAAGAAATATCCCCCGGCACTTCAATGTGGGTCGCCATCAGCGCATGACCGGACTCCACCGACGCTGTCGCGCCCTCCACCGCCACTGGATAGCCAAACCCACGCAACATGCGCTCGGTGTGGTCGCGGGTTGGCGCAGGCTCGGTCACCGAGGTTTTGCCCTCAGCGTACAATCCAGCCAGCAGCAGGCAGGATTTGACCTGGGCACTCGCCATTGGCATCGCGTAAGCAAGGCCCTTCAATGCCTGGCCGCCTCGAATGGTCAGCGGCGGACGCCCCTCGGCGCCGGTTTCGATCACCGCACCCATCTCCCGCAAGGGCTTGGCCACGCGGCTCATCGGACGCTTGGACAGCGACGCATCGCCGGTCAATACGCTGTCAAAGCGCTGCGCCGCCAGCAACCCGGACAACAGGCGCATGGAGGTACCAGAGTTACCAAGGTAAATCGGCCCCGGCGCGGCCTTCAAGCCGTGCAGCCCGACACCGTGAATGGTCACGCGCCCGTGATGCGGGCCCTCGATCACCACGCCCATGTCGCGAAACGCCTGCAAGGTCGCCAGCGCATCCTCGCCTTCGAGAAACCCTTCGATCTCGGTCACGCCCTCGGCCAACGACCCCAGCATGATCGAGCGATGGGAGATCGACTTGTCGCCGGGCATCCGCAGGCTGCCGCTCAAGCGGCCGCCCGGGCTGGCGAGAAAGGTCAACTCATCGGCATCCGCAGCGGTTTCCATGTAAGCCCGGCGCGCCAGGATCTTGCTGAAATGTTCACGCGCCACCCGCGCACGGGTGAACACGCCCAGCAATTGATGACCATCCCCGGCGTCCACCGCATCGCGCAGCGCGTCGAGGTCGCTGCGAAAAGTGTCCAGAGTGCGCAACACCGCCTCGCGATTGGCGAGGAAGATGTCGTGCCACATCACCGGGTCGCTGCCGGCAATCCGCGTGAAATCACGGAAGCCACCGGCGGCGTAGCGGAAAATATCGAGATTCTCGTTGCGCTTGGCCAAGGAGTCCACCAAGCCAAAGGCCAGCAAATGCGGCAAATGACTGGTCGCCGCCAACACTTCGTCGTGGCGCTCGACCTGCATGTGCTCGACATCCGCGCCCAACTCGCGCCAGAGGCGATCCACCACCGCCAGCGCGGCCGGCTCGGTCTGCTCCAGCGGCGTCAAAATCACTTTATGGCGACGGAACAGTTGCGCATTGGACGCTTCCACGCCGCTCTGCTCGGAACCGGCAATCGGGTGCCCCGGCACGAAACGCGCCGGCATGCCGCCGAAAGCCCGTTGCGCGGCGCGCACCACATTGCCCTTGGCACTGCCGACATCCGTGAGGATTGCCCGACCCAGATCCATCCCGGCCAGCAACGCCAGCAACTTCTCCATGGCCAGGATCGGCACGGCGAGCTGGATCACATCAGCGCCCTGGCACGCGAGCGCCAGGTCTGCCTCGCAACGATCGACGACGCCCAGCTCAACGGCCAGCTGGCGCGACTGCGGATCCAGGTCTACGCCGACCACTTCACCACACAGCCCGCTTTCACGCAGGCCCTTGGCGAAGGAGCCGCCGATCAACCCCAGGCCGACCACCACCAGGCGACCGATCATAGGCACAGCAGGTTGCAATGCAGTGACATCAACCACGAGTCAGAACCTTGGCCAACGCCTCCAGGAAGCGGGCGTTTTCAGCCGGCAGACCGATGGTGATGCGCAAGTGATTAGGCATGCCGTAGTTGGCCACCGGGCGCACGATCACACCCTCGCTCAGCAGGCCCTGAAACACCGGCGCTGCCACTTGGCCAAGGTCGACGCACATGAAGTTGCCCTTGGACGGAATCCAGTCCAGGCCCAACGCGCGGAAACCCTCTTGCAGCTGCTGCATGCCGCTTTCGTTGATCCGACGGCTCTCGGCGAGGTAGTCGGCGTCCTGTACCGCCGCACACGCCGCCGCCAGGGCGAGGCTGTTGACGTTGAAGGGTTGGCGCACGCGGTTCAGTACATCCGCAACGACGGCAGTGGACAGGCCGTAGCCCACCCGCAGCGACGCCAGGCCATACGCCTTGGAGAAAGTGCGCGACACCAGCAGGTTCGGGTAGGCCGCGAGGAAGTCCAGGCCGTCCGGCAGGTCGCTGCCTTCGGCGTACTCGATGTAGGCCTCGTCGAGCACGACCAGCACGTGCTCGGGTACGTCCTGCAGGAAGTCATTCAACGCCTGCGCATCGAACCAGGTACCGGTGGGGTTGTTCGGGTTGGCGATAAACACCACACGCGTCTGCGCATCGATGGCGGCCAGCATGGCCGGCAGGTCGTGACCCCAGGCCTTGGCCGGAATGACGCGCGCATCGGCACCCACCGCCTGAGTGACGATGGGGTAGACCGCAAACGCATTCTCGCTGAACACCGCGTTCAAGCCCGGCGCCAGGTAGGCACGCCCCACCAGCTCAAGAATGTCGTTGGAGCCGTTGCCTAGGGTGACCTGGTTCAGCTCGACGCGGCATTGCTGCGCCAGCAAGGATTTGAGCGCAAAACCATTGCCATCGGGATAACGGGTCAGCTCGGCCAGCTCATCACGAATCGCCGCCAGCACCTTCGGGCTCGGGCCCAGCGGGTTCTCGTTGCTGGCCAGCTTGACGATCTTCGCCGGGTCCAGGTTCAACTCACGTGCCAACTCATCCACAGGCTTGCCCGGGACGTAAGGCGACAGTTGTTGTACGCCCGGCTGCGCCAGGGCGAGGAAGTTGCCACTCATGTTAACGCCTCACAAAACCGCTTTCGGGTAGGAGCCCAGCACCTTGAGTGCCACGGCTTCCTGACTGATCTGCTCCAACACGCCCTTGACCAGCGGGTCGCGGTGATGGCCGACGAAATCGATAAAGAACACGTAGGTCCATTTACCGCTGCGCGAAGGACGGGTCTCGATGCGCGTCAGGTCAATCCCGTTGTCGTGGAACGGCACCAGCAGCTCATGCAGCGCGCCGGGCTTGTTGCTCATGGAGACGATGATCGAGGTCTTGTCGTCGCCGGTCGGCGGTACTTCCTGGTTGCCGATCATCAGGAAGCGCGTGGAGTTGTCCGGGCGGTCCTCGATTTTCTCGGCCAGGCGCGTCAGGCCGTACAGGCTTGCCGACATGTCCCCGGCGATGGCCGCCGAGTTCCACTCACCCTTGACCCGCTTGGCCGCCTCGGCGTTGCTGGACACCGCCACGCGCTCGACATTCGGGTAGTGGGCGTCCAGCCACTTGCGGCACTGGGCCAGGGACTGGGCGTGGGAATAAATACGGCTGATGCTGTCGGTCTTGGTGTTCTCGCCCACCAGCAGGTGGTGGTGGATACGCAGCTCGACTTCGCCGCAGATCACCATGTCGTGTTCCAGGAAGCTGTCCAGGGTGTGGTTGACCGCGCCTTCGGTGGAGTTTTCCACCGGCACCACGCCAAAGTTCACCGCACCGGCCGCCACTTCGCGGAACACTTCGTCGATGGCCGCCATCGGCTTGCTGATCACAGCGTGACCAAAGTGCTTCATGGCCGCGGCCTGGGTGAAGGTGCCTTCAGGGCCGAGGTACGCCACTTTCAGCGGCTGCTCGAGGGCCAGGCACGAGGACATGATTTCGCGGAACAACCGCGCCATCTCTTCGTTGCCCAATGGGCCCTTGTTGCGCTCCATCACACGCTTGAGCACCTGGGCTTCACGCTCTGGGCGGTAGAACACCGGCACCTCGCCTTCCGCCAGGGACGCCATCTTCACCCGGGCCACTTCCTGGGCACACCGCGCACGCTCGCTGATCAGCTCCAGGACTTTTTCGTCCAGGCTGTCAATGCGTACACGCAGGGCCTTGAGTTCTTGCTCAGACATTAGCCGTGTTCCTTTTCAAACGCTGCCATGTAGGCCACCAGCGCGTTGATCGCGTTGATGTCCACAGCGTTGTAGATGGAGGCGCGCATGCCGCCGACCGAACGGTGGCCCTTGAGGTTCAGCAGGCCACGCTCTTCGGCACCGGCCAGGAATGGCTTGTCCAGACGATCATCAGCCAGGCGGAACGGCACGTTCATCCACGAACGGTCGGTGAGGTTGATCGGGTTGCTGTACAGGCCGCTGGCGTCGATGAAGTCGTACAGGGTGCGCTTCTTCTCTTCGTTCAGCTTGCCCATCGCTGCCACGCCGCCCTGCTCTTTCAGCCACTCGAAGACCAGGCCGGACAGGTACCAGGCGAACGCCGGCGGGGTGTTGTACATCGAGCCGTTATCGGCCGCGACCTTGTAGTTGAGCATGGTCGGGCACAGCGAACGGGCGCGACCCAGCAGGTCTTCGCGGATGATGTTGACCAGGATGCCGCTCGGGCCGATGTTCTTCTGCGCGCCGGCGTAGATCATGCCGTACCTGGACACGTCGATCGGGCGCGAGAGGATGTCCGAGGACATGTCGCAAACCAGCGGGACGTCGCCCACTTCCGGTACCCAGTCGAATTCCAGGCCGCCGATGGTTTCGTTGGCCACGTAGTGAACGTAGGCAGCGTCCTTCGACAGCTTCCACTCGTTCTGACCCGGGATGGCGAAGTAGTCGTAAGGCTTGGCGGTACCGGCCACGTTGATGTTGCCGTAACGGGAAGCTTCTTCGATGGCCTTCTGGCCCCAGATGCCGGTGTCGATGTAATCGGCGGTGCCATTCTCCGGCAACAGGTTCAGCGGCAGTTGGGCGAACTGCTGGCTGGCGCCACCTTGCAGGAACAGCACTTTGTAGTTGGAGGGGATGTCCAGCAAGTCGCGCAGATCCTGCTCGGCCTTGTCGGCAATGGACACGAACTCATCGCTGCGATGGCTCATTTCCATCACGGAGAGGCCTTTTCCATGCCAGTCGAGGAGTTCACCCTGCGCACGCTGCAGGACTGCTTCAGGAAGCGCCGCGGGACCGGCACAGAAGTTATAGGCTCTCTTGCTCACATCCAATCTCACTCTAGATCTGGTGGGGTGGTGCAATAAACAGGTGTTTCGATACTTTCAGAAGGGACAAACAACAAGGGGGCGAATCTTCATCCGCCCCCTGTGTGTCCGCTTATTCCTGCGGTTCTTCTTCGTCTGCGGCAGCATCGAGGGTTGGCTCGTCGACGTGGTCATCGCCTGCTGCGATCACCTCACCGTCAAACGCCTCGCCTTCCAGCTCTTCGCCTTCGACTTCCGATGGTTCCTGCACACGCTCCAGGCCCACCAGCGTTTCGTCACTGGCCAGCTTGATCAAGGTCACGCCCTGGGTGTTACGGCCCAGGCTCGACACTTCATCCACACGGGTACGTACAAGGGTGCCCTGGTCGGAAATCAGCATGATCTCCTCGCCGTCGAGCACCTGCACCGCGCCGACCAGACGGCCATTGCGGTCGTTGCTGACCATGGCGATCACGCCCTGGCCGCCACGCTTGTACTCCGGGAACTCGCTGATGGCGGTACGTTTGCCGTAACCACGCGCCGAAGCGGTGAGGATCTGGCTGCCTTCTTCCGGGATCAGCATCGAAATCAGCTTCTGCCCTTCTGGCAGGCGCATGCCGCGAACACCACGGGCAGTACGGCCCATGGCGCGCACGTCGGACTCCTTGAAGCGCGTCACCTTGCCACCGTCGGAGAACAGCATGACTTCACGCTCGCCATCGGTGATGGCGGCGGAGATCAGCACGTCGCCTTCGTCCAGTTCCAGGGCGATCAGGCCCACGCTGCGCTGGCGGCTGAAGGATTCCAGCGGGGTCTTCTTGACGGTGCCTTTGGCGGTGGCCATGAAGATGAAGTGACCTTCGGTGTATTCCTCGACCGGCAACATGGTGGTGATGTATTCATCACTGTCCAGCGGCAGCAGGTTGACCAGCGGACGACCACGGGCGGCACGGGACGCTTCCGGAATTTCGTAGGTCTTGAGCCAGTACACCTTGCCCTTGCTGGAGAACAGCAGCAGCGTGGTGTGGCTGTTGGCGACCAGCAGGTGAGCAATGTAGTCCTCATCCTTCACGCCGGTAGCCGATTTACCTTTACCGCCACGACGCTGAGCCTGGTACGCAGCCAGCGGCTGGGTCTTGGCATAGCCGCCATGGGAGATGGTCACGACGCGCTCTTCTTCCGGGATCATGTCACCCAGGGTCAGGTCGAGGCGTGCATCGAGAATCTCGGTGCGGCGCACGTCGCCGTATTCGGCGCGGATCACTTCCAGTTCTTCGCGGATCACTTCCATCAGGCGCACGGCGCTGCTGAGGATGCGGATCAACTCGCCGATCTGGTTGAGGATCTCCTGGTACTCGGCCAGCAGCTTCTCGTGCTCCAGGCCGGTCAGGCGGTGCAGGCGCAGTTCCAGGATGGCCTGGGCTTGCTCCGGCGACAGGAAATACTTGCCTTCGCGCAGGCCATATTGCGGGTCCAGGGTCTCTGGACGGCACGAGTCGGCGCCGGCACGTTCAACCATCGCCACCACGGCGCTGGACTCCCAAGGCGTGCTGATCAGCGCCTCCTTGGCTTCCGACGGGGTTGGCGAGGCTTTGATCAGGGCGATCACCGGGTCGATGTTCGACAGCGCAACCGCCTGGCCTTCCAGGATGTGGCCGCGTTCGCGAGCCTTGCGCAGTTCGAACACGGTGCGGCGGGTAACCACTTCACGACGGTGACGGACGAAGGCTTCCAGCAGATCCTTGAGGTTCAGGATGCGCGGGCGGCCATCGATCAGGGCAACCACGTTGATACCAAACACGCTTTGCAGCTGGGTCTGGGCGTAGAGGTTGTTGAGGATCACCTCAGGCACTTCGCCACGACGCAGCTCGATCACCACGCGCATACCGTCTTTGTCAGACTCGTCGCGCAGCTCGGTGATGCCTTCGAGCTTCTTCTCTTTGACCAGCTCGGCGATCTTCTCGATCAGGCGCGCTTTGTTCAACTGGTACGGGAGTTCGGTGATGACGATCTGCTGGCGGCCACCGACCTTGTCGATGTCTTCGATCATCGAGCGGGCGCGCATGTAAATGCGGCCACGACCGGTGCGGTAGGCTTCGATGATGCCGGCGCGACCGTTGATGATCGCGGCGGTCGGGAAGTCCGGGCCGGGGATGTACTGCATCAGCTCATCGACAGTCAGTTCAGGATTGTCGATGAGGGCCAGGCAACCGTCGATGACTTCACCGAGGTTGTGTGGCGGAATGTTGGTGGCCATGCCCACGGCGATACCGCTGGAGCCGTTGACCAGCAGGTTCGGAATCCTGGTCGGCATGACCGCCGGGATCATCTCGGTGCCGTCGTAGTTCGGCACCCAGTCCACGGTTTCTTTATGCAGATCGGCCAGCAGCTCGTGCGCCAGCTTGGTCATGCGCACTTCGGTGTATCGCATCGCCGCGGCGTTGTCGCCGTCGACCGAACCGAAGTTGCCCTGGCCGTCTACCAGCAGGTAGCGCAGGGAAAACGGCTGGGCCATCCGAACGATGGTGTCGTACACCGCAGTGTCGCCGTGAGGGTGATACTTACCGATCACGTCACCGACAACACGGGCAGATTTCTTGTACGGCTTGTTCCAGTCGTTACCCAGCTCGCTCATCGCGAACAGCACACGCCGGTGCACGGGCTTCAAGCCATCGCGCGCATCAGGCAGTGCCCGACCGACAATTACGCTCATCGCGTAGTCGAGGTAGGACTGTTTCAGCTCGTCTTCGATATTGACCGGGAGGATTTCTTTGGCCAGTTCGCCCATGAGAAGCCTGATTCCTTTTTCGGGTGAAACCTCGTCACATCCATATGGGACGAACGAAGCTCGCCGCTGCCGGCAGAGTGCCTGACAACGACTTACGACAAATCAACGAGTTATGACACGGATCTGCACGTTATAGGCCACCCCTCGGGGCAACCCTGGAAACCGCCGGATGTTATCACAATCGCCGCCACGCACCTATCCCCCTGATGCGCATGGAGCATAGTAAGTTGACGGATGACAGGCTTGAGGGCGACGAGAGGGGCTCAGAGCTGGATCCAAGCCCAATTTTGATGACGAATTGGCTTAATGCAGGCGCTTACGGCACATCAACTTGGCCAGCTTGGCGGTGTCCGGCCGCTCGACCACGCCTTTTTCGGTCACGATCACGTCGATCAGGTCGGCCGGGGTCACGTCGAACACTGGGTTGTAGGCGCTCACATCCGCAGCAAAACGCTGGCCGGCGACTTCCAGCAACTCGCCGGTATCGCGTTCTTCCAGGGCAACGTCATCACCAGTGGCCATCATCAGGTCCAGGGTTGAACTCGGCGCCACCACCATGAAACGCACACCGTGGTGCATCGCACACACCGCCAATTGGTAGGTGCCGATCTTGCTGATCACATCACCATTGGCGGCAATGCAATCGGCGCCGACGATCACCCAGGTCACGCCTTTGGTCTTGAGGATGTGCGCGCCGGCCGAATCGGCATTCACCGTCACCGGGATGCCCTCGCCCGCCAACTCCCAGGCGGTCAGCCGCGAACCTTGCAGCCAAGGCCGGGTTTCATTGGCGTAGACCTGCTCGACCATGCCCTCAAGATAAGCCGCACGAATCACCCCGAGCGCCGTCCCCACGCCGCCGGTCGCCAGGGCGCCTGCGTTGCCGTGGGTGAGGATCGCCTGCGCATTGCCTTGGTGTTTACGGATCAGCTCGACGCCCAGTTGGGCCATGGTGAGGTTGGCTTCGCGATCACTTTCATGGATGGCGATGGCTTCTGCCTCCAGCACCGCCAGCGGATCGGCGTGCTTTTTGACGCGGTCCAGGCGGTCGCGCATGCGTTTCAACGCCCAGAACAAATTCGACGCGGTGGGTCGGGTATCGGCCAGCAGTGCGTAGTCTTCTTCCCACGCAGCCTGCCAGTCACCACCCTCGGCGATGCGCTCACGGGCGGCCAGCACCAGGCCATACGCGGCGCTGATACCAATGGCCGGCGCACCGCGCACCACCATCGAACGAATGGCGGCCGCCACGTCATCAACCGTCACACAGGCCACCCAGCTTTCCCGGGACGGCAAGGCACGCTGATCGAGCAGGAACAGCGCGCCATCACGCCAATCGATGGCCTTCACTTTCTCCGCTGCCAACAGTCGATCGCGCATCCCTTACTCCGCACTCATAAACAAAGCCGCCGATTATAGCGATCCGCCAGCCAGGACGCTCGGGTATACTTCGCCCTTCTTTTATAGCTGCCTGGGAAGAAGCCTGCGATGACCGCCACTGCCGCCCCGCTCGACTTATTGTTGCTGCCAACCTGGCTGGTGCCTGTCGAACCGGCCGGTGTGGTGCTCAAGGAACACGGGCTGGGCATCCGCGACGGGCGCATCGCGTTCATCGGCCCACGGGCCGCAGCGCTGAAGCTTTCGGCCAACGAAGTACGCGAACTGCCCGGCATGCTGCTCAGCCCCGGCCTGATCAACGCCCACGGGCATGCGGCGATGAGCCTGTTTCGCGGCTTGGCCGACGACCTGCCGCTGATGACCTGGCTGGAAAAACATATCTGGCCCGCCGAGGCCAAGTGGGTCGATGAAGCCTTCGTGCGCGACGGCACCGACCTGGCCATCGCCGAACAGCTCAAGGGCGGCATCACCTGCTTCTCCGACATGTACTTCTACCCCAAGGTCGCCAGTGACTGCGTGCACAACAGTGGCATGCGCGCGCAGATTGCGATCCCGATCCTGGACTTCCCGATCCCCGGCGCCAGCACCGCCGATGAGGCGATTCGCCAGGGCGTCGAGCTGTTCGGCGACCTCAAGCACCACCCACGCATCAAGATCACCTTCGGCCCGCACGCGCCCTACACCGTGTGCGACGACAACCTGGAGAAAATCCGTGTAATCGCCGAAGAGCTGGACGCTGCTATCCATATGCACGTTCACGAAACCGCCTTTGAAGTGCAGCAAGCCGTCGAGCAGACTGGCGAACGGCCATTAGCTCGCCTGGGTCGCCTCGGGCTGTTGGGCCCGCGCTTCCAGGCCGTTCATATGACCCAAATCAGCGAGGATGACCTGGCTTTGCTGGTAGAAAGCAACACCAGCATCATTCACTGCCCGGAATCGAACCTGAAACTGGCCAGCGGCTTTTGCCCGGTGGAGCGGCTGTGGCAGGCTGGCGTGAACGTGGCCATCGGCACCGACGGCGCCGCCAGCAACAATGACCTCGACCTGCTGGGTGAAACCCGCACCGCAGCGATGCTCGCCAAGGCTGTCGCCGGTTCGGCCACCGCGCTGGATGCCCATCGCGCCCTGCGCATGGCCACCCTCAACGGTGCACGGGCCATGGGCCTGGAAAGCGAGATTGGCTCGCTGGAAGTTGGCAAGGCGGCAGATATCGTCGCCTTCGATCTGTCGGGGCTGGCGCAACAACCGATCTACGATCCGGTCTCACAGCTTATATATGCCACCGGACGCGATTGCGTGAAACACCTTTGGGTCGCCGGCAAGCAGTTGCTCGACGACCGGCAATTGACCCGCATGGATGAACAACAGTTGACCGCCACGGCCATTGCCTGGGGCCAACGCATCAGCGGGCACCACGAATAACGAAGGTTTTGAACCCCTGTGTTCAAGACTGACTCAACGATTTATCAGATTTAGAGGATTCACCATGAGCAACGTCGACCACGCCGAAATCGCCAAGTTCGAAGCCCTGGCCCACCGCTGGTGGGACCGCGAGAGCGAGTTCAAGCCGCTGCACGACATCAACCCGCTGCGGGTCAACTGGATTGACGAACGCGTCAACCTGGCCGGCAAGAAGGTGCTGGACGTGGGCTGCGGCGGCGGCATCCTCAGCGAAGCCATGGCCCAGCGCGGCGCCACCGTGATGGGCATCGACATGGGCGAAGCGCCCTTGGCCGTGGCCCAACTGCATCAACTGGAATCCGGCGTGAGCGTGGAATACCGCCAGATCACCGCCGAGGCCCTGGCCGAAGAAATGCCCGAGCAGTTCGACGTGGTCACCTGCCTGGAAATGCTCGAACACGTGCCGGACCCGTCCTCGGTGATCCGCGCCTGCTACCGCATGGTCAAGCCGGGTGGCCAGGTGTTCTTCTCCACTATCAACCGCAACCCCAAGGCCTACCTGTTCGCGATCATCGGCGCCGAATACATCATGAAGCTGCTGCCGCGTGGCACCCATGACTTCAAGAAATTCATCCGCCCGTCCGAGCTGGGCGCCTGGAGCCGCCAGGCCGGGCTGACCGTCAAGGACATCATCGGCCTGACCTACAACCCGCTGACCAAGCATTACAAGCTGGCCAACGACGTTGACGTCAACTACATGATCCAGACCCTGCGCGAGGAGTGAGCCTGTGAAGTTGCGAGCGGTTCTCTTCGACATGGACGGTACCCTGCTGGATACCGCGCCGGACTTTATCGCCATCTGCCAGGCCATGCGTGCCGACCGCGACCTGGCGCCGATCAACCCGCAGCACATCCGCGATGAAATTTCCGGCGGAGCGAAGGCGATGGTGGCCGTGACCTTTTCCATGGACCCGGAATCCCCAGGCTTTGAGGAGCTGCGCCAGGAATTCCTCGAGCGCTACCTCAAAGGCTGCGCGGTCCACAGCAAACTGTTCGACGGCATGGCCGAGCTGCTGGAAGACATCGAGAAGTCCAAGCTGGTCTGGGGCGTAGTCACCAACAAACCCCTGCGTTTTGCCGAACCGATCATGCAGCAGTTGGGCCTGGCCGAGCGCTCGGCGCTGCTGATCTGCCCGGATCACGTGAAGAACAGCAAGCCGGACCCGGAGCCGATGATCCTGGCGTGCAAGATGCTCGACCTGGACCCGGCCAGCGTACTGTTCGTGGGCGATGACCTGCGCGATATCGAGTCCGGCCGCGACGCCGGCACCCGCACCGCAGCGGTCACCTACGGCTATATCCACCCGGACGACAACCCGCGCCACTGGGGCGCCGATGTGGTGGTGGATCACCCGCTGGAACTGCGCAAGGTGCTGGATAACGCGCTGTGCAGTTGCTGATGGGCGAAATGGATCTTCTGTGAATTCTGTCGAGGTTGTTTATGTTTGATTACTCTGCACGTCCAGAACTGCTCAAAGGCCGGGTGATCCTGGTGACCGGCGCCGGTCGCGGGATTGGCGCGGCGGCGGCAAAAACCTACGCCGCCCACGGCGCCACCGTGCTGTTGCTGGGCAAGACCGAAGCCAACCTGGCCCAGGTGTATGACGAAATCGAAGCCGCAGGCCAGCCGCAACCGGTGGTGATCCCGTTCAACCTGGAGACCGCCCTGCCCCATCAATACGATGAGCTGGCCGCGATGATCGAAAAGGAATTCGGCCACCTCGACGGCCTGCTGCACAACGCCTCGATCATCGGCCCACGTACGCCGATCGAGCAGTTGTCCGGTGAGAATTTCATGCGGGTGATGCACGTGAACGTCAACGCGATGTTCATGCTGACCAGCACTTTGTTGCCGCTGCTCAAGCTGTCCCAGGATGCGTCGGTGGTGTTCACCTCCAGCAGCGTTGGGCGCAAGGGTCGGGCTTACTGGGGCGCCTATGGCGTGTCGAAGTTTGCGACTGAGGGCTTGATGCAAACCCTGGCCGATGAGCTTGAGGATGTGGCCGCGGTACGCTCCAACAGTATCAACCCCGGTGGCACGCGCACCAGCATGCGCGCCCAGGCGTATCCAGGGGAAAACCCGATGGAGCGGCCTGCTCCGGAAGAGATCATGCCGGTGTACCTGTACCTGATGGGGCCGGACAGTGCCGGCATCAATGGCCAGGCGTTCGACGCGCAATAACAGGTACGCAAGAGAAATAAATGTGGGAGCGGGCTTGCTCGCGAAAGCGGAGTGTGAGTCAAAAATTACTGACTGATGTACCGCTTTCGCGAGCAAGCCCGCTCCCACATTTGTATGCAGTGCTCTCTGGATCTTAGTTTTTCACCACTTCCTCAAGGGTGAAACGCCCCAGTGGGTTTTGCAGGAAGTTGCTCACGTTCTTGCGTGAGATGTTGATGTACGGGCTGTAGTACAAGTCGATCCAGTTCACGTCCTGTTTCGCCAGTTTCTGCAGCTCGACATACATCTGCTCGCGCTTGGCCGGGTCCGCCTCGATGCGCGCCTGTGACACCAGCGCCTTGACCTTGTCGTTCTTGTAGCGGGTCATGTAGTTCTGGTTGGTGTCGTGGCCCAGCACGAAGGTGGTCTTCTGGTCCGGGTCAAGGATGTCGTTGGTCCAGTACATCACCGAAATATCGTACTCACCGTCCACCAGCATCTGCCAGCTCTGGGTCGGGTCGACCTTTTGCAGGTTGGCCGTCACACCGACCTTGGCCAGTTGGTCCTTGATGATCACCGCAATCTGCTCGTCGGCTTCATTGCCGGCGTTGACCACGTAGTTGAGCTTCAAGTCCTTGGCGCCGGCCTGCTCCAGCAGCTTCTTGGCGGCGGTCGGGTCGTACGGGCGTTGCAGGTTGTTGGCGTAGTGGTACAGCGAGCCCTTTGGAATGTAGGAATAAGCCACGGTGCCTTGACCGTAAGTGGCGGTCTTCACCAGCGATTGTTTGTCGATGGCCATGTCCAGCGCCTGACGCACTTCCGGCTTGGCCAGCAGGCCGTGCTCGTGGTTGATCAGCAGATGGTCTTCACGGGTGGACGGATCGGCGTGAATAACCACGTTCTTGTCTTTCTTCAGCTCCTCGACCCGCGAGAAGGGTACGAAGATCGCCGTGTCCAGCTCGTTGTTCTGCACCATGCGCATGCGCGTGTTGTCGTCGGTCACGGAGACCCACTCCACGCCATCCAGGCTCACGTTTTTGGCCTGCCAGAAGTTCGGGTTCTTCTTGAGGATCACCCGATCACCCTTGCGCCACTCGTCCACGGTAAACGCGCCGGAAGTCACCGGATTTTCCGAGTAGGCGTCTTCACCCATCTTGGTCATGGCTTTTTCCGACAGGATCGACACCGTTGGCGACGCCAATTGCGAGAGGAAGGCTACCGCCGGCGTCTTCAGGGTGACCACCAGGGTTTTCGGATCAGCCGCCTTGGCCGTGTTGATCAAGTTGAACGGATCGGCCCACAGCGAGGCCTTATTGTCGCGGATGCGCAACAGGCTGAACGCGGCGTCCTCAGCGGTGATCGCCGAGCCGTCGGAAAACTTCGCATCACGCAGTTTGAAGGTGTAGGTCAAGCCATCCTTGGAAATGTCCCAGCTTTCGGCCAGGCCCGGCTCCATCTTGGTGCCCAGGTTGTCGACGCGTACCAGGGTGTCGTAGACGTTGGCGAAAACCCAGGTGTCGCGGTTTTGCGCGCTTTTGATCGGGTCGAACGTGGTGCTGTCTTCACGGCAGCCGATGGTCAGCACGCCGGCGGCGTGGGCCAGCCCGGCAGTGAGGGACCATGCGGTCAATGTAGCGGCGGCGAGCAACTTCAAGTGGCGCGATTGCATATCACAACTCCTTGTTAATGAATGGCAGGGGGTCAAAACAAAGGTTCTTCAAGCACGCAACTGTACCGATGCTCGTGCAGGAAATGCGTCGGCGGCAACACCACGGAACACAAGGCTCGGGCATGCCGGCAACGCGGGTGGAAGGCGCAGCCTGTAGGCAAATTCAGCGGGCTCGGTGGTTCACCCGGCAAGGGTTCGGTAGGCAATGGCCGATGGGGATCGATCTCGGGAATCGCCTGGATCAACGCTGCCGTGTACGGGTGACGTGGCGCGGTAAAGACCGCCTCCACTGGGCCCTCCTCGACGATTTTGCCCAGGTACATCACCGCCACGCGGTCGCACAGGCGACGCACGATGGCCAGGTCATGGGCGATGAACAGGATCGCCAGGTTCATGCGCTGTTGCAGTTCCAGCAACAGGTTGATGATCTGGCCCTGAATCGACACATCCAGCGCCGCCACACACTCATCAGCGATGATCAGCCGTGGCTCCACCGCCAGTGCCCGGGCAATGCCGACCCGCTGGCATTGCCCGCCGCTGAGGGAGCCGGGTTTGCGGTTGGCCAGTTCGGGGCGCAGGCCGACCAGGTCAAGCAGTTCATTCACGCGCGCCGGAACCTGCTCCGGCGTGACCTTGCGCTGCACCCGCAACACTTCGGCAATCGTCTCGCCGATGGTGTGGCGCGGATTCAGCGCGGCATACGGGTCCTGGAAGATCATTGCGGTTTCATGGCGCAGCCGAGTGATGTCGATGGCACTACCGTGAGCCATGTCGATGCCATCAAACAACACCTGCCCGGCGCTGATCGGGTTGAGGTGCAGGATGGCGCGACCCAGGGTGCTTTTGCCGCTGCCGGACTCACCGACCAACCCCAGGGTTTCACCCGCCGCCAGGTTCAGCGATACGCCGTTCACCGCCCTCACCCACTGTTTGTTCAAGCCGAACAAACCGGTGCCAGATGCGGCAAACTTCACCTCAAGGTCCTTGATCTGCAGCAGGCTCATGGGCGCACTCCCAACGGGTAATGACAGGCGACTCGCGCGCCTTCCGGCAGCGCCTCGGTGCACAAGGTGCCGACCTGTGGGCAACGCGGGTTGAAGCGGCAGCCGGCGGGCAATGCGTCCAGCAACGGCGGCTGTCCAGCAATTGTGCGCAGCAAGGCGTGTCCGCTGCTGTGGGCAGGTTGGCATTCAATCAAGCCTGCGGTGTAAGGATGCTGCGGATGCGCCAGCAAATCATATTTGCTGCCGTGCTCACACAGGCGCCCGGCGTACATCACGGCTATGGCGTCGCAGGTTTGCGCGACCACGCCGAGGTCGTGGGTGATCATGATGATCGACAGGCCGCGCCGGTCACGCAGTTCCAGCAGCAGCCGCAGGATTTGCGCTTGCACCGTCACATCCAGGGCGGTGGTGGGTTCGTCGGCGATTAGCACTTTCGGGTTGCAGCCCAGGGCCACGGCGATCATCGCGCGCTGGCGCATGCCGCCGGAAAACTCGTGGGGGTAGTTGTCGACCCGCGCCTGGGGATCAGGGATGCCCACTTGGCGCAGCACGTCGATAGCTTGCAGCCGCGCATCTTTTTTCGAGGCGCCTTGGTGCAGGCGAATACCCTCGGCAATCTGCTCACCGATGCGCATCAAGGGGTCGAGGTGGCTGCTGGGGTTCTGGAAGATCATGCCCAACTGACCGCCGCGCACGGCACGCATGCCGGCGTCATCCAGTGACAATAGATCCTGGCCGGCCAGCCTTACGGCACCGCCTTGCACCCGCAGATTGGGGGAAGGCAACAAGCGCATCAGGCCGCGACAGGCCATGGTCTTGCCCGAACCGCTTTCCCCGACCAGGCCGAGGATCTCGCCCTCGGCCAGATCGAAGGACACGCGATCAACCAGGGTCACATCCCGCCCGGCGTTATTGGCGATCACACTGAGGTCGCGCACCTGCAACAGGCTCATGAACGATCCCCCAGCACTTGCGCCACGCCATCAGCGAGCAGGCTGAAGCCCATGGCCAAGGTCACGATGGCCAGCCCCGGAAAGGTGCAGATCCACCAGGCGGTGGTGATGAAGGCCTGCCCTTCGGCCACCATCGTGCCCCATTCGGCGGTCGGCGGTTGCACGCCCAGGCCCAGGTAACTCACGGCGGCGCCATTGAGCAACACCAATACCGCGTCCGACATGGAAAACACGATGGAGCCGAACATCGCATTGGGCAACAGGTGCCGGAACAGAATCCGCCCATGGCCAAAGCCCAGGCTCTTGGCGGCCAGGGCAAAGTCGCTTTCCTTGAGCACCAGGATCTGTGAGCGGATCAGCCGGGCGTAGGACACCCAGCCCACCAGCGCCATGGCGATATAGAAACTCTTCAAGCCTGGACCGAGGATGGCCATGATCGCCAGCATCAGCACCAGGAACGGGAATGCCAGGATCACATCGATCACACGCATGCAGACACTGTCAAAACGCCCGCCGATGTATCCGGAGACCGCGCCAATGAAGGTGCCGATCATGAACGGGAAAATCACCCCGACGATGGCCAGTTGCAGGTCAATGCGTGCGCCCCAGATCACCCTCGAAAGGATGTCCCGACCATAGTTATCCGTACCGAACGGATGAGCCAGGCTGGGTCCGAGCAAACTGAAATCCGTGTTCTGCGCAATCGGGTCGTAGGGTGCGATCCACGGTGCAAACAGCGCAAGCACCAGCCACGCCAGCAGAATCAGCAAGCCCCACGCCGCCGTCAGCCGGCCATTGCGAAAGCCAAAGCGCAGGCGCAAACGCCACGGGGCAACCAACGGGCGGCTGCTCATTGCATCTTCACCCGTGGGTCAAGGGCCACCGTCGCTACGTCAGCGATGAAGTTGACGATCACTGTCGCGCAGGCCAGCACCATGGCCACGCCCTGCACCACCATGTAATCGCGGGTGAAGATCCCACGCACCAGCAATTGGCCGATGCCGGGGATGGCGAACAGGCTTTCGATCACCACCGTGCCGCTGATCAGCCAGCCGATATTGACCGCCAGCAGGTTGACCGCCGGCACCAGGGAATTGGGCAACACATGGCGACGAAACACCTCGGCTTCCGACAATCCACGTGCCCGGGCGGCGGTCACATGGTCGGCCTGCAATTCCATCAACATGCTCGCCCGCAGGTTGCGCACCAGCACCGCCGACAGCGCCAGGGCAATCGTCAGGCAGGGCAAAACCATGTGGTGCGCCTTGTCCAGCCAGGTGCGGCCATAGCCCGACACCGGAAACAAACCCCACTGCACACTCAGCAACAGGATCAACATCAACCCCAGCCAGAACGCCGGCATGCCCAGGCCGACGGTGGTGAAGACACGAATCAGGTTATCCGCCCAGCCGCCCTTGTTGCGCGCGGCCAAGGTCGCCAACGGCACCGCGATCAACAGCGCCAGCAGCACACTGCCGAGTACCAGCACCAGCGTGGGTTCAATGCGCGTGACGATCAGCTTGAGCGCATCGACCTTGTACAGCAGCGATTGGCCGAGGTCGCCCTTGAGCAGGTTCTTCAGAAAGTAGAAATATTGCAGCCACAACGGCTGGTCGAGGCCGTACTGGGCACGGATCTTCAGCAAGGCGTCCGGTGTGCTGCGCGAGCCCAGCAGCGCACGCGCCGGGTCGCCGGGAATCGAGCGCACCAGCACAAAGGTGATCAGGCTGATGCCAAACAGCACCGGCAGCAATTGCAGCGGTCGGGACAGCACAAAACGGTAGCGCGCCAGGTTCATCCGTCAGCCTCGATGACGCGAGAGAAAGTCCAGCAGCACCGTAAAATATGCCTGGGGCTCCTCATAAAACGGCATATGGCTGCTGTTGGGGAAAACGTGCAGTTCGGCGTGCCGGGCTGCCATTTTCATGCGCATGGCGCAGGCCGGGGTGAGTTCGTCATGCTGGCCGGTGGTGATCAGGATCGGCATCTTGAACTCGGCCATCTCGGGGATGCGGTTCCAGTCCTTGAGGTTGCCGATGTAGAGGAATTCGTTGGGACCTTGCATGGTTTCGTAGGGACCCATGTTCCAGTCGTCGAGCGAGCGTTTGACCGGCGCGGGCCACTCATCCAGGCGGCACACGTGACGATAGTTGAGCAAGGTAATCGCCGCCTGGTACTGCGGGTGGTCCAGGGTGCCCATGGCTTCGTGGCGCTGCATCATCGCCACAGTTTCGCTGCCGAGGGCGCCGCGCAGGCGCTCCAGTTCCTGGGACAGGTGCGGAATGTCGCCCACGGTGTTTTCCAGGATCAGGCTTTTCAGCGCGTCGGGGTAATGGATAGCGTATTCGATACCGAGCCAGCCGCCCCAGGAATGCCCGAGCAGGTGCACGCGGCCCAGATCCAGGGCCTGACGCACGGTTTCGACTTCTTCGACATAACGGCGGATTTCCCACAGCGAAACGTCGGTGGGTCTGGCTGATGCGCCCGTGCCAAGCTGGTCGAATGCAACCACTCGCAGGTTATGCTCTTTGAGCCAGCCATGGGCGTCGCGCAAGTAGTCACACGGCAGGCCTGGCCCGCCGTTGAGGCACAACAGCACCTCATCGCCTTCGCCAAAGCTGTAGACCACGAGGTTATGGCCGTCGACTTGCACGTTGTACTGCTGGTCGGGGGCAATTTCACGCCACATGCATACATTCCTTGTGTTGTATCGGCCTGGCAGGTAGCGGCCGTTTATCAGGCCAACACTACCGAGGATGCCGTGCGTCCATAACCTAGTATTTCTTATAGGTTTGGCCTGGCAGTCCTTCGCCGGGGCGTGGCATTCTACTTGCCGCAAGTCGAGATTCAAATGAATTCGGGAGCCGAACGGATGCTGGCCAAGCTGACTGCGTTAAATCACCGTCTGATGCCGGGCAGGAGCCTGGACGAGCAGATGGACAATACCTTTGTCCTCGCCCAGCAGTTGGGCTTCGATGCATTGGTGTATGACTACACCCCGGTGCCGATGGACCAGGACGGCGCATTGATCACGCCCTCGGTGCTCGCTCTGCGCAATACCCCGCCTGACTGGCATGCCCTGTGGTGCAGCGAAGGGTTCTACCAGATCGACCCGGTGCAACATCTGGCCCTGAGCACGGTGTCACCGTTCGTGTGGTCCTACGACGTCAAGGCCGATACCCCACTGCAAAAGATCATCGATCCCTGCCACGCGCCGGTTTCGTCCTACTTGCACGACCAGCAATTGACCTGCGGCGTCAGCGTGCCGATCCACCTGCCCCGTGGCGGCTTCGCTTCGCTGACCGGACTGCGCACCGGCAACGCCCGCACCGTGTTGAAGGATGCGCAGCAGACCCTGTCGGATTTCAGCCTGATTTCCCATGCCTTGCAGGAAGCGGCCTACCCGCTGTTCAGCAAGGAGCTGCGCACTTATCCGCATATTCACCTGACCAAACGCGAGCGCGAGTGCCTCAAATGGGCCGCCGACGGGCTGACCGCTGCCGAAATCGCCACGCAATTGAGCCGCTCGCTGGCGGTGGTTACCTTGCACCTGGCCTCGGCGATGCACAAGCTGGGGGCCAAGAATCGCGTGCAGGCGGTGGTGCGCGCCACCCATTACCGCCTGCTCGAAGACTGACCGGTGGGCAAAACCTAGCTGTTTTGCTAGTTACTTAAATTTCGCCCACGCATTATCGTGTCCCTGATCCTTTTTTCAGAGCAGGGTACGAAATGGAATTCATCGAAAAAATCCGCGAAGGGTATGCGGCGTTTGGCGCCTACCAAACCTGGTACCGCGTCACCGGTGACTTGTCGAGCGGCCGCACTCCCATGGTGGTTATCCACGGCGGCCCCGGATGCACCCACGATTATGTCGACGCCTTCAAGGACGTCGCCGCCAGCGGCCATGCCGTGATCCACTACGATCAGCTGGGCAACGGCCGCTCCACTCATCTCCCCAAAAAAGACCCGTCCTTCTGGACCGTGGGCCTGTTCCTCGAAGAACTCAACAACCTGCTGGACCACCTGCAGATCAGCGATAACTACGCGATCCTCGGCCAATCCTGGGGCGGCATGCTCGGCAGTGAACATGCGATTCTGCAACCCAAGGGCCTGCGCGCGTTCATCCCCGCCAACTCTCCCACCTGCATGCGCACCTGGGTCAGCGAAGCCAACCGACTGCGCAAATTGTTGCCGGAAGGTGTGCATCAAACCCTGCTCAAACATGAAGCCGCCGGCACCTACCAGGACCCGGAATACCTCGCTGCATCACGGGTGTTTTATGACCAGCACGTGTGCCGAGTCATCCCGTGGCCAGAGGAAGTAGCGCGCACATTTGCCGCAGTCGATGCAGACCCGACGGTGTACCACGCCATGAGCGGCCCGACCGAATTCCATGTGATCGGCAGCTTGAAAGACTGGAAGTCCACGGGCCGTCTGTCGGCGATCAATGTGCCGACGCTGGTGATCTCCGGCCGACACGACGAGGCCACGCCGCTGGTGGTCAAGCCGTTCCTGGATGAAATCGCCGATGTGCGATGGGCGCTGTTTGAAGACTCCAGCCACATGCCCCATGTGGAAGAACGCCAGGCGTGCATGGGGACTGTGGTGAAGTTTTTGGATGAGGTGTGTTCAGCGAAGTACAACGTACTCAAGGCTGGCTGAATCAGTATGGGGGCTGGCAGGTCAGCCCCCCTTACTTACTTCAGACCTCGGTAGCCTCAGCTTTGGTTGCCCTTTTCGGGGCATCCGGCACCAGCGGAATCTCCCGCCCTTCGGCATCAAACAACTTGCCGCCTTTGAAGTAATCCCCATCGCGCAGTTCCGACACATCACGGAAGCACAGGCTACGCTCGGTCCCCGCCACAAACACCGACTGCTGGTCTGAGTTACCGGCGGTGAAGTGGTTGAATGCCAGGTTCAGCAGGATCGCCATGATCGCCGACGAACTGATGCCCGAATGGAAAATGGTCGCGAACCAGGTCGGGAAGTGATCATAGAAGCTCGGTGCCGCAATCGGAATCATGCCAAAACCGATGGAAGTGGCCACGATGATCAGGTTCATGTTGTTGCGGTAATCCACCTTCGACAGCGTGCGGATGCCACTGGCCGCCACGGTACCGAACAGCACAATCCCGGCCCCGCCCAACACGGAAGTCGGCACCGCCGCGATCACCCTGCCCATGAAGGGCAACAAGCCGAGAATTACCAGGAACAGCCCGCCCGTGGCTACCACAAAGCGGCTCTTGACCCCGGTCACCGCCACCAGGCCGACGTTCTGGGCGAAGGCGCTTTGGGTAAATGAGCCGAAGATCGGCGCAAACATGCTCGACAGCATATCGGCGCGCAGGCCGTTGCCCAGGCGTTTCGAATCGACCTTGGTGTCGATGATCTCGCCCACCGCCAGGATGTCCGCCGAGGTTTCGACCAGGGTCACCATCACCACGATGCACATGGAAATGATCGCGGCGACATGGAAGGTTGGCATGCCGAAATGGAATGGTGTAGGGAAACCGAACATCGGACCCTGGGTCACGCCGGAGAAGTCGGCCATGCCAAGGAATACCGCAATCACCGTGCCGATGACCATCGCCAGCAAAATCGACAGACGCGAGATAGTCGCGCTGCCGATCTTGCTCAGCAGCAACACCAGCACCAGGGTCAGCGCCGCCAGGCCGATGTTGGACATGCTGCCAAAATCCGCCGCGCGACTGTTGCCGCCCATTGCCCAGCGCGCCGCAACGGGCATCAGGGTCAGGCCGATGGTCGTGATCACGATGCCCGTCACCAGCGGCGGGAAGAACTTAGTGATCCGTGAAAACACCGGGGTTATCAGCAACCCGATAAACGACGCGGCCATCACCGCCCCGAGAATCGCCGGCACCCCGCCGGCGCCATCACTGCCGACAATCGCCACCATGGTTGCCACACCGGCAAACGACACGCCCTGCACCAGCGGCAACTGACAGCCAAAAAACGGCAGACCCAAGGTCTGTAACAACGTGGCCAAGCCACCGGCAAACAGCGACGCGGCGATCAGCAGGCCGATATCCGCCGGGGACAACCCGGCCGCCTGGCCGACAATCAGGGGCACCGCAACAATGCCGCCATACATCGTGAGCACATGTTGCAGGCCGTAAGCCATGTTGGCGGCGACGCCGAGATTCTCATCTTCTGGCCGCTGCGGTGACGCCTTCGGGATAGTCATGGTGAGGGGTTCTCTGTTTTTGTTGTGCGGCCACTGTATGCAATGTTTGGACTGGATGTCCATAGAGTTGTATACAATCAATCGAACAAGTTACCCTCCATCGGCGTTACAAAAACAATCCGGCCGTGATGAGCCAGAACGCCAAAGGACCCAGAACAATGAAAAAGGCACTACAGGGCGCAACCGTCGCAATCACCCTGCTCGGCGGCGGGGAGGCCGTCGCAGTGGAATGGATGAACAACAGCGTAGGATTTCGCTACGGCCAGCAGTTCACCAATCCGAATAACCCCGACGAATTCAGCAAGCGCATCTACAGCTTCACCCACGCCAGCGGCTACCAGTACGGCAGCAATTTCCTCAACCTCGATGTGTTCCTGTCCGACAGCCGTGACCCGCGCAAGGGGACTGATCATGGCGGGAGTGAGGTGTACGCGGTGTACCGCCACCAACTGTATGCGTCGCGGGTGTTCGATATGCCGTTGGGCACCGGCCTGGTCAAGGATTACGCGCTGACCCTGGGTTTTGACGCCAACCGTAACAACAACTTCGCCTCAGCCAAGAAACGCGCACTGGTGATTGGCCCGACACTGAAGTTCAACACCGTCGGCGTTCTCGACCTGAGCCTGATGTACTACAAGGAAAGGAACCACACCGGCATCCCCGGCGCGAAGGAGTCGAACCACACGTTTGACGACACCTACATGCTCAACCTGACGTGGATGCGCCCCTTCGAAATCGCCAACCATGCGGCGAAATTCCAGGGTTTCATCAATTACGTCGGGGAAAAAGGCGAGGACTACCACGGGCGCGATACCGCGCCCGAGGCCCTGATGCGCACCGCGCTGATGGTGGCGGTGCGACCGGGCAAAAGCGTCAAGCCAAACCTCTACCTGGGGGTGGGCTACGAGTATTGGCATAACAAGTTCGGCGTGGATGGCGGCCGGGGTAGCCGCACATCGACGCCGACGGTGAACCTGGAAGTGACGTTCTAGGCGGTCGCCAGTTCCGAATCACCGGCTTTCGGCCGCGCCAGCCAGTAACCCAACACCGCCAGTGGCGCGGTCGCCAGCATCACGATCACGGTGATCAGCAGCGGTTGCTCGATCATCGACGACACCAGCAGGCTGCTGAGGAAACACAGGCCCAGTTGCAGGGTGTTTTGCAATGCCGCCGCCTTGCCGGAATTTTCCGCAAACGGCATCAGCGCATTCGCCACGACGATGGGGTAACTGGCACCGTTGACCAGCGCCATCAGGCAGAATGGAATCAGCAACGTGGTGAGGGTCGGCACCGTCAGCGTGGCAACCAAGTACAACGCCAGCATGCTGATGCAATATGCCAGCAACAACCAGGGCAACAGCGTCTTGCCCTGGAAGTGCTGCAAGGCGCTGCGGCAACTGTAGCCACCGACCAGGAAGGCCAATGTCGGCAATACGTAGCTCAGGCCAATATCATTCGGGCTGTAGCCCATGTCGCCCAGGATGAAGGGCGAAGCCGTCAGCCAGGCGAAGAAACTGGCCGAGCAGGCGGCGAAGATCATGACGTTGCCGGTAAACACGCGAGACGTCAGTAACTGCCCATAACCGAGGTGCGAACGCTCACCCGCCTCTGCCGGACGTTTCGCCGTGGTGCGCAGAGACAATGTCGGTAGCAGCAACAGCAATGAGACGCCCAGCAATACGCCAAAGATCGCCTGCCAACCCAAGTGATTCAGCACCATCGCGCCCAGCAAAGGCGCCAACGCTGGCGACAACGACATCAGCGGCATAATGCTGGCGAACACACGATGAGCCTTGTCGGCCGGGTAGCGGTCGATCACCAACGCCTGCCAACTGACGGCGGCGGAACACACGCCAATCGCCTGGACAAAACGCAGCGCCAGCAATTGCGGCGCGGTCTCGACCCAGAACATCCCCGCGCAGCCCAGCACAAACAGGCTCAGGCCGGCGAGCAGGACGGGCTTGCGCCCCAGGCGGTCGGACAATGGCCCCCACAACAACTGCCCCACGGCAAAGCCGGCGAGGAAAATACTCAAGCTGGCGCCTACCGCGCCTGCGCCGATATGCAACTGTTCGCCCATGGCGCCGAACGCCGGCAGATACATGTCCATGGCGAGGTAACCGAGCATGCTCAGCCCCGCCAGATA
Source organism: Pseudomonas sp. FH1 (assembly GCF_000510895.2). Taxonomy (NCBI): domain Bacteria; kingdom Pseudomonadati; phylum Pseudomonadota; class Gammaproteobacteria; order Pseudomonadales; family Pseudomonadaceae; genus Pseudomonas; species Pseudomonas sp. FH1. The sequence continues at coordinate 39,169 of NZ_AOHM01000129.1, forward strand.
CCAAGTGAAACCAAAAGAATTTTTCATTGAAGCCTTGTTAATCCTGCCATCAAACTATTTGCTGACTGGCGCCCATTATGAAGCTGACAGTTTCTGTGTGAAGCGATAATAATTGGACACTCTTATCAATAAATTTGAAGGCAGCTACCATGTGGTCAGAATATTCCCTGGATGTGGTCGATGCCGTGGCGCGCCATGGCAGTTTCAGCGCCGCCGCTCAGGAACTGCATCGCGTGCCGTCAGCCGTCAGCTATACCGTGCGCCAGCTGGAAGAATGGTTGGCAGTGCCGCTATTTGTGCGGCGCCACCGGGATGTGGAACTGACGCCCGCTGGCCGCCTGTTTATCGACGAAGCCCGTGGCGTGATGAAAAAAATGCTCGGCACCCGACGCCTATGCCAGCAGGTCGCCAACGGCTGGAGCGGCCAGTTGAAGGTGGCCGTGGATTCCATCGTCAAACCTCAGCGCTGTCGGCAGTTGGTGCTGGACTTCTATCGACAATTTCCTGAGGTCGAGCTGTTGCTGGAGTACGAGGTGTACAACGGCGTATGGGATGCCCTGGCCGATGAACGCACCGAGATTGTGATCGGCGCGACCAGCGCCGTGCCGGTGGCCAGTCACTTCACTTTCCGCGACATGGGCTTGTTGAACTGGCTGTGCGTGGTCAGCGCGCGACACCCGCTGGCCAGCGTCGAAGGGTTACTGAGTGACGATCAACTACGCCCTTTCGCCTCGCTGTGCATGACCGACACCTCGCGCAACCTGCCCAAGCGCGACACGTGGACATTGGATAACCAGCGACGCCTGGTGGTGCCCAATTGGGCTTCTGCCATCGATTGCCTGCGCGACGGCCTGTGCGTCGGCATGGCGCCGGCGCATCAAGTGTTGCCGTGGGTCGAGCGCGGTGAGTTGGTGGCACTGCAATTGAGCCGGCCGTTTCCGGCCAGCCCGTCGTGTGTGGCCCGGGCGCAGAACAAGCTGTCCCCGGCCATGGCCTGGCTGTTGGAATACCTGGGCGATACCGAGACCCTGAACCAGGAATGGCTCAACGGCCCTACGCCAGCAACCGAGTAATGGCCCGCACGATCATCTCGACCTCTTTTGCATCCAGGGTCAGCGGCGGCAGCAAGCGAATGATTTTGCCCCGCGTGACGTTGATCAGCAGCCCGTGTTCCTGGGCCGCGCGCTGAGCCAGGTCACGGTAGGGGCTGGCCAACTCGATGCCGATCATCAGCCCCTGGCCACGAATCGCCAGGACCTGCGGATGTTCACTCAACTCCACGCGCAACCGCGCCAGCAGGCGCTCGCCCTGTTGCGCGGCGTTCTGTAGCAAACCTTGCTCCTCGATGATGTCCAGCACGGTGCACCCCACACGACACGCCAACGGGTTGCCACCAAAGGTGCTGCCATGACTGCCCGGCGTGAACAGTTGGGCCACCGCGGACCGAGCCAGGCACGCGCCGATCGGCACACCATTGCCCAGGCCTTTGGCCAGGGTCATCACGTCCGGGACGATGCCTTCATGCTGGAAGGCGAACCAGGTGCCAGTGCGGCCGATGCCGGTCTGGATTTCGTCCAGCATCATCAGCCAGCCATGGCCTGTGCAGTGGTCGCGCAGGGCTCGCAGGTAACCCGGTGGTGCAGGCAGTACGCCACTTTCCCCCTGGATCGGCTCCAGCAGCACCGCTGCAATGCGCGGGCCAAATGCCTTTGTGATCGCTTCCAATGCCGCCAGATCACCAAAGCGCACCTTGAGAAAATCCCCCGGCAACCGCTGGAAGCCCAGCCGCACCGAGGGGCCATCGCTCGCGGCCATGGTGCCGAGGGTACGGCCATGAAAGGCGTTCTCCATCACCACCACCAACGGCTCTTCGATGCCCTTTTTCCAGCCATGCAGGCGCGCCAGCTTGAGCGCTGTCTCATTGGCTTCAGCACCGGAATTATTGAAGAAGGCGCGGTCCAGGCCTGACAACTGAGAGAGGCGCTGGGCCAGCCGTTGTTGCCAGTCGATGCTGTAGAGGTTGGAGGTGTGCAGCAAGAGCCCAGCCTGCTCGCTGATCGCCGTCACCAGCCGGGGGTGCGAATGGCCGACATTGGTCACTGCCACGCCGGCGACCGCGTCCAGGTATTCGCGGCCCTGCTGGTCCCAGAGTCGCGTGCCCAGGCCGCGCGTGAAGCTCAGTGCCAAGGGTTGATAAGTGGTCATCAGGCAGGCGGCGGTCATGGTGCGGGCTCCAGTGCATCGTAGTGATGGCTGCAGTATCGTTAGCCACCTCGGCTGGATAAACTGCACATTCCTGCAATGACTTTAAATCAAGGCTTGATAATGGATCTATTCCAGGCAATGTCGGTGTACGTGAAGGTGGTCGAGACCGGCAGCATGACGGCCGCAGCCCAGGCCTGTGGGATGTCCACCACCATGGTCGGCAACCATCTGCGTGCCTTGGAGCAGCGCCTGGGCGTGAGCCTGCTCAAACGCACCACGCGCAAACAAAGCCTCACGGAATTCGGCGGGCAGTATTACCAGCGCTGTCTGGAAGTGCTGGGGTTGGTGGCCGACTCCGAACAACTTGCCGAGCAAGCCCACAGCGATATCCCCAAAGGCAATCTGCGCATCACTGCGCCCCCCGTGTTCGGCACCGAACGCCTGACACCGGCCTTGAGCGAATTTTCCCGGCGCTACCCACTGATCAACCTGTACGTGGTGCTGAGCAATGAGCGGATGGACTTGGTCGACAGCGGCTTCGACGTGGCGATCCGTCTTGGTGAACTGGAAACCTCCAGCCTGATCGCCCGGCCAATGCAGGACTACACCCTCACACTCTGCGCGTCACCTGAATACCTGGCACGACGGGGCACGCCGCAAACGCCCGATGAGCTGCAGCACCACGACTGCCTGGCGTTTGCCTACCCGGCAAGTGACAACTGGCGCGACGCCGACAAACTGTGGCGAATGACCGGCGAGGGCGGCGAGGTCGAGGTCCCGGTGTCCGGCTCATTGACCATCAACAGCTCGCAAGGCTTACGCCAGGCGGCCGTCAACGGCATGGGCATCATCATGCTGGCCGACGCCCTGGTACAACCGGACCTGGAAAGCGGCAAGCTGGTGGCCTTGCTCACTGCCTATCGACTCCCCAGCCGCCCCATGCACCTACTCTACGGCCAGGACCGTTATCGCCTGCCCAAACTGCGCGCCTTCGTGGATTTCGCCATGGAAAAGTGGGCGCGCTAGAAGCTCACGCCCAACGCTCGCAATTGCGCGGCGGTACCTTCGGCCGACACGTGGTGGATCCCCTGCCAGCCGAGGGCGATGGCCGCCTCGATATTGCCGGCAACATCATCGATAAATACCACTTCAGAGGGCTGGATGTCCGGCAGGTGGCCGCGTACCTGACTGAGACTGGCGTCGTAGATTGCCGCATCAGGCTTGATCAGTTTCAGCTCGCCAGACACCACGATATCGCGAAAGCACTGCAGGAAAGGGTAGTTGGCCCGCGCATAAGGAAAGGTTTCCGCCGACCAGTTGGTGAGCCCAAACAACGGCATATCGGCTTGGTGCAGCGCCTTGAGGATCGCCACGCCTTCCGTCAATGGGCCACGCAGCATTTCGTGCCAACGGTCGTAATAGGCCTGGATCAGTCGTTCATGATCTGGGTGCTGCTCGATCAGGCTGCGGGTACCTTCGGCCAAGGAGCGACCAGCGTCCTGCTCGGTGTTCCAGGCCTGGGTGCAGATATTCTCGAGAAACCATTGCCGCTCGTGATCATCGGCAATCAGCTTGCGGTACAGGTGCTGCGGGCTCCAGTCGAACAGGACACCGCCGAAGTCAAAAACCACTGCACGAATTGTCATACGCTCCTCCCATTCATTTGCACGACAGTTTCCCATGCTGATCGCACCCAGCCGCGAGTCAACACGCGTAGGATCGCTCTGATAATTTCACCGCTCAAACGCAACAAACACCTAGGCAGCATCACGTTTGCGCACCGGAACGACCCTCCTCCCATTACGCTTCATACAAGCCGTCATACTTTTTCCTCCCCGCCGAAGAATGGCTTCTTTAATGTCTCCCGTGCAATCGAAGGAATACTGGGGTCTGGAAGGGATCATCCAACATGCCAATAAAACATGATTTGGAGATGCACCATGATAGGCGTACTGAGTTCAGCCCAGATATCGCGTCAGCTTGGCTTGAATGCTTTGCAAGGCTCTCCACCGCGTCAGTCGACGGCCACTGCACCAGAGGCAAACGACTCGGTAAGGATCGCATTCGAGCGCACCAGGAAACAAACGGGAATAGTCCCGAGCCACCTTGTCCCTTTGCAGGAAATTGCGGCGCAGACCAACTCCATCATCGGCGTGCGTCCAGTCGAAACCGTCGCCATCGGGTTGATAGAAGCCGGCCACCCCACCAAGAACTTTCATATCAAGGGAAAAAGTGCCAACTGGGGACCGCAGGCCGGCCTGATCTGCACGGATCAAGCCTTCAGCAAGCTTGAGAAATTCAAGCACGAAGCCCCCGAGAAACTGAACCGCGCCAATGAGCAAGTCGCGGACTGCATCCGCAAAAACGATGCAGTCGCCATCCCTCTGGAAATCTCACAAAATCGCCTCGGTGAATTGATGAGACTCGGCCACATCGTTGAACTGGCACCCACAGAGAAGGACGGCATACTGAGTTTCAGCTCCAAGGGGCCTAGCCAGCAGGTGTATGCATTCGAAGGCAAACGCACGTCGCCCTCAGCAGATAACTACTTGATCAGCCATGAGGGCAAGCCTCTTGAAGTGCTAGCGGAGCACACGGGGGGCAAGGCATTGACGGCCGACTATGACCTGCACATGGTGGCGCCCCACCTCAGCGACTACGGCGCTGAAGACAAGCTGCCGGTGCCCGATGTCGCGCACAGCGTTTTGACGCAAAGGGTTGATAGCTACAGACAGCATCATTCAGACCCCAAGGCTTACCAAGTACCGATGGCGTTGAGTGCAGACTATGAAAGCCCCCTTCACTTCTATGAAAAGGAAGACAAACATCTGGGCAACGCCTCACCGCGAATAAAGCAAATGATTGATTTGATTAATCATCGGTTGGTCGGCAATGGCGAGAAGGTGGTCCACCACAACGCGGACTCCGGCAGCCCGGCAACAGATGTCGCCGCCAACTACCCGGCAACGTTCTTCCTACCGACCAAGCTGGGGCGGTTCGATGAAATCTGCATGATCCACGACAGCAAAGAAATGGCGGAATTGGTCAAGACAGCCAAAGACAGCGGCTATCACGTGCCCCTGAATCCGCTGTGGGAGAAAGAGGTGGTGAGTATCAAGCGCACTGGTTTTAGCAAGGCCCTTCGAGTGTTCAACCAAGGCTGAACGCGCGTTGGGGAAGAACAAAACAGCAGCCTCATAATCGAGACTGCTGTCTATTCCATCACTTAAGCCGAGATGAGACCGTTGATCTTCACGGTCGGATTCACGTCAGCCTCGTAGTCCACACCGTCGATTTCAAAGCCGAACAAACGCAGGAATTCAGCCTTGTAGCCGGCAAAATCGCTGATCTCGTTGACGTTGTCGTCGGTGACCTGATTCCACAGTGCCGCCACGGCGTCCTGGACCTTCGGCTCCAGCTCGGCCAGGTCAGCACGCAAGCGGCCATCGGCGTCGAGTTTCGGCTGGCTGCCGTACAGGCTGTCCTTGAACAGGCCGTAGACCTGTTCGATGCAACCTTCGTGGGTGCCCTGCTCTTTCATCACTTTGAACAGCAGCGACAGGTACAGCGGCATGATTGGAATGGCCGAGCTGGCCTGGGTGACCACGGCCTTGAGCACCGACACACGGGCGTCGCCCTTGAGTGCCGCGAGGTTGTCGCGCAGGGTCAGGACTTTCTTGTCCAAGTCTTTCTTGGCTTCGCCGATGGAGCCGTTCCAGTAGATGTCCTGGGTCAGCTTCTCGCCAAGATAGGTGAAGGCGGTGGTTTTCGCGCCTTCGGCCAAAACGTCGGCGTCACGCAGGGCGTCGATCCACAGCTGCCAGTCTTCGCCGCCCATCACTTTGACGGTGCCGTCGATTTCTTCCTGGGTTGCAGGCTCAAGCGTGGTGTCGACCACAACGCCCTTGTCGGTATTGATACCGCGCAGGGTCACAGCCTTGCCGATCGGCTTGAGGGTGGAGTTGTGCACCACGCCTTGCGGGTCGGTACGGCGTGGCGCGGCCAGGCTGTAGACCACCAGATCGATCTTGCCCAGGTCTTTCTTGATGGTTTCGATGGTCAGGCGCTTGATCTCGTCGGAGAACGCGTCGCCGTTGATGCTCTTGGCGTACAGGCCTTTCTCGACGGCAAACTTCTCGAACGCAGCGCTGTTGTACCAGCCGGCGGAGCTCAGCTTGCCTTCTTCGCCTTCTTTCTCAAAAAACACGCCCAGGGTGTCGGCGCCGCAGCCAAAGGCAGCACTGATGCGCGCGGCCAGGCCGTAGCCGGTGGAAGCGCCGAGGACCAGCACCTTTTTCGGGCCGCCTTCGATGACGCCGTGTTGAGTCACGTAGTCGATCTGCTCTTTGACGTTCGCTTCACAGCCAACAGGGTGAGCGGTCACACAGATAAAGCCACGAACCCGCGGTTTGATGATCATAAAATTTCTGCCTCTTCCAAGGTGCCGAAGGCCAATGGTGGCCATTCAACTTCAATCGTACCGGTCTATGACGTCCAAAAAACCGAAGCGTCACGATAGTCGCAAATCTTCTGTTTACAAAATCCAATCCACTCAACGCTGATCCGGTTAAAAACTGTGTAGCGCCTTCACAATTTTGCAATATTTAAAACGCCTCTCCAGCGTCGAACGCCTTATCATGACGTAGTTGTTTCAATATGTTTCACACCTTCCCACTCGCAGCCACGGATCCGGACCTGTCGAATGGCGTCCAGCTGGAGCTGAGTTTCATGAGCAAGTCTGCCTTACGCAAAAAAGCCGTGTCGGTCGCCTGGGTACTCGGCGTCCTGTTGATCATTTGCCTGATCCCCCTGACAACGGCGGTGTTTCTCAGCCTCGTCGTGGTCTGCGGGGTCTATGATTTCCTGCGCAACGGCCTGTATGACCGTGACACGTTCAAGAAATATTTTATCGGCAGTGGCCGCAACACTTGGCTGCTGGCGCCGTTCAACACCCTGTTCGACCTGTTCAGCTCGCCTAACCGCCACGTCTACACGATGGCCGACCTGCCACCGGCCTGGCGTGAAGACCTGCAACAGGTCATCGACGATGCCATGGCGCACAAGGATCAAATCATTGGCTATCTCGACGAACGCATGGCCGAGAAGAAGCGCGGCATGTTGTTTTTCCAGTGGTATGGCCAACCCATCGAGACCACCCTCGACATCCCGGAACTGCGCAAAAAACTACCATTCGTGAAGACCATCGGCGTGTCGGTTTTCAATGAAAACCGCTCCACCTCCTTCCACTTCGGCCCCCTGCGCATGATGTTCCGCGTGCTCTACAACATGGCGCCAGCACCCCATCACGAAGGCGTCTACATCCAGGTCGGCAAGCACAAGCATTACTGGCACGACGACCCGCTGTTTATCTTCGATGACACCCTGATGCACGCGTCTTTCAACAAAAATGATGCCAAGCGTTACTGCCTGTTTATCGACATCGTGCGGCCAACACCGGTGCCGATGGTTCTTAACGCTGTGATCGCTGGGTTTGCCGGGATGGCCTTTACCCTGCGTCGGGTTTTCTACAAAAACTGGAAGCTGATTCAGTGAGTTCTGCGGCATGATGGTGCTGGACGGTGTTTGCGCTCGGCCTTGCGCCTGAGGTAAATATCCGTCTCGTGCGACCGAATTCGGCGCCCATCATTCTCAAGCCATCGCGGCCCCCTGTGGGTGCGGTGGCTGCGCTTTCAAGGAATCAGAATGCCCCAACGTCAAGTCATCAATGCCTCCGTCAGCCCCAAGGGCAGCCTCGAAACCCTGTCCCAACGTGAAGTCCAGCAACTGAGCGAAGCCGGCACCGGCAGCATCTACACCCTGTTCCGCCAGTGCGCCCTGGCGATCCTCAACACCGGCGCACACATCGACAACGCCAAGACCATCCTTGACGCCTACAAAGACTTCGAAGTGCGCATCCACCAGCAAGACCGTGGCGTGCGCCTGGAACTGCTGAATGCCCCGGCCGATGCCTTCGTCGACGGTGAAATGATCGCCAGCACCCGTGAAATGCTGTTCAGTGCACTGCGCGACATCGTCTACACCGAGAACGAGCTGGACAGCCAGCGCATCGACCTGAGCAATTCCCAGGGCATCACCGACTATGTGTTCCACCTGCTGCGCAACGCCCGTACGCTGCGCCCCGGTGTCGAGCCGAACATCGTGGTGTGCTGGGGTGGGCACTCGATCAACACCGAAGAATACAAATACACCAAGAAGGTCGGCCATGAACTGGGCCTGCGCAGCCTCGACGTGTGCACGGGCTGCGGCCCCGGCGTAATGAAAGGCCCTATGAAAGGCGCGACCATTTCCCACGCCAAGCAACGCATTACCGGCGGGCGCTACCTGGGCCTGACCGAGCCTGGCATCATCGCTGCCGAAGCGCCGAACCCGATCGTCAATGAGCTGGTGATCCTGCCGGACATCGAAAAACGCCTGGAAGCCTTCGTACGTGTGGGCCACGGCATCATCATCTTCCCAGGCGGTGCCGGCACAGCCGAAGAGTTCCTGTACCTGCTGGGCATCCTGATGCATCCGGACAACCGCGACCTGCCGTTCCCGGTCATCCTCACTGGGCCGAAACACGCAGCGCCGTACCTGCAGCAGTTGCACGCGTTCGTCGGCGCCACCTTGGGCGAAGCGGCCCAGGCGCACTACCAGATCATCATCGACGACCCCGCCGAAGTGGCGCGCCAGATGACCGCCGGCCTCAAGGCCGTGAAGCAGTTCCGTCGCGAGCGCAACGACGCGTTCCACTTCAACTGGCTGCTGAAGATCGACGAAGGCTTCCAGCGCCCGTTCGACCCGACCCACGAGAACATGGCCAGCCTGCAACTGAGCCACGCGCTGCCACCCCACGAACTCGCCGCCAACCTGCGCCGTGCGTTCTCGGGGATCGTAGCGGGTAACGTGAAGGACAAGGGCATCCGCCTGATCGAGCAGAACGGCCCCTACGAGATCCACGGTGACCCGGCCATCATGAAACCGCTGGACGAGCTGCTACAGGCGTTTGTCGCCCAGCACCGCATGAAGCTGCCGGGCGGCGCAGCGTATGTGCCGTGCTATCGCGTGGTTCAGTAAGCTAGCGCTGCACTGCCACGCATTTGATTTCCACCAGCAGGCCGGGGTGTGCCAGTTCGGACACTCCGATGGTGGTCCAGGCGCAATGCCCGCGTGGGAACAGGCGGTTTTTCACGTCACGGAAAACCGCCATGTGCTGGCTCATGTTGACGTGGTAGGTGGTCATGTCCACCACGTCGTCGAACGTACAGTCACCCTCCTCCAGGACCTGCCTCAAGTTCTCCCAGGCTGCGACGAATTGCGCCTCTGGATCGTCAATCACAGCCAATGCCTCCGTGCGTCCGACCTGTCCTGCGCAGTACAACGTCTTGCCGACCTTGACGGCGGGCACGTAACCAGCACGTTCGACAATGGGGCGCATGGCAGCAGGGATAATGAGCTGGCGATCGGTCATATGTTGTATCTCTTTGCGGGTGTTTTCGGACGTGCCCGAGGCATAACTCGGGCTATCTTTTTACCTGTTCCGATCAACTCACACCAGAAGAGCAACCTATGGACCAACGGATCTTGTCCTCCATAATTCCTTACCCTAAGGTAAGGAGCATCACGATGGAGATCTTCACTATGGCCACCGCCACGCTTACTTCAAAAGGGCAAATCACCATTCCCGTCCAGGTCAGAACTGCCCTGGGCCTGGAGACAGGCGATCGCGTTGAATTTGTCGAAATGGAAGACGGCAAATTTTCCATGATTGCCGCCAGCAAAACCGTACATGATCTCAAAGGCCTGATCCAAAAGCCCGCCAAGGCCGTCTCGCTGGATGAAATGAACCGTGCCATCGCGGCACAAGGGGCGAAAGCGAGATGATCGGGCTGGATACCAATGTGCTGGTGCGCTATGTCACCCAGGACGATCCCGTGCAATCGCCCAAGGCATCTGAGTTGATTGAGTCGCTCACCGCCTTTGCACCGGGCTTTGTCAGCCTGGTGTCCGTGGTGGAATTGGTATGGGTTCTACAAAGTTGTTATCAGTCTGCCAAGGGTGATGTCGTGACCGTGCTCGAAACGCTGCTACGCACCCGAGAACTGACCATCGAACACGCCGAGATCATCTGGCAGGCACTGCGACGATTCACCGCCAGCACAGCCGATTTCGCGGACTGCCTGATAGAACGCTGTGCTCATGCTGCAGGCTGCGAATATACCGCCACCTTTGATTTGAACGCTGCGAAGGCCGCGGGGATGAAACGACTGATCTGAGCCTTTGCCGTTGCGACGCCCACCAGGCTTTGGTAAAAGTCGCGTTCAACCCCCATCGAGAGAAAGACCTACGTGCGCACGCTTCTTCTCGCTACCTTGACGATGGCGTCCGGCACGGTGATCGCCGAATCGATCACCTGGCCCGACCTGCCAAAGACCTGCTTCGTCAGTGGTCGCTCCGCCACCAGCCTGGACGTCGACGCGGGCTGTGCAGCCTTCCTGATCAACGTGAAAGGCCAGGCCGCAGGCACGCCGATCAAGCTGGATATTCCGCAGTACGCCCTGCACGTCGACGAAGCCACCGGCAAAGAAACCCCGGTGATCCTCATCCAGGCAGAAGAGAACGGCGAAATCAAAGCCGTCGGCTACAAGGAACTGGGCACCGATCAACTCGGCGCCGCGCTATTGCGTGAAGTTCGGCTTCTGGGCACGACGAAGCCGATCTGACCAAGGCTCAACGAACCCAGCCACCGCCTTGCCAATGGTAGCCGTCGTTGCGCTGGACCCAATGTGGATGCACGTAGCGATAACCTTCGCGCACCGGCTCCCAGTGGCCGTGTACTGCGACATAGCGCCCGCCTTCCCAACGCCAATAGCCGCGTGACCAAATGTAGCCATAGCGCACCGGCGGCTCGACTTCGATCACCTGCACCGGCGGCGGTTGCGGCGCGATGACTTCCACATATTCGCGTTGTACCGGCCTGCGCTCATGCACGACGCGCTCTTGCACACACCCGGATGCTGCGACGACCATGGCCGTCAATGCCGCATAACGTAGCCACATACAAACCCCTCGGACGCTGACGCCCAACACTTGCACCGCGAAAAATCCCCCGTTGTGACAGCCGCGCTCCTGCTTGGCTGTGGGTATTTTTAACAGGTGATGTCTGTCAGCTTGCTGAACCCGCAAGCCTCAAGAGGCGCACGCGACGGTCGGTCGTTTCAGGCGCACCAACAGCAGCCCGGCGACAACCACGGCAATGCCGGCGCAGGTCGAGGCATGGATCACATCGCCGAACATCAGCGCTGCCCACACCAGCGTTACTGGCGGCTCCAGGTAGACCAGCGCAGCGACGTGGGTCGCGGTCATGACGCGCAGGAGCATCCAGAGGCTCAAATAGGCAACGAAGGTTGAGAACACAGTGAGCCAGACAATTGAGATCAATACGTCTGGGTCGCGGGGAATGCTCAGCGTGTCGGTATAGAGCACGGCGACGGTAAAGCCGATCAAGGTCAGCAAAGACTGGATGAACAGCGGCAGGACCAAGCCTGCGTCCTGGCTTTGCACCGTGCGGCGCTCATACAGGGTCGCCAGCGTCAGCCCCAGCGCCGCAGCCAAGGGCAGCAAGTAAATGACAAGACCAACGCCTTCCCCGCCACTGCCGTACTGCCCGGCAATCACGATGGAAACGCCAACGAAGCTGATCATCAGGCCAACCCACTGCCAGCCGCCACTGCGCTCGGTTGCGCTACCCATCGACAACGCCGCCGTCATCAACGGCTGCAGGGCCGCGATGATGGCGGCAATGCCAGGAGGCAAGCCGTTCTGGATCGCAACGTAGAGGCAACTCAGGTACAGGAACTGCGAGAGAAACCCAATGACGGCGTAATGGCGAACCTGCGCCCATGAAACCTTCAACAACCTGACGTTCAAGAACAGCCCCAGGCACACCGAGACCAACAGGAATCGCCAGAACAACAGGTTGAACGCCCCGCCGCCCTGCGTGCCCAATTTGGCGCCGATATAGCCAGAGCTCCACGACAGCACAAATGCCGCCTGCAACAGCAGCCGCTTTAAGGTTGATCGCGTCATGAAGCCTCCGGTCAGTGCACGTTGACTGAAAGGCTAATGGCCACGCATGATTCTGTATATTTGAATAACCTGCACCATCAATCCATAAAAGTGGAATCATGGCTAAACAACTGAATATCGACCTGCTGCGTACCTTTCACGCCGTGGCGCGCTTTGGACGTTTCAACGAAGCGGCCGAGCAGGTTCACCGCAGTGCGTCAACCGTGACCACACAGATACAAAAGCTCGAAGATCAGGTGGGCCAACGCTTGTTCAGCCGCAGCAACCAAGGCGTGGAGTTGACGCTCTACGGTAAGAAACTACTGGGCGAAACCACCGAATTCCTCAAGAGCCATGATCGCCTGCTGATCTCGCTGATGCCCCAGCGCATGCAGGGCAAGATCCGCCTGGGTGTACCGGACACCTATGCACCGGCCTTCATTCGGGAGTTTTTACCCCGGTTGATCGCTGACAACCCGCTGCTGGAGCTGGAGGTCGAAGCCCGCACCAGCGGCGAGTTGCTCAACCTGTTCACGGCCAATCACCTGGACCTGACCATCACCGTAAGCGCACACCCGCTGGCCCAGGGAGAACGTCTGGGCCCGGTACAGCCGCTGTGGGTCGCGGCCGAGCACTTTAGCTGTCCGTCGAATGCACCGCTGCCCATCACCGTCCCCATCGCCGGCTGCCCCTATCGCGCCGCCGCCTTGCAGGTACTGAAGGATCACGGGATTTATCACCGGATGCTGCTGGAAAGCCCCAATTCATCCGCCGTCGAGGCCTGCGTGCGCAGTGGCGTGGCGGTAGGCCTGATGGAGGAAAGCCGCATGGGTGAAGGGCTCAGGCAGATGACAGACCTGCCTCCGTTGCCAGCGCAACATCTGTACTTGTTGTGCGATAGCAGCAATGCACTGGCGTTGCATCTGCATGAGCAGCTCAGGCACTTCCAGGTCTGAACGCCAGGGACAAAAAAGCCCGCTGACCGTTACCGGTTCAGCGGGCTTTTTACATCGGCTCGATACTTGGCTTACAGCGCCAGGTCAGAGGCCGGCTTGCTTGGCTCAGCTGCTGGCTTGGCAGCCTCGGTGGCCTTCGGAGCAGCACCTTGAGGAATCGCAGGAGGCGTCGGCAGTTGCAGGATTTCGGCGGTGTACGCCCATTCCTTGGCAACCGCTTCAGGGCTGTCGTTCAGCTTGGTGCCGTAGCTCGGTACGATCTGGTGCAGCTTGGTCTGCCACTCAGGGGTCGCGACCTTGTCCTTGAAGACTTTCTGCAGCACGGTCAGCATGATCGGAGCCGCGGTGGACGCGCCTGGCGATGCACCCAGCAGGCCTGCGATGGTGTTGTCGGCGGAGCTGACCACTTCCGTGCCGAGTTTCAGGACGCCGCCCTGCTCTTCGTCACGCTTGATGATCTGCACGCGCTGACCGGCTTGCCACAGGCGCCAGTCGGATTGCTTGGCGTTCGGGAAGTATTCCTGCAGCGCCTTGAAGCGGTCGTCATCCGACAGCATCAGTTGGCCGGCGAGGTACTCGACCAGTGGGTATTCGCGAATACCGACTTTGGTCATTGGCCAGATGTTGTGGGTGGTGGTGCTGGTCAGCAGGTCCAGGTACGAGCCTTCTTTCAGGAACTTGGTCGAGAAGGTCGCGAATGGGCCAAACAGGATCACGCGCTTGCCATCCAGCACGCGGGTGTCCAGGTGCGGAACCGACATCGGCGGTGCACCCACCGACGCTTTGCCGTAGGCCTTGGCCAGGTGCTGCTCGGCCACGGTTGGGTTATCGGTCACCAGGAACGAGCCGCCTACCGGGAAGCCTGCGTATTCCTTGGCTTCAGGAATGCCCGACTTTTGCAGCAAGTGCAGTGCACCGCCGCCCGCGCCGATGAATACGAACTTGGCGTCGGTTTCGGTCTTGGTGCCGTCTTTCAGGTTTTTGTAGCTCACACGCCACGAACCGTCGGCGTTCTTGGTGATGTCCTGCACTTCGCTCGACAGCTTCAGGTCGAACTTAGGCGTGGTCTGCAAGTGAGCGACGAACTGGCGGGTGATCTCGCCGAAGTTCATGTCGGTACCCAGCGGGCTCCAGGTAGCCGCGATTTTCTGGTTCGGGTCACGCCCTTCCATCATCAGCGGAACCCACTTGGCGATCTGCGCCGGGTCTTCGGAGTACTGCATGCCAGCGAACAGCGGGCTCGCTTTCAGGGCTTCGTAGCGCTTTTTCAGGAACTTGATGTTGTCATCGCCCCACACAAAGCTCATGTGCGGTGTGGTGTTGATGAACGAACGCGGGTTCTTCAGTACGCCCTGCTGGACCTGCCAGGCCCAGAACTGACGGGAGATCTGGAACGCTTCGTTGATCTCGACCGCTTTCGGGATCTCAACGTTGCCGTTCTTGTCTTCCGGGGTGTAGTTCAGCTCAGCCAGGGCCGAGTGACCGGTACCGGCGTTGTTCCAGCCGTTGGAGCTTTCTTCGGCCACGCCGTCGAGGCGCTCGACCATTTCCATCGACCAACCCGGCTCCAGCTCATTGAGCCATACGCCCAGGGTTGCACTCATGATGCCGCCGCCAATCAGCAGCACATCGACTTTCTTTGCCTCTTCCGCGTGAGCGGAGCTGATCCCCAGCGACAAAGCCAGCCCCAGCAGGGCAGTGTTTACTTTTTTAAACATCAGTAGCACCTATGATAAAACGCCATCCGCCCTACCGCCCCTGATCATGGGCAACCCTCCATCGCAGCTGCGCAAGGCAGCACCGCGGGGTTTGCACATTCACGAGAGAACCGCAGGGTGGGCACACAAGGCCGACGTATCGACCTCACTGTTTATGTCCCTTCTGCGCTGACTTCTTATCATTATTGGCTTCAGCTACCTGGGCGACAGCCAATCGCTGGGACGTATGCGGATGTACGCACCCAGGAAAGACTAGACCAAGACGGCGCGCAGAATATCACGGCAAACAGCGTTTATGCGCCGTTTGGCCAATTGACAGCTCTAAATCGCGGCTTTTAATGCTCCGATGTCAAGCTTGGCAGGCGCGACCTGGGGTCACAGGCGCGGAACTCTGCCGAAAAAGGCTGTTCTAGACACCCTCGGCGCCGCTTGCGTAGCATCGACGGCTCCCCTTCGTGCAATCCATTCCAATAGAGTTACCCATGACAATCCAGCAAACACCCAGGCATGTGCTGCCCGCGCGCAGCGCCGCAAAAATGGAAGCTGCCATGGCCGTGGGCGCCTTCGCGATCGGCACTGGCGAGTTCGCCATCATGGGCCTGATGCCCGACATCGCCCACAACCTCAACTTGAGCGAACCCCAGGTCGGCCACGCGATCAGCGCCTACGCCCTTGGCGTGATGGTCGGCGCCCCACTGCTGGCGATCCTCGGCGCCAAACTCCTGCGCAAACATATGCTGCTGTTGCTGATGGGGCTGTATGCCCTGGGTAACCTGGCCACGGCCTTCACCCCGACCTTCGGCTCACTGGTGGCGTTTCGATTTATCAGCGGCCTGCCCCACGGTGCCTATTTCGGTATTGCCGCAGTGGTGGCTTCGAGCATGGTGCCGAACGACAAACGCGCCGGCGCTGTAGCACGGGTGATGATGGGACTCACCCTGGCGATGCTCCTGGGCAACCCGATTGCGACCTTCCTTGGACAATATCTGGGCTGGCGCTCGGCGTTCGCGTTGGTGAGCGTCATCGCGCTGTGCACGATTGCACTGGTCTGGCAATTCGTTCCCGACCGACGCGACGAACCCCGTAGCGACCCACGCAAGGAACTGCGCGCCTTCACCAAACCGCAGGTGTGGATGGCCCTGGCCATTGGCGCCATTGGTTTTGCGGGAATGTTCTGCGTGTTCAGCTACCTGGCGCCGACCATGCTCGAAGTCACCAAAGTCTCGCCGCAATGGATCCCCTTCGGCCTCGCGGCATTTGGCGTGGGTGGGATCATCGGCAATATCGCTGGCGGCAAGCTGTTCGACCGCCTGCAGTTTCGCGCGGTGGGCTTGATCCTGGTGTGGTCGATGGCGGTGTTGGTGTTCTTCCCGTTTGCCGCAGGCTCGTTGTGGGGCGTGCTGCTGGGGATCGGACTGGTCGGCACCATGGTGTCATTGGCGGCGCCGCTGCAGATCCGCTTGATGGATATCGCCCACGAAGCGCCGAGCCTGGCGGCGGCGTCCAACCATGCCGCATTCAACTTGGCCAACGCGCTGGGGCCGTGGTTTGGCGGGATGGCGATCACAGCTGGACTGGGGTGGACGAGTACCGGGTATATCGGGGCCGCCACGGCACTGGTTGGGCTGGGCGTTTATCTGGCGGCGCGAAAGATGCGCGGTGGACATTAAGTGCTAGGCACGTGAACGATTGTGTCGCAGGAATGATCCTACGAAAGGCACCATGAATCGGCGCGACTATAAAAAAAGAGGCGCGCCAGCCCCTGCAGACAAGAACCATTCTCAGCCTCCTGCGATGACGCACTATTGCGTGGGCGTATTGTGTTTTTTTCTCTACAATTCGTGAACGCAAATAAAGGAATTTTTCGTGAGCCGCCCAACGAATTCAGGGTATACGGATTTAATGGTTGATGGGGCACCTTCACCCCATCAATCTGATACCACCCTCAGATGGTTGATAGATCGACTCCGTAGTTGAGTTCCTCTGCGAAGTCCGGCAGTCCGTAACCGATGGTTTTCTTGTAGAAAGGAGAGACCTTCGCAGTCGGTGCCTTCTTCTTGTGCTTCGTGGTGTAGAGCATTCGTGCCCGCATCACCTCGAAGGAGTAACCGCGCCCTTCACGGTTCTTGTCCTTGGCCAGTCGGTTGATGGACTCCGTGTAAGCGTTGGTGACGGGCATGTCCGTCTCGAAGTAGGTCATGGTCTCTTCGCGCCAGTTTCCCACTGCCCTGACCAGATCGCTCCAGACTTCCTTTTGGCCCTTCGGGATGGTGGCTATCCACTCGTCCAGGGCGGCTTCTGCCTGGAGCCGTGTGGTGGCGTCCCAGATGCCGTAGAAGCGCTCCTTGTGCTCGTAGGCGGCCAGCAGTTGCGGGAACGCGCCTGTCCAGGTCTCCATGATGAGGCGCTCCCGGTCTGAGACTTCGTGAGCGCGTTTCAGCAGGATTTTCCGGTCTCCCTTGAGAGTCCGGCTCTGGGACGGTTTCAGCTCCTTTCTGAGGCCCTTGCGCACTCTCTCTAGGGCATCGTTGGCCATGCGCACCACATGGAACTTATCGACCACGATACGGGCCTGGGGCAGCACAGCCTTGACCGCTGCCCGGTAGGGGTTCCACATGTCCATGCTGACGATCTCGACCTTCTGCCGGTCTTTCAGCTTCATCAGGTAGTTGGTCACCACGTCCTGGCGGCGGGTGGCCAGCAGGTCGAGCAGGGTTCGCTCCTCAATGTTGGTCAGAATGCAGCGGTAGCGCTTGTTCAGGTATAGCTCGTCAATGCCCAGGATGCGGGGCGTCTCGAAGCGGTGCCAGCGCCCCAGGAACTCGGCGCGGGCGTTGAAGATGTCGCGCACCGTCTTCTCGTCCAGGCCGGTCTGTGCCGCCACAAAGGTGTAGGGGTGGTTGAAGGATTCCTTCTCCACGTACTCATGCAGCCGCAGTGTCATACGGAATCCGTCCACCATCTCCGGTAGCTGGGGCCTGAATGTTGTCTTGCAGGCCCGGCAGGTGTATCGGCGGCGGACCACCCAGAGAGTGACCCGCTTGCCGTGGATGGGCAGATCACGATAGGGAACGTCACGCTTGCCGAACCGTACGAACTCACCCTGCACGCCGCATTCCTCCCAGGCGATGGGATCGGGCACGTCCACCTGGAAGTGCATTTCGTCGTCGGTTGATTTGCAGCCCAGTACTTGGTATTGCGGCAGGTGAAGGATGTTGTCGGGAAGTTCGGTCATGGTGTTGTATAGGCGTAGGTGTCAGTCAGATCCATCCGACTCGGCATTGGTGTTTGCTTTTTTACCCAACAAGCTGCTGGAAACGAAAAGTAAGGCACCGAGGACAATTGCAATATCAGCCAGGTTGAAGGCCGGCCAATGCCAGTCTCGCCAATAGAAATCAAAGGAATCCACAACATAGCCGCGAAAGACCCGGTCAATCAGGTTGCCCATGGCGCCACCGAGGATAAGACTGTAAGCGATGGCTTCTCCTTTATGACGATTTTCAAGGATCAGCTTGATCAGAAAAATCGAGACCACTACCGCGATTCCGATAAAAAAGTAGCGCTGCCAGCCTCCACCATTCGCAAAAAGACTGAATGCGGCACCGGTGTTCCATAGGTGCACCCAGTTAAAGAACGGGGTCACCGAAACATACTCGCCATAGGCCATTGATTGCTGCACCAGCCACTTTACAGCCTGATCAGACGCTGCCAGCAGGCCCGATATGGACAATAGGGCATACGGCGAGAGCTTTTTGCCAATAATGAGCATTATTTAACCCTTCAACGCCAAAATGCGTCTGGCACCGTTAAGTACAATGCCCCCCGCGATGGTGCCGATAATCAGATCCGGATAATTGGAACCGGTCCACGCGACCAGGGCGCCGGCGGTGATGACCCCCAGGTTGATCACCACGTCGTTGGCCGAGAATATCCAGCTTGCCTTCATGTGCGCCCCGCCTTCCCGATGTTTGGATATGAGCAGCAGACAACTGGTATTGGCAATCAATGCGACGAATGCGATAGCCATCATCACCAGCGATTCAGGCTCACTACCGAATACAAAGCGTCTCACCACCTCTACGAGCACGCCCACAGCCAAGATCAGTTGCAGTACACCAGCAAGATGCGCGGCACGTACCTGCATTTTCACGCTATGTCCAACCGCATAAAGGGCAAGCCCGTACACCGCCGCATCGGCAAAATTGTCCAGGGATTCTCCAATCAGGCCGGTGGACCGGGCGATCAGACCGGCAGTCATTTCCACC
The DNA here is from genome assembly GCF_000510895.2 of Pseudomonas sp. FH1. Taxonomy (NCBI): domain Bacteria; kingdom Pseudomonadati; phylum Pseudomonadota; class Gammaproteobacteria; order Pseudomonadales; family Pseudomonadaceae; genus Pseudomonas; species Pseudomonas sp. FH1. Next base: position 58,381 of record NZ_AOHM01000129.1, read on the forward strand.
ACGAACAGAAGTGCATTGATGCCGAGCAACCAGCGCAGGGTCCCGGATTCTTGCTTAGCAGAAGCTGCCGAAAACTCGGCGGCCTTGATGGTCTCCGGATTTGCAGCGACGGTTTCCTGAAGCGAGGCGCCTAGCCCCAAGGTCTTCAGTTTCGAGGTGACGGGCTCGACCTCGCCGTCATGCACGACCTTCAGCCGGCGGTTCGACAAGTCGAAGGACAGCGCCCGAATTTCCTCAAAGCCGTTCAGGGCTAGGCGAATCATTCGTTCTTCTGATGGACAGTCCATCTTCGGCACGGCATAAACACTGACCCATCTCCCTGGCGCCTCGGAGGAGGCCTGTATATCGGTATCCGCTGCGGACGTTGCATCACCGCCACAGGCGCCACCACAGGATTTGCTCATGATACGACTCCACTTGAACAATGTTGTGGTACCATTTAAAACTATAAAGCTACTATAAGGTCAATAGAGTAAAGAATCCGTTGGGGAGGAGGCTGATGCGCATTGGTCAGTTGGCGCAGTTGGTAGGGGTCGAAACACAGACGATCCGCTTCTATGAACAGCAGGGCTTGTTGCCGCCGCCTGATCGGCAGGACAACGGTTACCGTGTCTATACCGAGAAGCATGGTGAGGGGCTGGCCTTCATCCGTCGCTGCAGAATCCTGGGCCTGTCACTGGCTGAGATTCACGAACTACAGAGCTATGAGGACGACCCTCATCAGCCTTGTACCGCCGTCAACGCCTTGCTCGATGATCACATCTCTCATGTGCGGTCGCAGATAACCGCTCTGCAAGCGCTTGAGAAACAACTCGTTTCACTGAGAGCGAGTTGCAACGATGACCGGGAAGTTGAGGCGTGTGGGGTTCTTGCTGGAATTAGCGAAGGAAACATGCACCAGCAGTAGGTGAAGCATCAACCAGATAATCCGATGAGATGCCGGTCTGTCTCACTCTCATGCAAAGGTAAGATCAACCATTTAATCCGCTTACCCCGAATTCAAAAGCCCGCCCTAATGATGACGAAATAGATCCGATACCACTTATCCAGGCATTATGGAAAGGCAAGATAGCCGTTATTGCAGCCACCTTAATAGGCGCCGCCGTTTCATTAGCACTTTATGCATCGTCACCCGAACAATGGATTGCCAGCACTTACATCACTAAACCATCCCTTTACAGCTTATATAAAGAAGTCAATGAAAAAGACGCTCCAGTCACAGCAAGTCCATTGCCGCTGGAAACCAAGTTGTACAGCACAATCCAAAATGATATTTTTTATTCCGCAATGGGCATCATGACTGCCAAATCCGTTACGTTGACAGACGCCCCACCCAAATCAATTGGAAATGAGCCCGTCCTTTATATCGCTTCAATTGCTGCTGGTACGGCAGCCATGGCTACAACACAGCTGGAATCAGCAATGGCGACTGCAAACTCCGAAGCCATAGTCCTTAATCTACCGGCATTGGCTGCAAACAATACGCTCAAAGCATTCAGCACTCTCGACGAAATAAAAACTGTCTCGACCAAGACGACAAAAGCCACCAGAAAGTTCGCCTCCCTGGGCGCTTTGTTAGGGTTTATTCTAGGGAGCGCCTTTGTGCTTGGCAGGTTTTTGATTCGACAGTACAAACAGTCGCATTGAGCGCGAACATCACTCTAAGAGCGCTTCAATCAAAAAACAAACAACACAGACCAGCAGAAAAACAATAAAAACAATGAACAATTTCGCTGAACGTGTTGTTTTCATTAGAAGAACTTTAATAAAGTAAGATAATAGCCTAACGCCATTATTGCACCACGACCCATTTTTTTTACAGCATTTTTTTGCTGAAACATGATATTCATACAGCCTTTAACGCACACCGAATCCATACTCAAAAGAAATAGTCAAGAAATACAAACAGATAGAACGAAATTTTTAAGCTCTGTTCAGGTTATGTTCAGGTTGGATCCAATACCTTCAGGCTGTAACATATCCGTCATACACCAATGACAAGGATGTGTTTTGAGCTTTCCCGACAGCATCGTGCTCCAGAGTTTTCCATCGACACTCAGCCATCGCAACGCCACGGTCCATACCACACAGGGCACTGACGACAGCGCCCAACAGGCGATTCAGGACCTGATCGACACCCGCTACCAGTTGAAAAATCGCATCAGCGCTCCACTGAAAGGAATGGAGAATGACCTGTTCGCCAAATCCCAACCGCTCGACAGCCTCAGGCCCAAATTGCGCGTCACATTCGGCCGCTCAAAGCGCGACGGCACATTCGACTGGCCGGTGGAAGAGGTCATCAACACCTTCAGCGCACAGAAACGCGGCGCCCCCGTCGCCGGCCTGTATGGCTTCGGCTACAGAAAATCAGCGCTAGGCCTGATCCAGGAGTTTTTCATCTTCACCGAGATGCTCGACGGCTACCTCAGTGGACTGACTTGGCTTGAACAAGAGCGCGACATCCACAGCCTGATCACTGCATCGTTCAAATTGCTGCGTACCCTGCACAGCAAAAACGTGGTGCACATGGACTTCTGGGCCGAAAATGTGATGATCAATCTGGAGCATCCCACCCTCGCCAAGGCGATCGACCTGGAAAACTGTTTCCTCACTCCGACAGAACACCTCAGCGAGGTACTCGCATTCCAGTTCGGTTTCTATTATCGGCGGGAGATTTTCCGGTTCGTGATCGAGCAGGATTACGATCGTATGGTCATGGAGGAATTGGGTAAATATGAAGGGATTGATCGCAGTCGCTTTGATGAAATGTACGCGTCAAGCAAGCACGAAAACATAAGCCGTCGGGCGCGGCGTGAGATTTATCATAAAGGCACGCTCACCACCCGCTGACTCCGCTGGGCTGCACAACAGCCCACTACCCCATCAATCGTCGTGCAGCAACCCGGAGCCGTACTCACCATAACTGCTCCCAAGCCCACTGCCTCCAAAACTCATCTTGGCGGCTTTGCTGGGGCTATGGTCACCAAACGCCTGGCATCCCCCTGAAAAGCATGGGTCGTGGCTCACGCTTGATAAATCGGACGAGCAAGCTCCCAGCAGTAAAGTGCTGGTGATCAACACGATTTTGATCAGTTTCGAGGCCATAATCCCGCTCCCATTGGACTGGAGGCGTGGACGGCCTCTGTCAGACCTATCCTAGCCTTCAAAAACGCGGGAAATGATGAAACCTGCTTGTGCTACAGGTTTGGTTCAGAAAACCAGCGCGAATCCTGCACCTTTATTCCTGATAAACTCGCGTCCTTCGCCCTACCCACCTCAGATTGTCCAATGTCCCCGATCAGTGCCGCACCACACTCTTTTTCCCGCCGTTTCTCCGTCGCGCCCATGATGGATTGGACGGACCGCCACTGCCGGTTCTTCCTACGCCTGCTCTCCAAACACGCCCTGCTCTACACCGAAATGGTCACCACCGGCGCCATCCTCCACGGCGACCACGAACGCTTCCTGCGCCACAACGAAGCTGAACACCCTCTAGCCCTGCAATTGGGCGGCAGCGTTCCCGCCGATCTGGCCGCCTGCGCGCGCATGGCGCAGGGGGCCGGCTACGACGAGGTGAACCTGAACGTCGGCTGCCCCAGCGACAGAGTGCAGAACAATATGATCGGCGCGATCCTGATGGCTCACCCGGCGCTGGTGGCAGATTGTGTGAAGGCAATGCGCGATGCGGTGTCGATCCCTGTGACGGTGAAGCATCGCATCGGGATCAATGGGCGGGACAGTTATGCCGAGTTGTGTGATTTCGTCGGGACGGTGAAGGACGCTGGCTGCACCAGTTTTACGGTGCATGCGCGGATTGCGATTCTGGAGGGGTTATCGCCCAAGGAGAATCGGGACATCCCGCCGCTGCGCTACGACGTCGCGGCCCAGCTGAAGCAGGATTTCCCTGAGCTGGAGATTATTCTCAACGGCGGAATCAAGACGCTGGAGCAGTGTCATGAGCATTTACAAACGTTCGACGGGGTCATGCTGGGGCGCGAGGCTTATCACAATCCGTATTTGCTGGCGGAGGTGGATCAGCAATTGTTTGGCAGCACGCAGCCGGTGATCAGTCGAGCCGAGGCGCTGGCGCAGTTGCGGCCTTACATTGCCGAACATTTGGCCGGGGGCGGGACGATGCACCACATTACCCGGCATGTGCTGGGGTTGGGCACGGGTTTTCCGGGGGCGAGGAAGTTCAGGCAGTTGCTGTCGGTGGATATTCATAAGGCGAGCGATCCATTGGCCTTGCTGGATCAGGCGGGCGCGTTATTGGAAGGGCGTTGATCAGGTTGAACCTGCTGGCCGTTTTGTCCTCCTATTTAACAGCCAGACCTGCCATTCAAACGGCTGTTTTCAGGTTGTTGCCCTCGCAAACGATCGAACGCATTTGCGCCCTTGAGCCCCTGCCGGCGCTCGGGTAATGTCATCAGACCCATAGGACAGAGCACGCCCATGACTTCCAAGCTGGAACAACTCAAGCAATTCACCACTGTCGTTGCCGATACTGGCGATTTTTCCACCCTCGCCAAGCTCAAGCCGCAAGACGCCACCACCAACCCTTCCCTGCTGCTCAAGGCTGCGTCGATCCCTGCGTATGCCAAGCTGCTGGATGAGGCCGTGCAAGACTGCAACGGTGACGTGGGCCTGGCCAGCGACCGCTTTGCGGTGGCAGTCGGTCAAGAGATCCTCAAAGTGGTACCTGGGCGTATTTCCACTGAGGTGGATGCCCGCCTGTCGTTTGACGAAGCCGCTATTCTCAAGCGCGCACACCGTCTGATCGACCTGTATGACAAAGCCGGCGTTGGCCGCGACCGCGTGCTGATCAAGATCGCTTCCACCTGGGAAGGCATCCGCGCCGCCGAGCAGCTGGAAAAAGAAGGCATCCAGACCAACCTGACCTTGCTGTTCTCCTTCGCCCAGGCCGTGGCCTGCGCAGAGGCCGGTGTGTTCCTGATCTCGCCGTTCGTGGGCCGTATCTACGATTGGTACAAAAAGGCCAATGGCAACGACTACACCGGTTCGGATGATCCGGGCGTGCAGTCGGTGACGCGCATCTACAACTACTACAAGGCCAATGGCTACAAGACCGTGGTGATGGGCGCGAGCTTCCGCAACCTCAGTCAGATCGAAGAGCTGGCCGGGTGCGATCGCCTGACCATCAGCCCGGACCTGCTGGAGAAGCTGGCGGCTGACGAAGGCACGCTGGAGCGCAAGCTGTCGCCAGGCCATGCCGGTGAAGCCCGTGTGCATTTGACTGAAGCGCAGTTCCGCTGGGAGTCCAACGAGGACGCGATGGCAACAGAGAAGCTGGCCGAGGGTATCCGTCAGTTTGCTCGGGACCAGGAAAAACTCGAAGCGCTGTTGTCCGCCAAGCTGTAAAGCAGCCACGGCAAAAAGGGCGGTCACCCTCACGGGGACCGCCCTTTTTTCATGCTTCGAATTCGTCTAGATCAATGCCGCTCCAGCGCATTCACCAGGTCGTGGAACGCTTCGCGATTGGACTCGTTCAACCCCATCAGGATCTTGTGCGCTTCCAACACCTTGACCCGCACCACTTCCTCGGACTGGTCCTGGGACGGCAGGTCAGTCAGGCACTCCGGGCACGGAATCGGGCGGTCAACGATGTTGAACACCTGATCGAACCCCATGGACTGCAACAGACGGGTAATGTCTTCGTGGGTGGTGACCACAGTCGGCAACAGGCCAACCTTCTGCCGAGACAGAATGGACAACTTGGCCAACAACCCAAGAGTGGTGCTATCGATGCTGCGGGTTTCGGTCAGATCGATCACGATCGCCGAGAAATTCAACGCTGTGAAGATCCGCTCAATCGTCGCATCCAGCGCCGAACACAAGGTCAGGCGCACTTCACCGACAAATTTCAGGACAAAGGTCCCGTCTTGCTCGGCGAATTGGATTCTTCCGGTACTCATCAAAGATTCCTGCTCAACACCAATAGGGCGATATCATCCGGCATCTCCCCTAGCGTGGCCAATCCAAAAACCTGCCGCAGGCCATCCAGGCTGCCGCCCGCCGACTTGACCTTTTGGGGCAAGGCGGCTTCTTTCTCTTTGAGTGTAGGCTCTGGAAGAAGGTCCAGGATGCCGTCTGACATCAACGTGAGGCTGAACGTCGGCGGCAGCTCCAGGATGTGGTCTTCGTAGGTGGCTTCATTGAACAAGCCAACCGGCAGACCACGGCCTTCCAGATAACGCACACTGTCTGGAGTGTATAAAACCGGCATCGGCAGGTGACCACCGATGCTGTAGGTCAAAAGACCGGTTTCTTCATCAATCACGCCGCCAACCATCGTCACGTGCTTGCCCAGCTTGCAGCTGATCAGGCCCCGATTGATGTGGCCCAGCACCTCGGAGGGGGTGAACTCCGGCAAGGTGCCATTGCGCTTGGATTCGAACAGCAACCGCGTGGTCATGAATTTCAACAACACGGTGACAAAAGCCGAGGAAGCACCGTGGCCGGAAACGTCGGCCAGGTAGAACGCCACACGTCGCTCATCCACACGGAAGTAATCGACAAAATCACCCGACAGGTACAACGACGGGATGATCTGGTGGGCAAACTGGAAGTCGTCGATGGTCCAGGGGCTGACCGGCAGCATGTTCATCTGCACCTGGCGACCGGCATTCTGGTCCTCCTGGAGCAGGTTGAGGCTGGCTTCGAGTTCGCGGTTGGCGGTTTCGAGCTTTTCGCGGTAGCGCTGGTTCTCCACCAGCAGGCGTGCACGATCCAGGGCACGGCGCACCGAGTGCTCCAGTACCGCCAGGTCTTCCAGGGGCTTGATCAGGTAGTCGGCGGCGCCCAGGCGCAAGGCTTCGACAGCATCGTTCATCACCCCGGCACCCGACACCACAATCACCGGCGTCTGCGGGGCGAGCTCAGTCACCTGGCGAATCAGCTCCAGGCCGCCCATCTGGGGCATGCGCAGGTCGCAGATCACAAGGTCGGGCTGGTCGCGCTCGAATACCTGGAGACCCTGTTGGCCATTACTGGCCTGCAGGACGCTGAAGCCACTGTCTTCCAAATAGGCCGCGAGGCTCGCGCGCACTACTTCGTCGTCATCGATTATCAGCAGCGTGGCACTGGTTTTTTGCATGTGGGCAAACGGCGCCAGAATTAGGTTGGCGTAGGTGGCGCGACAATGGCCGGGCTCACGTACTGGATTCGCTTTCTAGCCTCTCTGTCCTACAAAGCATTGGGATTGTCCCCATGCACAACGGTAAAGCAGAGGTGCCCTTCTAAGGCGCAGACGGTACTCCCATCCGTCAGGGGTTTCAAGCTCATGCCGATGGTCGCCGGGCGTCTTTACACCGCAAATCACCGGGAGTTATAAGAACAGGCACGACCACAACACAAAGTAAGGATGAAGCCCATGAGCGAACACGAGCGCGACTACGCCGAAAAACGCGATTTCATCCGCATGCGTGTGGATGCAGACGTGTCCCTGATCCATGCAGGGCAAGAGATTGCCGGGGTTTGCGTGGACCTTTCCAGTTCCGGCATGCAGGTGCAGGCGCCTCGCCAGTTCAACGTAGGCGACCTGCTGACCGTGCGCATCGATTCGGAGCACGCCGCGCTGAAGGGGCTAGAGGCCGATACCGAGGTGGTATGGGCCAAGGCCACGGGCCAAGACCAGCACCTGGGCCTCAAGATCCTGAAAATGCGCTGAAAACCGCGCACAAAAAAGGCGACCGCTGAGGTCGCCTTTTTCATTTCAAAACGTCACGACTTAAAAGTCGTCGACGACCTTGCCGTCCTTGACCTTGAACTCACGGTTCTGCAGGTAGGCGTTACGGATGAAGGTGTACTTGTCACCGGTGATCAGCTTCTCGCTATCGAGCAGGCTGGCACGGGTGTCGACGATATTCAGGCCGAAAGTACTGTTGCGCCAGCCGATATCGTTCATGTAACGGTACGGTTGGGTGTAGCTGTCCACGTACTTGGACGGCGCATCACGCAAGGTGCTTGGGCCGAGCAGAGGCAGCATTACGTAAGGACCGCTGCCGACGCCCCAGTAGCCGAGGGTCTGGCCGAAATCTTCATCGCTGCGTTGCAGCCCCATTTTGGTGCCGACATCGATAAAGCCCAGCACGCCGAAAGTGGTGTTGACCAGCAAACGTGCCGTGTCGACACCGGCATTATGCGGCTTGAGCTGCAGCACGTTGTTGGCCAGGTTGCCTACGTCGCCGATGTTGCGGAAGAAGTTGTGAATGCCATCCTGTACGAACTGCGGCGTCACGAACTGATAGCCCTGGGCCAATGGCTTGAGGGCATAGGTATCTACGGTGTCGTTAAAGGTGAAGATCGGGCGGTTGACGCTTTCCCACGGATCATCTTCCGACGCGGCCTGTGCGGCGAAAGGCGCCAACAAGACAGTGGCACACACCGACAGCTGAGCGAAGTAGTGGCTCCAGCGCATAGCTTTTGCTCCTTGAATGGTCTGTCATGGGCGCTATGCCCTGAATAAGGCCGTCAGTATATGACGGAAGTTGGCAATTAGGCAGTAACTAGGAAATGTCACAACAAAAATGGACAAATTTCCTACAATTCACAATCCTGTCATCGACTTGTCATCCTGGCTCGATAGCGTTGGTGCTATTTCAGGGATGTCGACATGCCTCACGCCGAGATAGCCATCGCCAGCGCGCCCACCTTGACTGCCGTCCTGTTTGGTTTGAGTGGCTGCCTGGTGGACTTCGGTTCCCGTGCTCGCACCGACTCGCCCTCCCTTGAATCCCAGGCTACGCCCGGCGCCCTGAACATCCTGCGCAGTCTCAAGGAACAAGGCGTCCCGTGCGCCTGGCTGGATGAACTGCCTCCCGCCGTCACCACCCCGCTGGCCGCCACGCTGCCTGCGTGGGTCAAGGCGACACCACCCTCCTCCATTCGCTGGCCTGCGCCCCATGCCTGCTGGCAAGCCTTGATGCAGCTGAACATCGAACGCCTGGAAGGCTGCGTCTTGGTCAGCGGCGAACCGCGCTTGCTGCAATCCGGGCTCAACGCCGGGTTGTGGACCATCGGCCTGGCCTCCTGCGGCTCGCTGTGCGGCATGGCGCCGGAGCAATGGCAGGCGCTGAGCGAACAGGAACGCGAGCATAAGCGCGGCAAGGCCACCGTCGCCCTGTATGGGCTGGGCGTGCACTCGGTGATCGACCACTTGGGCGAACTCGGCACCTGCCTGGCCGACATAAGCCTGCGCCAGCTCAAAGGCGAGAAGCCCTGACACGGATCATGCACAGTCGACGTCAGTGGATTAATCTACAAGTCAGCCCGTAGACCTTTCTCGGCGTGCCGCGGTCTATGCCAGTGCCTATCGATAAAAGGAAACACGTCATGCCTGATCGCAAAAAACTGGAAGAACAGGTCGAAATCCTGCGCGGGCAGTTGGAACAGGAACCGCCGCTGTCGGAAGAAAAACGTGAAGCGCTGGAAGCCTTGATTGCCAAGTTTGAATTACAACTCGAACTGGAGCCGGCCACTCAAACACCGAGTATCTCCGACGATGTGAATCAAGCGGCCATCGAGTTCGATGCCGAGCACCCGGTGATTTCCGGGACCCTGCGCAATATCATGATCACCTTGGGCAATATCGGGATCTGATAGCAAAAAGCCCCGCAATCGCGGGGCTTTTCAATGTTACTGACGGGCCAGGCGCACATTCTGGAACGCCACATCCTCAGTACTGCGATACGGGTTGATATCCAACCCACCCCGCCGCACATACCGCGCGTACACCGTCAACTTTTCCGGCTTCAGCAAGCGCTGCAAGTCCAGGAAGATGCGCTCTACGCACTGCTCATGGAAGTCCGAGTGCTGGCGAAAGCTCACGATGTACTCCAGCAGGCTGCCGTGATCCAACGCGTGACCACGGTATTGCACCACCACACTGCCCCAGTCCGGCTGGCTGGTCACCGGGCAGTTGGATTTGAGCAGGTGGCTGTGCACGCTCTCCTCGACAACACGCGAGTCATCACAACGCAGCAATTCCGGGCGCGGGTGCTCGTAGTTGCTGACGCTGATATCCAAATCATCGATGCACACACCCGGCAACGCCATCACGCCTTCGGCCTCGATCTCGGCCAGGCTGCGGATACGCACGCTCACAGGCGCACCCGCGGCAGCGCTGAGGTCGGTGCGCAAGGTGGTTTCCAGGCTGGCAGCATCGGCAAACGCGGTCTGGTTCAGCGAGTTGAGGTACAGCTTGAACGACTTGGACTCGATGATGTTCGGCGAGTCAGCCGGGATGCTGAACTCACCGATGGCCACCACCGGCTTGCCCGACGGCAGCAGCCACGACAGTTCGAAGCAGTTCCAGAAATCCACGCCCTTGTACGGCAAGGTCTCGGCGCTCAGGCCCAGCTCGGCCCATTTGGCGGCACGCGGGATCGGGAACAGCAACGAAGGTGTGTAGGTGGAGATGTATTCACTGGACTTGCCCAGCGGCGAATGTTCGGCTGCGGGATGCATGGCGGAAACCTGGCTAAATAAACCGTGCCAGTCTACCAGCCTTTGCCCCCGCGCCTAAGCGCCAGCGGATCAATCGACGTTGAGCTTGCCGACCATGCCCGCCTGGTAATGCCCCGGAAGGTTGCAGGCAAACTCCAGGCCAGTGGCCTTAGTGAACGTCCAGGTCAGCTCGGCGGTTTTGCCCGGCTCGACCAGTACGCTATTGGGATCATCGTGTTTCATCGCACCGTGGCCCATGGCTGCATGATCCATCTTGCCCATGCCCGTTGCCGTCAACATGCCACTGGCCTGCATCTGCAACATTTCCTTCTGGTGTTCGGCATGCATCGCAGCGTCGCCCAGGTTGAATTCGTGGAGCAACTGGCCTTTGTTGACCAGTACAAAGCGCACGGTCTCACCGGCTTTCACGTCTAGGGACTTGGGCGAAAAGGAAATGTCCTGCAGGGTTATTTCCACGGTACGCGTGGCTTTGCTCGCCGGCGCAGCCTCGCCGAAGGCATAGGTGTGGGCCGCATCGGCCATCGCATCAACACTCAATGCCAACAGGCAACCCGCCAACAACAGGGGTGTACGCAACGCCATCGGTCTTCTCCAAAAATAGATGAACAGCTTGGGCAGCACTCTAAGATTGCGCCGCTGCCAGCCAGCTGACTGCTAGATTACAACTTTGTCAGGTTGCTCCCCCGCCCTGGCACTCAAGGTATAAAGCCGTCGTCCACCGTTGCCAAGAGCTGCCCATGAAACTGCTGATCGTCGAAGACCAACCCAAAACCGGCCACTACCTGCGCCAGGGCCTGGCCGAGGCGGGCTTTACCACCGAACTGGTGGCCGATGGCACCACCGGCCAGCACCTTGCGCTGACCGGGGACTACGACCTGTTGATCCTCGACGTGATGCTGCCGGGCCGCGACGGGTGGCAGATCCTCCAGGCCGTGCGCAGTGCCGGCATGGACATTCCGGTGCTGTTCCTCACTGCCCGCGACGCCGTCGAAGACCGTGTGCATGGCCTGGAGCTGGGCGCCGACGATTACTTGGTCAAGCCCTTCGCCTTTTCCGAACTGCTCGCCCGCGTGCGCAGCCTGTTGCGTCGTGGCAGCAGCACACCGCAGGAAACAGCGCTGCAACTGGCCGACCTGCGCCTGGACCTGATCCGCCGCCGCGTGGAGCGAGACGGCCAACGCATTGACCTGACCGCCAAGGAATTCTCCCTGCTGGAACTGCTGCTGCGCCGCCAGGGCGAAGTGCTGCCCAAATCGCTGATCGCTTCCCAGGTGTGGGACATGAACTTCGACAGCGACACCAACATCATCGAAGTGGCGATCCGCCGCCTGCGTCTGAAAGTCGACGACAACTTCCCCAATAAGCTGATCCACACAGTACGCGGCATGGGCTATGTGTTGGAGGAGCGGGTCAATTGATCAAGCGCCTGTCCCTGGCCAGCCGCCTGGCGCTCCTGTTTGCCGCCTGTACCGCCGTGGTGTCGCTGATCGCCGGGGTGCTGTTCAATCGCGCCAGCGAGGCGCACTTCATTGAGTTGGACCAGCAGCAACTCGACAGCAAACTGGTGGCGCTGCGCAGTACCTTGCAGGGTGTCGACTCGCCAGAGGCCTTTGCCCGGCGTGAAGCGCAATTGCGCACCGAACTCAGTCGCCAGCCCGACCTGACGCTACGCATCACTGCCGCCGGCCAACGCTGGCTGGACGATGCGCCAAGCGTGACCTTGCCCGAGGCAGCCGGCCTGCACAGCCTGCAAAACGCCGACACCGACTACCGGGTCTACAACGCGCCGTTGAGAGCCGGCCAACCCGACTCGCCGCAACTGAGCCTGATGCTCGATATCACTCACCATCAGCACTTCTTGCAGCGCATGCAGCACCTGATCTGGCTCACCGTCGGCCTATCGGCCTTGGCGACCGCCCTGCTCGGCGCCTGGGCTGCGCGCAGCGGGTTGCGGCCACTTCGACGCATGGGCGAAGTGGCCGCCAGTGTGTCGGCACACTCCTTGACCCAACGTTTGCCCCAACAGGAAATGCCCACGGAACTGGCCGACCTGGCCCAAGCCTTCAACGCCATGCTTGGCCGACTCGACGACGCGTTCCAGCGCCTTTCGGCGTTTTCCGCCGACATCGCCCACGAACTGCGCACGCCGCTGTCGAACCTGCTGACCCAGACCCAGGTCATCCTCACCCAGCCACGGCCGCTGGAGGACTACCGCGAGGCGCTGCACAGCAACCTGGAAGAACTGCAATGGATGGCGCAGTTGGTCAACGACATGCTGTACCTGGCCAAGGCGGATCACGGCTTGTTGATGCCCAAGCGTGAAACCTTGGTGCTGGCGGATGAAGTGGATGCGCTACTGGAGTTTTTTGCACTGCTGGCGGAAGACGGGCAGATCAGCCTAATGCGCGAGGGCACGGCCCGTACGACGGGTGATCGTGGGATGTTGCGCCGGGCACTGTCGAATCTGCTGGATAACGCACTACGGTTTACTCCGCCGGGTGGCGAAGTACGTGTGCGAATCGAGGATGGGGTGAGGCTTTCAGTGGAGAACACCGGGGATGGCATTCCAGCGGAGTTGCTGCCGAGGTTGTTTGACCGCTTCTACCGGGTGGACCCGGCGCGCCACGAAGGCAGCAGTGAGCATGCGGGGCTGGGGCTGGCGATTACCCAGTCGATTGTGCGGGCACATGGCGGGAGGATTTATTGTGAATCTGGGGCGGGATTGACAAGGTTTGTGATTGAGTTGCCGACTGAAGTTTGATGCAAGATGGGCCGACCTCTTCGCGAGCAAGCCCGCTCCCACATTTGAATGTATTCACAAATCAAAAATGTGGGAGCGGGCTTGCTCGCGAAAGCGGTCTTGAAGTTTACGAATATCTCAGGGCATGCGCCGGCTCAATCTTCGCCGCCCGATACGCCGGATACAGCGTGGCCAGAAAGCTCAACACAAACCCGGCCGTGCAGATCAGCAGCACATCCCCGCCTTGCAGCTCCGACGGCAGGTTGCTGACAAAGTACACGTCCGAACTGAAGATATGCTGCCCGGTAACCCGCTCGACCCAGCCCACCAGCTCACTCACGTTCAGCGCGGCAATCACGCCCAATACGCCGCCGATCAAGGTGCCGACGATACCGATCACCGTGCCCTGCACCATGAAGATCGCCATGATCTGCCGTGGTGTCGCGCCGATGGTGCGCAAAATCGCAATGTCCGCGCCCTTGTCGTTCACTACCATGATCAGCGTGGCGATGATGTTGAACGCGGCCACGGCGACAATCATCAGCAACAGCAGGCCGATCATGGTCTTTTCCATCTTCATCGCGCTGAACAGGCTGCCCTGGGTGTGGGTCCAGTCGTCAGGCTTGTAGGCGGCGCCCAGGCTGGCGGCGATGTCCGATGAGACCTTGGGGGCCGCGTACAGGTCTTTCACCGCCAGGCGCACGCTTTGTACCTGGTTTGGCTGCCAATGCTGGATCTCTGCGGCGTCGGCCATGTGGATCATGGCCATGGAGCCGTCCAGTTCAGCACCGACCTTGAAGATGCCCACCACGTTCAAACGCTGCATGCGCGGGGTGATGCCGCCCGGCGCGGTGCTGATTTCCGGCACGATCAGGGTCACTTTGTCGCCCACATTCAGACGAAAGCGCCGAGCCGTGATTTCGCCGACTACCACGCCGAACTCGCCGGGTTTCAAGTCTTCCAGACTGCCGCGCACGATGTGTTGGGCCACGATCGACACCTTGCCTTCCTGCGCCGGGTCGATGCCGCTGATCTCAATCGGCTGCATCGCGCCTTTGTAGGAGAACATGCCGTCCATCTGCGTGAAAGGTACGGCGGCAGTCACTTCCGGATTCTTCATCGCGGCGGCGGCCACCGGCTGCCAATCGTTAATCGGATTCACGCCGACGATGGTGGCATGGGGCACCATGCCGAGGATGCGCGAGCTCATTTCGCGCTGGAAGCCGTTCATCACCGACAACACCACGATCATCGCCAACACGCCCAGGGCGAGGCCGATCATCGAGGTCATCGAGATAAACGAGACAAAACGGTTGCGGCGCTTGGCGCGGGTATAGCGCGTGCCGATGAAAATCGATAACGGTCTGAACATTCGCTTGCACCGCCTGAAAAAATGAAAAAGCCCGGCGCTTGAAGCGCCGGGCTTGAAACGGGTCAGATGGCGACCAGATGACCTTCCTGCAGGTGCAATACACGGTCCATCTGGCGGGCCATGCTCATGTCATGGGTCACCACCAGGAACGCGGTGCGCATCTGGGTGCTCAATTCCAGCATCAAGTCCTTGATGCCCTGGGCGGTGTGGGAATCGAGGTTGCCGGTCGGCTCATCGAGCATCACCAACCCTGGGTTGTTCACCAGGGCGCGGGCGATGGCCACACGCTGGCGCTCGCCGCCGGACAACTCGGCCGGTTTGTGCTCCAGGCGATGGCCGAGGCCAACGCGCTCCAGCAGCGCTTTGGCACGCTGGCGGGCTTGCGGGATCGCGGTCTTGCCGATCAGCAGCGGCATGCACACGTTTTCCAGGGCGGTGAACTCCGGCAACAGGTGGTGGAACTGATACACAAAGCCCAGCGAACGGTTGCGCAACTGGCCGCGAGCCTTTTCACCGAGGGCCGACAGTTCTTCACCGGCCAGCCACACGCTGCCCTGGGACGGCGTATCAAGGCCGCCCAACAGGTTCAGCAAGGTACTTTTACCGGAACCGGAACTGCCGACGATCGCCACGCGCTCGCCTGGGTGCAGCTCAAGTTGCAGGTTGGACAGCACCACCACCGACTCCGGGCCTTCCTCGTAGGATTTGCCCAGGTCGCGGCAGCTCAGGATTGCTTTTTCACTCATGCCCGATTCACTCATAACGTAAGGCCTGTGCTGGCTGGGTACGTGCCGCGCGCCAGGCTGGATACAGGGTGGCAAGGAAACTCAGGACCAACGCAGCACCGCCCACCATCAACACGTCCTGGGCCTGAACCTGGGACGGCAAGTAGTCGATGAAGTAGACGTCGGCGTTGAGAAACTTGTGGCCGATCAGGGTTTCGAGGCCGGCGATGGCGGCGCTCACGTTCAGCGCGGCCAAAATGCCGACGGCCGTACCGATCAGGGTACCGACCACGCCGATCACGGTGCCCTGCACCATGAAGATCGCCATGATCTGCCCCGGCGTGGCGCCGAGAGTACGCAGAATGGCGATATCGCCCTTCTTGTCGTTCACCACCATCACCAACGTGGAGATGATGTTGAAGGCCGCCACGGCGACGATCAGCAGCAACAGCAGGCCGATCATGGCTTTTTCCATGCGGATGGCCTGGTACAGGTTGCCGTGGGTACGGGTCCAGTCGCGGGCGTAGTACTGGCTTTCACCCAGGTGCTGGGCGATTTCCCAGGCGCCGCGCGGCGCATCGAACAGGTCGGCGAACTTGAGGCGCAGGCCCTGCACTTGGTCTGGCTGCCAGCGATGCAGGCGCGCCAGGTCGGTGAGGTTGGTCAGGCCTAGGTAGCCGTCGATCTCGCCAGCGCCAACGTGGAAAGTGCCGACCACGGTAAAGCGCTTCATGCGCGGGAACATGCCCGCCGGGGTCACGGTGACTTCCGGCGCGACGAAGGTCAGCTTGTCGCCGAGGCCCACGCCGAGCTTGGCCGCGGCCTTGTCGCCGATGACGATGCCAAAGCTGCCGGGCGCCAGGTCATCGAGTTTGCCCTCCAGCATGAACTTGTCGATGATCGAGACGTTGCGTTCCTGGACCGGGTCGATGGCATTGAGCAGGATCTTCTGCACCTTGCCGTCATGGGTCAGCAACCCCTGCATCTGGGTGAATGGCGCGACGGCCAGCACCTTGGGGTTCTGCTTGACCTTGTCGGCCAGGCTTTGCCAATCACTGATGGGCGCATCGCCCTCGATGGTCGCGTGGGGCACCATGCCCAACACGCGGGTGCGCATCTCATGATCAAAGCCATTCATCACCGACAGCACCACGATCATCACGACCACGCCCAAGGCGAGCCCGATCATCGAGGTCAGGGAAATGAACGACACAAAATGATTGCGACGCTTTGCACGGGTATAACGCGTGCCAATAAATACGAAGAGAGGTCTGAACATGTCGGGGCTTGTTCGGAGGAAAAGAAGACGTCCCGCTGGCGGGGTCTGGTAAGCAGCTTTACACTCTGACCATTACCGCTAGCTGGGGTTCGCCATGTCGACATTAGATGAAGAAGAACGCCGCGAATACTACCGTATCGACGACATGATCGCACTTCAAATCAAAAGCCTGTCTGCCCCCGAGGCGGCGAGCAAGGAAGTGTTGCTGGATGATTCTCCGCTGTTCAATTTACTCAGTGAATTGCACCTGAGCGAATTCGAAGCCCAGCACCTGCTGCGCCAGCTCAGCGAGAAGGATCGCACCCTCGCCGCCTTCCTTCGCGTGCAGAACAAACGCCTGGACCTGCTCAGCCAGATCATGGCGCGCGGCCTGCTGGATGAGGTCGGCGCACCGCAGCCGGTGATCATTTCCGAAGGCGGCATCGACTTCCAACACCCCACGCCCCTGCCAGCCGGTGCGCACCTGGCGGTCAAGCTGGTGCTCATGCCCCAGGCGCTCGGCCTGCTGCTGCGCGCGCGGGTCACCCATTGCGACCCCAAAGGCGCAGGCTTTGATGTCGGCACGGAATTCGAAGCCATGACCGACGCCCAACGCCAACTGCTGGCGCGCTACATCCTGCAGAAACAGGCCCAGGAACGCCGCCTGGCGCGGGAACAGAGCGACGCCCAAGACACTTGAACTCTCGAATTCACCCCGCCAGACGACCTGGCGTAAAGGAGCAACTGTGACCCTGATCTACGGCCACCGCGGTGCCAAAGGCGAAGCACCGGAAAACACCCTGACCAGCTTCCAGGAGTGCCTCAAGCACGGTGTACGCCGTTGCGAACTGGATTTGCACCTGTCCATGGACGGCGAGCTGATGGTCATCCACGACCCGACCCTCAAGCGCACCGCCGACCGGCGCGGCAAAGTCGTCGAATACTCGGCAGCCGACCTGGTAAAGATGGATGCGCGCAAAGGCGGCCCTGGCTGGGTCAAGCCGTGCCCGATTCCGCGCTTGGAAGAGCTGTTCGAAAAGTGTGACTTCGATCACTGGCAACTGGAAGTCAAAAGCGCCTCGCGCACCCGCGCCGCCACCACCGTGTTGGCGATCCGCGAGATGGCCGTGCGCTTTGGCCTGATGGACAAAGTCACCGTCACCTCAAGTTCGCGAGAAGTGCTGAAGGCGGCCGTTGAACTCACCCCCGACCTGTCACGCGGCCTGGTCGCCGAATACGCCTGGCTCGACCCGCTGAAGGTCGCGCAGAATTACGGCTGTGAGATCTTGGCGTTGAACTGGACGTTGTGCACCCCTGAGCGACTGGAAAAAGCCCAGCGCCAGGGTTTGCACGTGTCCGTATGGACCGTCAACGAACCCGCGCTGATGCGCAGGCTCGCCGACTTCGGCGTAGATAGCCTGATTACAGACTTTCCCGGTTTGGCCACTGCCACTCTCGGGAATTACTGAAATCGGTCTCCCCGGCCGGCTCAGGCCACCGGCCGGAGCCGCTCAAAAAAGCCGGTTGAGGCCGTCGTAGGCCGCTACCCGATAGGCTTCCGCCATGGTCGGGTAGTTAAACGTGGTGTTGACGAAATACTTAAGCGTATTGAGTTCGCCCGGCTGGTTCATGATCGCCTGGCCGATGTGCACGATCTCCGAAGCCTGGTAGCCGAAGCAATGCACGCCGAGGACTTCCAGGGTTTCACGGTGGAACAGGATCTTCAGCATGCCTTGCGGCTCACCGGCGATCTGCGCACGCGCCATGCTCTTGAAGAACGCCTTGCCCACTTCGTAAGGCACCTTGGCCTTGGTCAGTTCGTGTTCGTTCTTGCCGATCGAGCTGATCTCGGGAATCGTGTAGATCCCGGTCGGCACGTCGTTCACGTAGCGCCAGCTGCCATTGTCGACGATGCTGCCAGCGGCCGAGCGACCCTGGTCATGCGCCGCACTGGCCAGGCTCGGCCAGCCGATCACGTCACCAGCACCGTAGATGTTCGCCACGCAGGTACGATAGTTCTCGTCCACTTCGATCTGGCCACGGCTGTTGACCTTGACCCCGATGTTTTCCATACCCAGCTTGTCGGTGTTACCGGTACGGCCGTTGCACCACAGCAAGGCGTCGGCCTTGATCTTCTTGCCGGACTTGAGGTGCAGGATCACACCGTTATCCAGGCCTTCAACGCGCTCGTACTCTTCGTTGTGGCGCACGGTGATGTTGTTGTTGCTGAAGTGGTAGCTCAACGCCTGGGAGATTTCCGAGTCGAGGAAGCTCAGCAACTGGTCGCGGTTGTCCACCAGTTCCACCAGTACACCCAGGCCGCTGAAGATCGAGGCGTATTCACAGCCGATCACGCCAGCGCCGTAGATGATCAGTTTGCGCGGGGTGTGGCCCAGGCTCAGGATGGTGTCGCTATCGTAGATACGCGGATGGTGGAAATCGATGTCCGCCGGGCGGTACGGGCGCGAACCGGTGGCGATGATGATGTGCTTGGCCACCAGCTTCTCGACCACGCCATTGGGGCAGACCACTTCGATGGTTTGCTCGTCGGCGAAGCTGCCGGTGCCGAAGAACAGGTCGACGCGGTTACGGGCGTAGTAGCCGGTACGCGAGGCGACTTGCTTGGAGATGACTTTCTCGGCACTCTTGAGCACGTCCGGGAACGAGAACCAGCGCGGCTCACCAATGGCCCGGAACATCGGGTTGGTGTTGAACTGCATGATCTGGCGCACCGAGTGACGCAAGGCCTTTGACGGGATGGTGCCCAGGTGGGTGCAGTTACCGCCGACCTGACGACGGCTATCGACCATCGCCACCTTGCGCCCAGCTTTGGCGGCGTTCATCGCCGCACCTTCTCCAGCCGGGCCGGAACCCAGTACCACCACGTCGTAGTTGTAGACAGCCATGCGTACTCCTCAGAACAGGCCAGGCGTACGGTTGGACGCCGGGCTAAATCATGCCGCGGCCAGCGGTCATGAAGGACAATTCGGCTCAAGTGTGTGAACCGGGGCACAGTCTATATAAGGCTCAACGCCGCGAACATTAACCCTTGGTCGCGTCGTAGGCCAGTCTTGCCTTTACTACACCATCAGGAAATTGCAATTACACTGCCAGCAAGCCCCTTTACAGGACTGGCCATTATGCGACATGTCGCTTTCTGTTTATTACTGATGCTGTCGATCACGGTGCAGGCCAATGAGGCGGATCGTCTGAAACAGGCCGATTTCCCGGCGAAGTCCCAGCTACTGACCTTGAAAAACCAGGCGGTGCTCACTTACCTCTGGGCGGATGTTTACGCGGCTGCGCTGTATGCCCCGCCCGACGTGAGCGCCAAGCAGGCCTGGGCGCAACAGAAAGCGCTGCGCCTGACGCTGTATTACTTCCGTGACATCGACCGCAATGATGTGATCAAAGCCGCCACTGCCACGCTGGAGCACCAACAGGCCAGCGCCCGACTCAAACCCGAGATAGACAAACTGCACGCCAGCTTTCGCGATATCCGCAGCGGTGATCGGTATGCCCTGGACTTTCGTCCGGGACGTGGATTGAACCTGGAGATCAATGGGCAGGTGGTGTTCAGCAGTCGTGATGACGAGCTAGCGCGGGCTTACCTGGGCATTTGGCTGGCGCCCAAAGGATTGTCCGACAGTTTGCGCGACAGACTCCTCCTGTAGGAGCAAATACGAAAAAGCCCCGAACCAGTCGGGGCTTTTTCATTTACTGCTGATACTTAGCGCGGAAACGCAGGCGGGTTCACCCCAGCCATGTCTTCCATCACGCGAACCACCTGGCAGCTGTAGCCGAACTCGTTGTCGTACCACACGTACAGGACAACGCGGTTGTCCTGGGTAATGGTCGCTTCCGCGTCCACCACACCGGCGTGGCGCGAGCCCACGAAGTCGGTGGAGACCACTTCCTGTGAGTTGACGAAGTCGATTTGCTTATGCAGATCGGAGTGCAGCGCCATGTAGCGCAGGTACTCGTTCATCTCTTCACGGGTGGCGGCTTTCTCAAGGTTCAGGTTGAGAATGGCCATCGACACGTTTGGCGTCGGCACGCGGATCGCGTTACCGGTCAGCTTGCCGGCCAGCTCAGGCAGGGCCTTGGCAGCAGCAGTGGCAGCACCGGTCTCGGTGATCACCATGTTCAACGCGGCGCTACGGCCACGGCGATCGCCCTTGTGGAAGTTGTCGATCAGGTTCTGGTCGTTGGTGTACGAGTGAACGGTCTCGACGTGGCCGTTGACGATGCCGAACTTGTCATTCACCGCCTTCAGCACCGGCACGATGGCGTTGGTGGTGCAGGAAGCGGCGGACACGATCTTGTCGTCAGCGGTGATTTCGCTGTGGTTGATGCCGTGAACGATGTTCTTCAGCTTGCCTTTGC
The DNA here is from genome assembly GCF_000510895.2 of Pseudomonas sp. FH1. Lineage (NCBI taxonomy): Bacteria > Pseudomonadati > Pseudomonadota > Gammaproteobacteria > Pseudomonadales > Pseudomonadaceae > Pseudomonas > Pseudomonas sp. FH1. The sequence goes on from NZ_AOHM01000129.1 coordinate 79,347, forward strand.
CAGGCGCGGTCAGGACAACGCGATCCACACCCGGGCAGGCCAGGTGCTGGCCCAGGCCTTCGGCGTCACGCCATACGCCGGTGTTGTCCACCAACAGGGCGTCCTTGATACCGTACTGGGTGTAATCCACCTCGGACGGGTTCTTCGCGTAGATCACCTGGATCAGGTTACCGTTGGCGGTGATGGTGTTGTTTTCTTCGTCGATGACGATGGTGCCGTTGAACGGACCGTGTACCGAATCGCGGCGCAGCAGGCTGGCGCGTTTGGTCAGGTCGTTCTCGGCGCCTTTACGCACGACGATGGCACGTAAGCGCAGGCCGTCGCCGCCACCGGTTTTTTCGATCAGGATGCGTGCCAGCAGGCGGCCGATACGACCGAAGCCGTACAGCACCACGTCGGTACCTTTGCGGGCAGCGGCGTTTTGCTGGCCAACCACATCGGCCATTTCTTCACGCACGAACTGCTCGGCGCTGCGGCCGGCGCCTTCCTTGCGGAATTTGTAGGCCAGCTTGCCCAGGTCTACCGAAGCCGCGCCGAGCTTGAGCTCGCTCATGGCTTTAAGCAGTGGGAATGTTTCGTGGACGGAGAGTTCGCTGTCGTCGGCGGAACGGTGACGCGCAAAGCGGTGGGCTTTGAGAATCGCGATGACAGACTGGTTGATCAGGCTGCGGCCATAGATCGAGCTCACCACATTGTTATTGCGGTACAGCTGACCGATAAGCGGGATCATCGCTTCTGCGAGTGCTTCACGGTCGATCCATTCACCAAGACACTGGTCGGGCTTCTGAGTCACGGGAACCTTCCACATGTAGGGGCTGAAAAAAGGGGCTACATTATGCCGCCCGACTGCCCCCGGAGCAATGCGCGTCCGGCAACAAAAAGTCCTTGCGAAAAATTGACACCCCGCTACAGCCCAGTAAATACGCGGGTTCCAGAAGGCCACTAATGGCAGGCGCGGAACAACTTGTCCGTAACCCTCCGAAAAACGCGTACATTTTGGCACTACATATTGAGTCAAAACCCGCCATTGTTTGTCTTAGCCACTACATTTCCTACAAACCGTAATAGGCTCAGTCAGCAACTGACAGACGGCGCCCCGCACCGTTACAATTACCGACTTTGTCGCAACGCTTGGAGCTCAACCTTCCGTGCCCGTCCTGCGTCTACCGCTACTCCCTGCTGCGGCAGGCAAACAGCACTGGGGCAACCTGCCCGGTGCCGCCCTGAGCCTGGCCATCGCCGAGGCTGCCAGCGCAGCCAAGCGCTTTACCCTGCTGCTCACCGCCGACAGCCAAAGCGCCGAACGGCTGGAGCAGGAGCTGAGCTTCTTCGCCCCCGATTTGCCGGTGCTGCACTTCCCCGACTGGGAAACCCTGCCCTACGACCTGTTCTCGCCGCACCAGGACATCATCTCCCAGCGCATCGCCAGCCTGTACCGCTTGCCGGAACTGGCCCACGGCGTGCTGGTAGTGCCGATCACCACGGCCTTGCATCGCCTGGCGCCGACCAAGTTCCTGCTGGGCAGCAGCCTGGTGCTGGATATCGGCCAGAAGCTGGACGTCGAACAAATGCGCACACGCCTGGAAGCCAGCGGCTATCGCTGCGTCGACACGGTGTACGAGCACGGTGAGTTCGCGGTGCGTGGCGCGTTGATCGACCTGTTCCCGATGGGCAGCAAACTGCCCTATCGCATCGACCTGTTCGATGACGAAATCGAGACCCTGCGCACCTTCGATCCGGAAAACCAACGCTCCATCGATAAAGTCGACTCGGTCAAGTTGCTGCCCGCACGGGAATTCCCGCTGCAGAAAGACGCGGTCACGCGCTTCAAGGCACGTTTCCGTGAGCGCTTCGACGTGGACTTCCGCCGCTGCCCGATTTTCCAGGACCTGAGCAGCGGAATCACCCCGGCCGGTATCGAATACTACCTGCCGTTGTTTTTCGACGAGACCTCCACCCTGTTCGATTACCTGCCCCACGACACCCAGGTGTTCTCGCTGCCAGGCATCGAACAGGCCGCGGAAAACTTCTGGAACGACGTGCGCAACCGCTATGAAGAGCGCCGCGTCGATCCGTCCCGTCCTTTATTGCCGCCCGCCGAACTGTTCCTGCCGGTGGAAGACTGCTTTGCGCGCCTGAAAAGCTGGCCGCGCGTGGTCGCCAGCCAACAGGATGTGGAGACCGGCGTCGGCCGCGAACGCTTCCCGGCGGGCACACTGCCGGATCTGGCAATCCAGGCAAAAGCCACGCAACCGCTGGAAGCGCTGTCCAATTTCCTCGGCGACTTCCCCGGCCGCGTGTTGTTTACCGCTGAATCCGCCGGCCGTCGCGAAGTGCTGCTGGAACTGCTGGAACGCCTGAAGCTGCGACCGAAAACCGTCGACAGCTGGCCGGACTTCGTCAAAAGCAAAGAACGCCTGGCGATCACCATCGCGCCGCTGGACGAAGGCCTGTTGCTGGATGATCCGGCCCTGGCATTGATCGCCGAAAGCCCGCTGTTCGGTCAGCGCGTGATGCAACGTCGCCGCCGCGAAAAACGCGCAGACGCCAACAACGACGCGGTGATCAAGAACCTCACCGAACTGCGCGAAGGCGCGCCAGTGGTGCACATCGACCACGGCGTCGGCCGCTACTTGGGCTTGCAGACCCTGGAGATCGACAACCAGGCCGCCGAATTCCTCACCATGGAATACGCCGAAGGCGCCAAGCTCTATGTGCCAGTAGCCAGCTTGCATTTGATCGCGCGCTACACCGGCAGCGATGACGCCCTGGCGCCCTTGCATCGCCTGGGCTCCGAGACCTGGCAGAAAGCCAAGCGCAAGGCCGCCGAGCAGGTGCGCGACGTCGCTGCCGAACTGCTCGACATCTACGCACGCCGCGCTGCCCGCGAAGGTTACGCGTTTGCCGACCCGAAAGCCGACTACGCCACCTTCAGCGCCGGCTTCGCCTTCGAGGAAACCCCGGACCAGCAAACCACCATCGAAGCGGTGCGCGCCGACATGCTCGCGCCCAAGCCCATGGATCGCCTGGTCTGCGGCGACGTGGGCTTCGGCAAGACCGAAGTGGCCATGCGCGCCGCCTTTATTGCCGTGCACGGCGGCCGTCAGGTGGCAATTCTGGTGCCCACCACTCTGCTCGCCCAGCAGCACTACAACAGCTTCCGCGACCGCTTTGCCGATTGGCCGGTGACCGTGGAAGTGATGAGCCGCTTCAAATCAGCCAAGGAAGTGAATGCCGCCGTCGCCGACCTGGCTGAAGGCAAGATCGACATCGTGATCGGCACCCACAAACTGCTGTCGGACGACGTGAAGATCAAGAACCTGGGCCTGGTGATCATCGACGAAGAACACCGCTTTGGCGTACGTCAGAAAGAACAGCTCAAGGCCCTGCGCAGCGAAGTCGACATCCTCACCCTCACCGCCACGCCGATTCCGCGTACGCTGAACATGGCGGTGTCGGGCATGCGCGACCTGTCGATCATCGCCACGCCGCCCGCGCGCCGCTTGTCGGTGCGCACCTTCGTGATGGAGCAGAACAAAAGCACGGTCAAGGAAGCGCTGCTGCGTGAACTGCTGCGCGGCGGGCAGGTGTACTACCTGCACAACGACGTGAAGACCATCGAGAAATGCGCCGCCGACCTCGCCGAGCTGGTGCCGGAGGCGCGTATCGCCATCGGCCACGGGCAGATGCGCGAGCGCGAACTCGAACAGGTGATGAGCGACTTCTACCACAAGCGCTTCAACGTGCTGATCGCCTCGACCATCATCGAGACCGGCATCGACGTGCCGAGCGCCAACACCATCATCATCGAGCGCGCCGACAAGTTCGGCCTGGCGCAATTGCACCAGCTGCGCGGTCGGGTCGGTCGCAGTCACCACCAGGCGTATGCCTATTTGCTGACGCCGCCGCGCCAACAGATCACTTCCGACGCAGAGAAGCGTCTGGAAGCCATCGCCAACACCCAGGACCTGGGCGCCGGTTTTGTGCTGGCCACCAACGACCTGGAAATCCGTGGCGCCGGCGAACTGCTGGGCGACGGCCAGAGCGGGCAGATCCAGGCAGTGGGCTTCACCCTCTATATGGAGATGCTCGAACGCGCGGTGAAAGCCATCCGCAAGGGCGAGCAGCCGAATCTGGATCAACCCTTGGGCGGCGGGCCGGAGATCAACCTGCGCTTGCCGGCGTTGATTCCCGAAGATTACCTGCCGGATGTACACGCACGGCTGATCCTGTACAAGCGCATCGCCTCGGCCACCGATGAAGAAGGCCTTAAAGACCTGCAGGTCGAGATGATCGACCGCTTCGGCCTGCTGCCGGAGCCGACCAAGAACCTGGTGCGCCTGACCCTGCTGAAATTGCAGGCAGAGCAGCTCGGCATCAAGAAGGTCGACGCCGGGCCGCAAGGCGGACGTATCGAATTCGAAGCGCAGACGCCGGTAGACCCCCTGGTGCTGATCAAACTGATCCAGGGCCAGCCCAACCGCTACAAGTTCGAAGGGGCTACGCTGTTCAAGTTCATGGTGCCGATGGAACGTGCCGAAGAACGCTTTAATACCTTGGAGGCGTTGTTCGAGCGCCTCATCCCGAAATCTGCTTGAAGGACGCCCCAATGCGCCTGATCCGCATGTTGAGCCTGTTGTTGGTGGTCGTGGCCCCTGCGGCGTTCGCCGACAGCCCGTACCAGGTGGAAATGATCCTGGTGCGCCAGAACGCCGAGCCGGTGATCAACAGCCGCGCCGCCCCGGAAAACTGGGATGCCGGAGCAGCGCGCCTGGGCGACAGACTGAGCCCGCCGCGCCTGTCCAACATTGTCGATAAGCTGCGTGCCGACTCTACCTATACGGTACTGCTGCATAAGGCGTGGGAACAGAACCTGGGCGAACAGCCGGTCAAGGTCGCGATCACCGACGGTTCGGAGCAATTCGGCCAGTTTCCGATCGAGGGCGTGTTGAGCCTGCAACTGGGGCGTTTTACCGATATCGATGCGAACTTCTGGATCAACCAGTTCGACGCCAACGGCAGCGTGATCGCCAGCGAGCACCTGAGCCAGACCGACGTGCGCACCAAAAACAACCAACTGAACTACCTGGACGGCGGCCACCTGGCGCTGCTGATCAAGATCACCTCGCTGACCGCCAAGCCACCCAGCGCGCCCCCGCCCGACATCCAGGACTGATCCAGCACCATGTCCCTCACGTCGTCGCTGACCAAACCCCTGGCCCCTTCGTGGGCCAATCGCTTTAAAGAGCAGAGCCTTGAGCGCGGGCGACGTTATGCCCTGGAAAACCGGGTGCGCATCGTCGAGTGCGGCGACAGCACCATCGTCGCCAGTTGCGAAGGCTCCGGCAGCAACGTGTATCGCCAGACCATCTCGCTGCGTGAATCGGCCAAGGGCACCTTGATCCTGGTGGACAGCCGCTGTACCTGCCCGGTGCACACCAACTGCAAACACATCGCCGCGGTATTGCTCAAGGTCCAGGAAACCCTGGCCTACCCCGCCGCCGCACAGGATGCAGAGCTGCTGGAAAAACTCCAGGCCGTGCTGGAAAACCGTGCGGTGCTGCCGCAAGTGGTGATGGAAGACGTGGTGCCGGTACCGCGCCTGTGGATGGCCAGTGTCGAATTCAGCGCGTTTGAACCGCGCAACGGCAAGATGCAGCGCTATATCCAGCACCGGGCGGCGCTGTCGTTCAACTACCTGGGTAACTACGTCAGTGGGCAGAAAAACGCTGACATCATCGTGCGCCAGGACACCCAGAGCCTGCGCATCAAGCGGCATCCGGAGCTTGAGCAACCGTATCGCGAACAACTGCGCCTGCTAGGCTTCAAGATCGCCACGCGCCAGAGCAAGGCCCTGCCGGAAAGCGCCGGCGAGCTGTTCGAGATGGTCAATGACAGTGCCTGGCTGACCTTCACGCTCAATGCCACGCCGACACTTCGCGCCGAGGGTTGGGAGCTGCTGATCGATGACGATTTCGGCTTCGACCTCAGCGCCGTCGATGACTGGTATGCCACCGTTGATGAAGGTCCGGAGCGTGATTGGTTCGATCTGGAGCTGGGGATCATCGTCAACGGCGAGCGGCTGAGCCTGTTGCCGATCCTGCTGAACCTGATGCGGTCCCACACCGAGATTCTCAACCCGGAGAAGCTGGCGCGGCGCCGCGATGATGAGCTGATCCTGGTGAATATCCCAGGCCTGCCCAATGGCCATGGCCCGATACAAGTGGCGCTGCCCTACGGTCGACTGAAGCCCGTACTGGCGACCCTCGGTGAGTTTTACCTACAGGAAGCCGGCGCCACCACGCTGCGCATGGCCAAGGCCGATGCCATCCGGCTCAACCCACTGGAAGACTTGCCGCTGCAATGGGAGGGTGGCGAGAAGATCCGCAACTTCGCCCAGCGCCTGCGGGATATCAAGGACTTTACCTGCGTAGCGCCTGAAGGGCTGAACGCGACCTTGCGCCCCTACCAACTGGAAGGCTTGAGCTGGATGCAGTCGCTGCGTCAGTTGGATGTCGGCGGCATACTTGCGGATGACATGGGCCTGGGCAAAACCCTACAGACCCTGGCGCATATTCTCAGCGAGAAGGCCGCGGGTCGCCTGGATCGGCCGTGCATGGTGGTGATGCCCACCAGCCTGATCCCCAACTGGCTGGATGAGGCGGCGCACTTCACACCGCAACTCAAGGTCTTGGCGCTCTATGGCGCGGGGCGTAAGAAACATTTCGCCAACCTGCAGGACTACGACCTGCTGCTGACCACCTACGCGCTGCTACCCAAGGACATCGAACAACTCGCCGCCCTGCCCTTGCATGTGCTGATCCTCGATGAAGCGCAGTACATCAAGAACCCGTCCAGCAAAGCGGCCCAAGCGGCGCGCGAGCTGAACGCACGCCAGCGCCTGTGCCTGAGTGGTACGCCGCTGGAAAACCATCTGGGCGAACTGTGGTCCCTGTTTCACTTCCTGCTGCCCGGCTGGCTCGGTGACGTGAAAAGCTTCAACCGCGATTACCGCGTGCCCATCGAAAAGCGCGCCAGCGATGTACGATTGCAGCACCTCAACGGTCGGATCAAACCTTTCCTGCTGCGCCGCACCAAGGAACAGGTGGCGACAGAATTGCCCCCCAAGACCGAGATCATCCACTGGGTCGACCTCAATGAAGCCCAGCGCGACGTGTACGAAACCATGCGCCTGGCGATGGATAAGAAAGTCCGCGACGAGATCACCCGCAAAGGCGTGGCGCGCAGCCAGATCATCATTCTTGAGGCGCTGCTGAAGTTGCGCCAAGTGTGTTGCGACTTGCGGCTGGTCAACGACGCGACCCTGCCCGCCCGTGGCAGCAGCTCCGGCAAGCTGGATAGCTTGATGGAGATGCTTGAGGAACTGTTTGAGGAAGGTCGGCGGATCCTGCTGTTTTCCCAGTTCACCTCAATGTTGAGCCTGATCGAAGTCGAGCTGAAAAAACGTGGCGTGGCCTACGCACTGCTCACCGGCCAGACCCGGGATCGGCGCACACCGGTGAAGGACTTCCAGAGCGGCAAGCTGCAGATTTTTCTGATCAGCTTGAAGGCCGGCGGTGTTGGCCTGAACCTGACCGAGGCCGATACGGTGATCCATTACGATCCTTGGTGGAACCCGGCCACGGAAAACCAGGCCACCGACCGTGCCTATCGCATCGGTCAGGAGAAGCCGGTGTTCGTCTACAAGATGATTGCCCGGGGCACGGTGGAAGAGAAAATCCAGCACCTGCAGAAGGAAAAATCCGATCTGGCAGCGGGCGTGCTGGATGGGCGTACTACCGGAGACTGGCAGTTGGGCAACGAGGATATCGAAGCGTTGTTTGCGCCGTTGCCCAACAAACAGGAAAAGCGCTAGATCAACTGCGCATCGCGCAAGGCAGTGAGGGCTTTCAGCCAACGCGGATCCTGTTTGTAGTCCATCGACGCAATCGCCTGGCCGCGCATCCGCGCGATTCGAGCCGATGGCTTGACCTTCATGCGCTGGGCGGCGGTCAACGCCAGTTCTGCAGCCGCGCGATCATTGCACACCAGGCCCATGTCGCAACCCGCCGTCAGCGCCGCTTCGATACGGCTGGCGGCGTCGCCCACCACGTGGGCACCGGCCATGGACAGGTCATCACTGAAAATCACGCCATCGAACCGCAACTCACCACGCAGGATGTCCTGCAACCAGCGTCGCGAAAACCCGGCTGGCTGGGCGTCGACTTGCGGGTAGATCACGTGCGCGGGCATCACGGCCGCAAGTTGCTTGCTCAGGCGTGCGAAAGGCACTAGGTCATTGGCGCGAATCTGTTCCAGGCTGCGTTCATCATTGGGAATGGCGACGTGGGAGTCGGCCTCAGCCCAACCGTGACCGGGGAAGTGCTTGCCGGTGGCGGCCATGCCGGCGCTGTTCATGCCGCGAATGAAGGCACCGGCCAGCACGGCGGCGCGCTCCGGGTCGCCTTCGAAGGAACGGGTGCCGACCACGGCGCTGCGCTGGTAGTCCAGGTCCAGCACCGGGGCGAAACTCAGGTCCAGGCCAACGGCCAGCACTTCAGTCGCCATGATCCAGCCACACTGCTCGGCCAGGTATTCGGCGTTGGGGTTGTCGGCCAACGCACGCATGGCCGGCAGGCGCACAAAGCCCTGGCGCAGGCGCTGTACGCGGCCGCCTTCCTGGTCGACAGCCAGCAACAGGTCCGGGCGCACGGCGCGAATCGCGGCGCTCAATTCCCGCACTTGGCGCGGATGCTCGATATTGCGCGCGAAAATGATCAGGCCGCCCACTTCAGGCTGGCGCAGCAGGTGGCGGTCCTCGGCCGTCAGCCAGGTGCCAGCCACATCGACCATCAAAGAACCTTGCAGGGCAGCAGTCATAAACCTTCCTTAAATAACGCACACAACCCGTTGCCCTCACCAGGCACAGTGAGCACAACGGGTTATGAGTAAATAGCTGAATTCGGCATGGGCCGCTACTTTAGCGGATGCAAGCGGCCGCGCCCACCCGGCGCGGTCAAACCTTGGCGGGTGCTGGCGCGGACTTGCTGCGCGGGCGCAATTGGGCAGCGGCCATGGCCGCGTCGGTCACACCGGTCTCGGCGCGCATGCCGGCGGCCAGGAACGGCACCATCAGGCGCATGACCTGCTCAATGGAGGTGTTGACGCCGAAATCAGTCTCGGCAATGGCCCGCAACGCTTTGATCCCAGACATGCTGAACGCAGCGGCACCGAGCATGAAGTGCACACGCCAGAACAGCTCGATCGGCGGAATACGCGGAGCGGCCTCGTTAACCAGCAACATATAGCGACGAAATACCTTGCCGTACATGTCTTCGAGGTAACGGCGCAGGTGACCCTGGCTCTGGCTGAACGCCAAGCCCAACAGGCGCATGAAAATCGACAAATCGTTGCCGCTGCGAGGCTGAACCACCAGAGCTTGCTCAACAAGGATTTCCAGCAGTTCTTCCAGGGTCGGCTTATGGTCAGCCTTGGCCTGGCGACGCTCCAGCTCACGGTCGAGGCTCGCGCAGAACGGCCCCAGGAAGCGCGAGAATACCGCCTGGATCAGGGCCTTTTTCGAGCCGAAATGATAGTTCACTGCGGCGAGGTTGACGCCAGCCTTGCTGGTAATCAGCCGCAATGAAGTTTCAGCAAATCCTTTTTCCGCGAACAATTGCTCGGCAGCATCGAGAATGCGTTCAACGGTTTCCGACTGGGCCATGGCTACTCCGCCTGACAAACACTTGTTTGAAACATACGTTTCAGGGTGTGTCTTGTCAAGCCTGCGGGTTCGCTTTCCGGCCGGGCAGTCATACATTTCATCGCTATTTAATCACATCCATACCGGTCTGTAGGCAGCGCTATCCCTGGCTTGTGGGAAGCATGCCCGATGACCGTCCAGCGGAGGGGCAGAAAAGGATGATTGCCAAGCGCAGTTCACTGTATATAATCCCAGTCACTGTATAAAAAGACAGAGCGATCAACATGCTAAAACTGACGCCACGCCAAGCTGAGATTCTGGCTTTTATCAAGCGCTGCCTCGATGACAACGGCTACCCGCCGACACGAGCGGAAATTGCGCTGGAACTGGGGTTCAAGTCCCCCAACGCCGCTGAAGAACACCTCAAGGCCCTCGCTCGCAAAGGCGCGATCGAGATGACCCCCGGTGCCTCGCGCGGTATTCGAATCCCTGGCTTCGAAGCCAAGGCCGACGAATCGACCCTGCCGATCATCGGCCGTGTCGCCGCCGGTGCGCCGATCCTGGCGCAGCAGCACGTCGAGGAATCCTGCAACATCAACCCGACCTTCTTCCATCCTCGCGCCGACTACCTGTTGCGGGTCCACGGCATGAGCATGAAGGACGTGGGCATCTTCGATGGCGACCTGCTGGCCGTCCACACCACCCGCGAAGCCCGTAATGGCCAGATCGTCGTCGCCCGCATCGGCGATGAAGTCACCGTCAAACGCTTCAAGCGCGAAGGCAGCAAGGTCTGGCTCCTGGCCGAGAACCCTGAGTTCGCCCCGATTGAAGTGAACCTGAAAGACCAGGACCTGGTGATCGAAGGCTTGAGCGTCGGCGTCATTCGCCGCTAGAGGAGGCATCATGCAACTCGTCCACACCCCACAACACACACAACTGTCGCTGTTCGAGGCCTTCATGGCCCAACCCCTTGCGCCTATCCTCAAGGAAACGGTCGAGGCGCCCTGGGATGCAGAACCTGAGGCGTTCAGTGAATTGTCGTTGCGCGGTGCAGCGGGGAGTTGCCTGAGCCTGCTCGCGCCGATCCTGCGTGATCTGAGCGAAGAGCAGGACGCCCGCTGGCTGACGCTGATCGCCCCGCCCGCCAGCCTGACCCAGGCCTGGCTGCGGGATGCCGGTCTCAACCGCGAGCGTATCCTGCTACTGCAACCGCGCGGCGCACAAAGTGCCCAGCAGTTGACCTGTGAAGCATTGCGTCTGGGCCGCAGCCATACGGTGGTGAGCTGGTTGAACCCACTGAGTGTCAGCGCCAAGCAACAGTTGATCAGTGCCGCGCGCACGGGGGATGCGCAGAGCTTGAACATTCGATTGGGATAAACGGCTTTTATAGTGAGCGGGCTTGCCCGCTCACTACAACGATCACCGTCAGTCAGTGAAGAACCCGCGGCCCCTCGTCTTTCTCCGGCTCGCCTTCCGCCAGGCGGCCGGCCATCTGCACACCCACGCTCAACATGGCTTTAGCCACTTCCACATGCTGGCCTTGCAGGAACTGTTTGGCATCCTCGGAAAAATCCAGGATAACCAGAGAACCCTCGTCCTCAGCCCGGCGCAGCTCGATTCGGCCGTCAGGCAACTCAACAATTTCCAGAAAGGACGTTGGCATAAAAGTCTGTTCTCCACGAAAGGCCGGGATTATATCAGTCATCCACCCAGCCCCGCAGAGGATCTGAACAGGTTTCTTGACAGCTTGATGAATGGTCGCCTACCGGATGCTCAACACTCGTTGAGACCTTCGCGAAAACGCAGCGCCATCTTTTTCAGCTCCTGGCGCCAGCCTTCCAGCTCTTCCCGGCTTAACGGCTTGGGTTCTTCCTCTTCCAGCGCGACCGCCACGATCAGCGGCTGGGTCACATCCCCCTTGGGGACATGAGGAATACGCGGTGGCTGGAACATATCCGCATGCGCCTTGAGCAAACGCGCCACCCAACTGTCCGGGCTTTGAGCCATTTCCACCAGTTCGGCCAGCTCAGGAATGGCCATCGAGTCCAGCACTTCGCGATTCATGATCATTTCTGCACGGGGCGAGCCGGCTTGAGGCAGGCGGTAAAACCCGGCGATTTCATGGCACAGGCCCAGCAAGGCACCGTACAGGTGGAACAACGCCGCTTCACGCCCCGCCTGGACCAGCGCGATGGCATTCATCTCTTTCCCTTCCTCGGCGCGGCCAAGGGCTTCCAGGGATAAACCCGCGAAGTAAATTTTCTGATTGGTACGGGTATAGAGTTCGTTGGCCATGACGGCAATCTCCACAACGAATAAGCGTGATGCTGGCTGAACAGTGTCACGGATCAGCCGAGCGCACTGCAAGGGCAAAAAAAGGCCGCCTGTGCAGGCGGCCTTTGTCATTGGCAGATTAGTCGATCAAGCGCCCTGGCGCTTATCCTCGACCCTCCACTTGCCGCCGTCGTAGAACGCTTTCCAGCCGGTAGGCTTACCGTCCACTTCGGTCTGCACGTATTGCTCCTTGGTTTTGCGGCTGTAACGGATCACGGCTGGACGACCATCCGGGTCCTTCTTCGGCGCTTCACACAGGAAGTGGTACTTCGGATCGATCTCATCCTTGTGCGGCACGATCTCCAGCACCAGCGGCGCGCGGGTCTCGCGGTTTTTCGGGAACTGGCTGGCCGCCAGGAACAACCCCGAAGCGCCATCCCGCAGGATGTAGGTGTCGTTGACCTTCTCGCACTTGAGTTCCGGCATCTTCACCGGGTCCATCTTCGGCGGCGCCGCGTCACCGCTTTTCAGCAGTTTGCGGGTGTTCTTGCAGGTAGGGTTGGTGCAACCGAAGAACTTGCCGAAACGGCCGGTCTTGAGCTGCATCTCGCTGCCGCACTTGTCGCATTCCAGGCTCGGACCTTCGTAGCCCTTGATGCGATAGGTGCCCTCTTCAATCTCGTAGCCGTTGCAATCCGGGTTGTTACCGCAGATGTGCAGCTTGTGCTTCTCGTCCAGCAAGTAGGCGTCCATCGCCGTGCTGCAGATCGGGCAACGGTGCTTGCCACGCAGGACCAGCGACTCGGATTCACCCTCGTCATCGGCGGCGATTTCATCACCCGGCACCAGGTTGACGGTGGCCTTGCAGCGCTCTTTCGGCGGCAGGCTGTAGCCCGAGCAGCCGAGGAACACACCGGTGGACGCCGTACGAATCTGCATCGGCCGACCGCAGGTCTGGCACGGGATGTCGGTCATCACCGGCTGGTTGGCGCGCATGCCGTTTTCAGGGCTTTCGGCTACTTCGAGTTTCTTCTTGAAGTCGCCGTAGAACTCGTCCAGCACGTTTTTCCAGTCGCGTTCGCCCTGGGCCACGTCATCGAGGTTCTCTTCCATACCGGCGGTAAAGCCGTAGTCCATCAGGTTGGAGAAGCTCTCGGACAGGCGCTCGGTCACGATGTCGCCCATCTTTTCCGAGTAGAAGCGACGGTTGTGCAGCGCAACGTAGCCACGGTCCTGAATGGTCGAGATGATCGCCGCGTAGGTCGAAGGACGACCGATGCCGCGTTTTTCCATCTCTTTTACCAGGCTGGCTTCCGAATAACGCGCCGGCGGCTTGGTGAAGTGCTGCGACGGATCGAGCTTGATCAGCTTCAACGTATCGCCCTGGGCCATGTCCGGCAGCACGTCGTCATCGCCAGGCTTGGCGATTTGCGGCATCACACGGGTATAGCCGTCGAACTTGAGGATACGGCCCTTGGCACGCAGCTCGAAGTCCGAAGCCGCCACCGTCACGGTGGTGGACAGGTATTGCGCTGGCAGCATCTGGCAGGCCAGGAACTGGCGCCAGATCAGCTCGTAGAGGCGCTCAGCGTCGCGCTCCATGCCGCTCAGCTTGGCAGGCGTGGTGTTGGCGTCGGAAGGACGGATCGCTTCGTGAGCCTCTTGTGCACCTTCCTTGCTGCTGTAGACGTTCGGCTTCTCCGGCAGGTACTTCTTGCCGAACTCTTCTTCAATGTAAGTACGCGCCATCGCCACCGCATCTTGCGACAGGTTGGTGGAGTCGGTACGCATATACGTGATGTAGCCGGCTTCGTACAAGCGCTGGGCCATCATCATGGTTTTCTTCACCCCAAAGCCCAGGCGGTTGCTCGCGGCCTGTTGCAGGGTGGAAGTGATAAACGGTGCCGACGGCTTGCTGCTGGTCGGTTTGTCTTCACGCTTGACGATGCTGTAGCTGGAAGACTTGAGCTTCTCCAGCGCGGCCATCGCCTGGGCTTCGTTCAGCGGCTTGAACGCCTCGCCTTTCTCGCGGGCCACTTCAAAACGTACGTTGGCACCCTTGGCGGTGCCCAAGTCGGCGTGGACTTCCCAGTATTCTTCGGGGATGAACGCGCGGATTTCGCGCTCACGCTCCACCACCAGCTTTACCGCAACCGATTGCACACGGCCGGCCGACAGGCCACGGGCGATCTTGGCCCACAGCAGTGGCGAGACCATGTAGCCCACGACGCGGTCGAGGAAACGACGGGCCTGCTGGGCGTTGACACGATCGATATCCAGTTCGCCCGGCTTGGAGAAGGCTTCCTGGATGGCTTTCTTGGTGATTTCGTTGAACACCACGCGCTTGTAGCGGCTGTCATCACCGCCGATGGCTTCCCGCAGGTGCCAGGCAATGGCTTCCCCTTCGCGGTCCAAGTCCGTCGCGAGATAGATGGTGTCAGCATCCTTGGCGAGCCGGCGCAGCTCTTCGATGACCTTTTCCTTGCCTGGAAGGATTTCGTACTTGGCCTTCCAGCCATGATCCGGGTCCACACCCATGCGCGAGACCAGCTGCTTGCGCGCTTTCTCTTTAGGGGTGAGCACCGGACCTTCGCCCGCAGCCGCCTTGCCGCGCTTGGCGGCTGGCTCCTTGCTGGCGCTAGCCGAACCGCTGGTGGGCAGGTCTCGGATATGGCCGATACTCGACTTCACCACGTACTCGTTGCCCAAGTACTTGTTGATGGTCTTGGCCTTAGCCGGGGATTCCACAATGACCAGCGATTTGCCCATGGATCGGAAAATTCCTGAATTCGAGAAGTGAAAGGCAGTTGGCGCCTGTCGCGGCAACGCTATATATAGTGGCAACAAGGTGAGGTCAAGCGCAGCATTCTGCGCGACCTGCCGTTATTGCCCTGAAAAAAGACTGGGTTCGGCCTGGACCAAAGCAAAGCGCGGGACCTGCTCGCCGTCAACTTCGACGGTCTCCACAAACATGCTCAACGGGCGCACCCAAAAGCCGTAATCGCCATACAGTGCTTGGTAGAACACCACTTCTTCTTCGGTCTCGGAGTGGCGCGCCACACTGAAAACACGGTACTGCGGACCTTTATAATGCTGGTAGAGCCCTGGTTCGACTTTCATGCTCTGGCCCTCTTACAAAATTTGTTAAAAAAAAAATACAAAACCACCCAAAAACAAAAACCGGGGCACTGGGCCCCGGCTTCCGTCAACCCAACGCTTAGACGCGTTCGAAGACGGTGGAAATGCCTTGGCCGAGACCAATGCACATGGTTGCAACCCCAAGGTTGCCGCCATTTTGCTTCATCACGTTAAGCAAAGTGCCGGAGATACGCGCACCGGAGCAACCGAATGGGTGGCCCAGGGCAATCGCGCCGCCGTGCAGGTTAACCTTCTCATTCATCTTGTCGAGTACTTTCAAATCTTTCAGCACGGGCAGGGCCTGTGCGGCGAAAGCTTCGTTGAGCTCGAAGAAGTCGATGTCGTTGATGGTCAGGCCCGCGCGCTTCAAGGCTTTTTGTGTGGCCGGTACAGGACCATAGCCCATGATTGCCGGGTCCACACCTGCCACGGCCATCGAACGAATCACGGCCAGCGGTTGGATGCCCAGGTCCTGGGCACGTTGCGCCGACATCACGATCATGCACGAAGCACCGTCGGTGATTTGCGACGAAGTACCGGCAGTCACGGTGCCGCCCTTTGGATTGAACGCCGGCTTGAGCGCCGCCAGGCTTTCCAGGGTGGTGTCCGGACGAATGGTTTCGTCGTAGTCGAACAGTTTCAGGAAACCGTTCTCGTCATAACCGTTCATCGGGATGATTTCATCCTTGAACTTGCCTTCCACGGTCGCCTTGTGGGCGAGCTGGTGGGAACGCAGGCCGAACGCGTCCTGGGCTTCGCGGGTAATACCGTGCATTTTGCCAAGCATTTCCGCAGTCAGGCCCATCATGCCCGAGGCTTTCGCCGCGTACAGCGACATGTGCGGGTTAGGATCGACGCCGTGCATCATGCTGACGTGGCCCATATGCTCCACACCACCGACCACGAACACATCACCGTTGCCGGTCATGATCGCCTGGGCGGCCGTGTGCAGCGCGCTCATCGACGAACCGCACAGGCGGCTCACAGTCTGGCCGGCGGCGGTGTGCGGGATCTGGGTCATCAGCGACGCCATGCGCGCAATGTTCCAGCCCTGCTCCAGGGTCTGGTTGACGCAGCCCCAGATCACGTCTTCGACTTCGTTCGGGTCGACCTTGACGTTGCGTTCCAGCAGTTTGCTGATCAGGTGTGCCGACATATCTTCGGCACGGGTGTTGCGGTGCATGCCGCCCTTGGAGCGGCCCATCGGCGTACGACCGAAGTCGACGATCACGACGTCTCTTGGATTCAAGCTCATAAATATTCTCGCTCTAGTCGTCTGGGCACTTAACCGAAGAAGCGCTGGCCGTTCTTGGCCATTTCACGCAGCTTCGCGGTCGGGTGGTACAGCGGGCCCAAATCAGCGTATTGATCAGCCAGGGCAACGAACTCGGCCACACCGATCGAGTCGATGTAACGCAGCGCACCACCACGGAATGGAGGGAAACCAATACCGTACACCAGGCCCATATCGGCTTCGGCGGCGGTCTCGACGATGCCGTCTTCCAGGCAACGCACGGTTTCCAGGCACAGGGCGATCATCATCCAGTTGATGATGTCTTCGTCCGACACCTCACGCTGTTCGTAGATGACCGGAGCCAGCACTTCATGCACCGACGGGTCGGCCACTTTCTTCTGCTTGCCCTTCTTGTCGGCCTCGTAGGCGTAGAAACCCTTGCCGTTCTTCTGGCCCAGGCGCTTGGCCTCGTACAGCGCGTCGATCGCCGAACGGCGGTCGTCTTTCATGCGGTCCGGGAAGCCTTCAGCCATGACGTCGCGACCGTGGTGGCCGGTGTCGATGCCGACCACGTCCATCAGGTACGCCGGGCCCATTGGCCAGCCGAATTTTTCCATGATTTTGTCGATGCGCACGAAGTCCACGCCGGCGCTGACCAACTTGGCGAAACCACCGAAGTACGGGAACAACACGCGGTTGACCAGGAAGCCCGGGCAGTCGTTGACCACGATCGGGTTCTTGCCCATTTTCTTGGCGTAAGCAACGGTGGTGGCAACCGCCAGCTCGCTGGACTTCTCGCCACGGATCACTTCCACCAGCGGCATCATGTGCACCGGGTTGAAGAAGTGCATGCCGACGAAGTTTTCCGGACGCTTGAGGGCCTTGGCCAGCAGCGAGATGGAAATGGTCGAGGTGTTGGACGCCAGGATGGTGTCGTCTTTGACCTGGGCTTCCACTTCAGCCAGTACGGCTTGCTTGACCTTCGGGTTCTCGACAACCGCTTCGACCACCAGGTCGACGTGGCCGAAATCGCCGTAGGACAGCGTAGGACGAATGCCGTTAAGCACTTCAGCCATTTTCGCGGCGGTCATGCGACCTTTATCCACGCGGCCGACCAGCAGCTTGGCGGCTTCTGCCAGGCCTTGCTCGATGCCGTGCTCGTTGATGTCTTTCATCAGGATCGGCGTGCCTTTGGACGCCGACTGATAGGCGATACCGCCGCCCATGATACCGGCGCCGAGTACGGCTGCCTGTTTCACGTCCTTGGCGATTTCGTCGTAGGCCTTGGCCTTTTTCTTCAGTTCCTGATCGTTCAGGAACAGGCCGATCAGGCTCTGGGCTGCGGAGGTTTTCGCCAGTTTGACGAAGCCAGCCGCTTCCACTTCCAGGGCTTTGTCGCGACCGAAGTTCGCGGCTTTCTGGATGGTCTTGATCGCTTCAACCGGTGCCGGGTAGTTCGGGCCGGCCTGGCCAGCCACGAAACCTTTGGCGGTTTCGAACGACATCATTTGTTCGATGGCGTTGAGCTTGAGTTTTTCCAGCTTCGGCTGACGCTTGGCCTTGTAGTCAAATTCGCCGCTGATGGCGCCCTTGATCAGGTTCAGTGCGGCTTCGGCCAGTTTGTCCGGGGCAACCACAGCGTCGACAGCACCGACTTTCAGCGCGTCTTCAGCACGGTTTTCCTTGCCAGCGGCAATCCACTCGATGGCGTTGTCGGCACCGATCAGGCGCGGCAGGCGTACGGTGCCGCCGAAACCTGGGTAGATGCCCAGTTTGACTTCAGGCAGGCCGATCTTGGCCGTGGCCGACATGACGCGAAAGTCAGCCGCCAGGCACATTTCCAGGCCGCCGCCCAACGCGATGCCGTTGATAGCGGCGACGGTCGGTACGTTGAGGTCTTCAAAATCGCTGAAAATCTTGTTGGCTTCGAGGTTGCCAGCCACCAGCTCGGCATCGGGCAGCTTGAAGTTGTCGACGAATTCGGTGATGTCAGCGCCGACGATAAACACGTCCTTGCCGCTGGAAACGATCACGCCCTTGACCGAAGCATCTGCTTTGATGGTGTCCACGGCCTGACGCAATTCATTCAGGGTTAGACGGTTGAACTTGTTGACGGACTCACCCTTGAGGTCGAACTTCAGTTCGACGATGCCACTTTCAAGAGCCTTAACCGTGATGGCTTTACCTTCGTAAATCATCAACTGATCTCCACGATATGGAAGCTGAACAGTACACACTGGACGCTGGCCTCTGGTTGGACACTGACAGTTGCGTCAATGCTCATGCCAATCCGCCAGGCACACCCGCCAATGCGATAGTCGGGATTCTGTATGAGTCGTCTGACAGACAAACGCTCAATTCATACGCCCGTTTGATTTGGGTACGCCACCTTCATCCAATTCCGGGCAATTGTCAATCGCTCGAAAGGCTAGGAAAAACGCGACTTTCCAGTCATTTCAGAACCCCAACCCTAAGCCCGCGACTCGTCAATATTCAACTATTCACAAAATCAATAATGCAAAAGATGCGGGAAAAGACTGTACAGACCGGAATATGCGGCTAGGCTAGCCGCAACCGTAAAGCGTCTGGATGAACATCCGACGCGCGAAACACCAGAATTACCGGCCTGCCTGGCCAACTCCAGCCCGATGATGATGTCGGGCTTTTTATTGCGTGCGATTCAGGCCAGGGCCTTGAGCAGTGCATCAATAGCCTTCAACACGCTCGCCTCGCCCTTCTCGCCCCAATACAAGGCGATCATCTGCTTGTCGGCTTCGACCTTGTAGACGTTGTCCGGCAGCGTCGCAAAATGCGGCAACAACTTTTCATCGACACACACTTCGCGCCACTGATTGACCCAGACCCCAGGCTCCAGCTGCCAGTAACTCCAGATCGCCGGCGTGCTGCCGCGCCGTGGCCGGCAATACTGCGCGCACGGGCTCGGCGGCTCTTGCTTGAGCCAATGCGGCCACTCCTGGGGCGACAACTGCATGGCCAGGCCGATGCGGCGTGCCTCCATGCGCAGGGCCATGCGCCCGCTCTGATGGCGCGACGGGCGCAGCCATGCCAGAGGGCTCAGAACCACCACAAGGATTGACACCACTATCCAGACCGTCATATGTGTACTCCCGAATTTCTAGATGAGCGGATTTGACCTGACGCAACCCCATCCGCTTGAAAGCAGCCATACTGAACTTATTGCAGTCCCTTGGAGGAACGCCTCATGCCCTACCAACATATTCTGGTCGCTGTTGATCTGACCGAAGAGTGCGATCCAGTGATCAAGCGCGCGCAGGAGTCTGCATTGGCCAATGGCGCCATACTGTCGCTGGTGCATATCGTCGAGCCCATGGCCATGGCCTTTGGCGGTGACGTGCCGATGGACCTTTCCCAGTTGCAGCAACAGCAGTTTGACCAGGCCAAAGAGCGCCTTGACCGCTTGATTCTCAAATACCCGCACTTGAAAAAGGAAGACTGCCACCTCACCTACGGCCAACCGCGCCAGGAAATCCACCATCTGGCCAAGGAAAAGGGTTGCGACCTGATCGTGGTCGGCAGCCATGGCCGTCACGGGCTGGCGTTGCTGCTCGGTTCCACCGCCAATGATGTGCTACACGGTGCGCCGTGCGATGTGCTGGCGGTGAAGCTGGTCAAAGACGCCAAGTAAACCGATACGAAAAGCCCGGCACTCACATCAGTGAGGCCGGGCTTTTTTATGGCTGGCGGGTCAATCAGGCATCCAACTCGGCCCAGCGCTCAACCAGCACTTCCAACTCCTGGTTCAGTTTCTCCAGGGAAGCGATGACCTTGGCGGTTTCTGCCGCCGGACGCAGGTAGAAACCCGCGTCAGCCATGTCCGCTTCTACAGCGGCAATCTGCTGTTCCTTGGCGTCGATATCACCTGGCAAGGCTTCCAGCTCGCGCTGCAGCTTGTAGCTGAGCTTCTTTTTGGCCGAAGGCGCAGCTTCTTGGACAGGCGCAGCAGCGGCCACCGGGGTCACCACCGCCGAGTTCAAGTCGGCCTTGCCGGACTTGCTCTCGGTCACGCCCAGCAGGCGCGGCGAGCCGCCCTGGCGCAGCCAGTCCTGGTAACCACCGACGTATTCACGCACCTTGCCTTCGCCTTCGAAGACCAGGGTGCTGGTGACCACGTTGTCGAGGAATGCCCGGTCGTGGCTGACCATCAGCACAGTGCCATTGAAGGTCAACAGCACTTCTTCCAACAGCTCGAGGGTTTCCACGTCGAGGTCGTTGGTCGGTTCGTCGAGCACCAGCAGGTTGGCCGGCTTGCTGAACAGCTTGGCCAGCAGCAGGCGCGCACGCTCACCACCGGACAAGGCTTTCACCGGCGTACGTGCACGCTGCGGGCTGAACAGGAAGTCGCCCAGGTAGCTGAGGACGTGGCGGCTCTGGCCGTCGATATCGATAAAGTCGCGGCCTTCGGCAACGTTGTCGATCACGGTTTTTTCCAGGTCCAGCTGGTGGCGCAACTGGTCGAAGTAGGCCACGTCAATGCGCGTGCCTTCTTCCACGGTGCCGCTGGTCGGCTGCAGTCCGCTGAGCATCAGCTTGAGCAAGGTGGTCTTGCCGGTGCCGTTGGCGCCGAGCAGGCCGATACGGTCGCCGCGCTGCAGGACCATGGAGAAGTCCTTGATCAGGAACGGGCCGTCCGGGTGATGGAAGCTGACGTTCTCCAGCACCATCACTTGCTTGCCCGACTTGTCGGCGGTGTCCAGCTGGATATTCGCCTTGCCGGTGCGCTCGCGGCGTTCGCTGCGCTCGACACGCAGGGCTTTCAGGGCGCGTACGCGGCCTTCGTTACGGGTGCGGCGGGCCTTGATGCCCTGGCGGATCCAGACTTCTTCCTGGGCCAGCTTTTTGTCGAACAGCGCGTTGGCGGTTTCTTCGGCAGCCAGCGCGGCTTCCTTGTGTACCAGGAAGCTGGCGTAGTCGCCGTTCCAGTCGATCAGGCCGCCACGGTCCAGTTCAAGAATGCGGGTGGCCAGGTTCTGCAGGAAGGAACGGTCGTGCGTGATGAACAGCACGGCGCCCTGGAATTCCTTGAGGGCTTCTTCCAGCCAGGCAATCGCGCCAATGTCCAAGTGGTTGGTCGGTTCGTCGAGCAGCAGCAGATCCGGCTCGGACACCAGGGCCTGGGCCAGCAGCACACGACGACGCCAGCCGCCGGACAACTCGGCGAGGGTCTTGTCGGCCGGCAGTTGCAGGCGGCTCAAGGTGCTGTCGACCAGTTGCTGCAAGCGCCAGCCATCACGGGCTTCGAGGTCTTGCTGAACGTGCATCAGCTTGTTCAGGTCATCTTCGGTGACGCAGTTCTGCGCCAGGTGATGGTATTCGGCGAGCAGTGCGCCGACGCCGTCGAGGCCTTCGGCAACCACGTCGAACACTGTCCGTCCGTCGGCCACCGGCAATTCTTGCGGCAATTCGCCGATCTTGAGGCCCGGCGCGCGCCATACGGAGCCGTCATCGGGCTTCTGGTCGCCTTTGACCAGCTTCATCATGCTGGATTTGCCGGTGCCGTTGCGGCCGATGATGCACACCCGCTCACCACGGGCGATCTGCCAGGACACCTTGTCCAACAACGGCATAGCGCCGAAAGCAAGGGACACATCGCTGAATTTGAGCAGGGTCATACGCTTCTCCAAAAACTGGGCGCGCATTCTACCTGAGTTAGGGGTGGGATGCGGCTGGCATTTTCGCTGCCGACACGTTCTGTAGGACATTTCCAACGAACTTGAACGAACCGCCCAGCAAAGCTTTCGTCTGCGTCGGGCAAAAGGCTAAGCTAGGGGCAATCAGTGTCGGCGGTGCCGATGCTAGTCGTGATTTCTCTGCACGGACGTCTCATGCGCAGTCGCCTTTTCAACTTTTTATCTTGTCTGCTTCTTTCCGCCACCGCCGTTCAATCCGCCCAGGCCGTGGACCTCACCACCCAACGTCAATATTACGATGAAGCCAAACGCGCCTTGGCCAAGGGCGATACCGGCCCGTACATGCAATACAGCCAGGCCCTGGCCGACTATCCGCTGACGCCGTACCTGGCCTACGACGAACTGACGGCGCGCCTGAAAACCGCGAGCAACCAGGAAATCGAGCAGTTCCTGGCCAAAAACGGTGACCTGCCCCAGGCCAACTGGATGAAACTGCGCTGGTTGCGCTGGTTGGCCGACCGCGGCGATTGGCAGACTTTTGAAAAGTACTACGACGCCAAGCTCAATTTCGTCGAGCTGGACTGCCTGCATGGCCAGTACCAGCTTACCCATAACCTGAAAGCCGAAGGCTACAAGACCACCGAAAAGCTCTGGATGACCGGCAAGTCTCAACCGGCTGCCTGCGATGCCACCTTCGGCCAATGGGCGGCTGACGGCCAGCTCACCGAACAGAAAATCTGGGACCGCGCCAAGCTCGCCGCCGAAGCGCGCAACTACGCACTCGCCAACAGCCTGGTGAAAACCTTGCCCACCCTCGGCGCTCAAGGCCGCCTGATGGTGGACGTGGCGCAAAAGCCCGACATGCTCAGTGACCCGTCACGTTTCCTGCCAGCCACCGAGGCCATGTCTGACGCCGTGGGCCTGGGCCTGCGTCGCCTGGCCCGCCAGGATCCAGACAAGGCCATGGCCCTGCTCGACGGCTACGCCAGCAGCATGCACTTCTCCCGTGACGAAAAAGTGTCGATCGCCCGTGAAATCGGCCTGACGTTGGCCAAGCGCTACGACCCGCGCGCCCTTGAGGTGATGACCAAATACGACCCAGAACTGCGCGACAACACCGTCTCCGAATGGCGCCTGCGTCTGCTGTTGCGCCTGGCGCGCTGGGAAGACGCCTACCAGTTGACCCGCAAACTCCCACAAGACCTGGCGACCACCAACCGCTGGCGCTACTGGCAGGCCCGCAGCCTGGAACTGGCCGAGCCGAAAAACCCACAAGCGCTGGTGTTGTACAAGAACCTGGCGCAAGAGCGTGACTTCTACGGCTTCCTTGCGGCGGATCGCTCCAAAGCCCCGTATCAGTTGAAGAACAAACCGCTGCTGATGAGCCAGGCGCTGGTCAACAAGGTGCGCAACACGCCGGGCGTGCGCCGTGCGCTGGAATTCTATGCCCGTGGCCAAGTAGTGGATGGTCGTCGCGAGTGGTACCACGTGAGCCGTCACTTCAACCGTGACGAGATGGTCGCCCAGGCCAAGTTGGCGTATGACATGAAATGGTATTTCCCGGCGATCCGCACCATCAGCCAGGCGCAGTACTGGGATGACCTGGACATCCGTTTCCCGATGGCCCACCGCGACACCCTGGTGCGTGAAGCCAAGGTGCGCGGCCTGCATTCCAGCTGGGTGTTCGCCATTACCCGCCAGGAAAGTGCCTTCATGGACGACGCCCGCTCCGGCGTCGGTGCCAGCGGCCTGATGCAACTGATGCCCGGCACTGCCAAGGAAACCGCGCGCAAGTTCAGCATACCCCTGGCCTCCCCGGCCCAGGTACTGGACCCGGACAAGAACATCCAGCTCGGCGCCGCGTACCTGAGCCAGGTGCATAGCCAGTTCAACGGCAACCGCGTGCTCGCCTCCGCCGCCTACAACGCCGGCCCCGGCCGCGTGCGCCAGTGGCTGCGTGGCGCGGACCACCTGAGTTTCGATGTGTGGGTGGAAAGCATCCCGTTCGATGAAACCCGCCAGTATGTGCAGAACGTGCTGTCTTATTCGGTGATCTACGGGCAGAAGCTCAACTCGCCACAGCCGTTGGTGGATTGGCATGAGCGATATTTTGATGATCAGTAACAAGAGCAGCTTCAAGCGTTAAGTTTGAAGCTTCAAGAGAAATGCCCGCATTGAGAAATGCGGGCATTTTTTATGGACTGTACGTTAGTGTGATGCGTGTTCTTCAAGTCCATCACTGAACTGCAACGCCGCCAGTCTTGCATACAACGCATTGCTCGCAATCAACTGCTGATGCGTACCCACAGCCACTAACTTGCCCTGGTCCATCACCGCGATCCTGTCGGCGTTTTTCACCGTGGCCAGTCGATGGGCGATCACCAGGGTGGTGCGCCCTTGCATCAATTGCGGCAGCGCTTGCTGGATCAGGTGTTCACTCTGGGCATCAAGGGCGCTGGTAGCTTCGTCGAGCAGCAGGATCGGCGCGTCCACCAACAACGCGCGGGCGATGGCCAGGCGTTGGCGTTGGCCGCCGGAAAGGCCCATGCCGCCGTCGCCCAAGTGAGTCTGGTAGCCATCGGGCATTTGCAGGATGAAGTCGTGGGCATGGGCGATGCGAGCAGCGGCTTCGACCTGTTCCTGGGTGGCGGTTGGGTTGCCGTAACGGATGTTGTCTTCGACGCTGCCGAAGAACAGCGCTGGGCTCTGGGACACCAGGGCGAAGTGACGGCGCAGGTCCATGGGGTCGAGCTCGGTGAGCGGATGGCCTTCGAGCAGGATGCGGCCTTGCTGGGGGTCGTAGAAGCGCAACAACAGGTCGAAAATCGTCGATTTACCCGCGCCGGAGGGGCCCACCAACGCGAGGGTTTCGCCGGGATTGATGGTCAGGTCAAGGCCGTCGATGGCGTAGCTGTCCGGCCGTGAGGGATAGGAAAAACGCAGGTCTTGCAGCTCCATGCGGCCGCTGACGCGGGCGGGCAATTGGACGGTGCCTGCGCTCGGCGCCTGGATCTCGTTGCTCGACTGCAACAACTCACCAATGCGCTCGGCCGCCCCGGCGGCGCGTTGCAACTCACCGAGCACTTCGCTCAGGGTGCCGACCGCGCTGCCGACGATCAGGCTGTAGAACACGAACGCCGCCAGCTCGCCGCCGGAAATACGCCCGCTGATCACGTCCATGCCGCCGACCCACAGCATCACGCCCACGGCACCGAGCACCAGCATGATCACCAGGGTAATCAGCCAGGCGCGTTGGGTGATGCGCTTGCGCGCGGTGGTGAAGGCGTCTTCCACGGTCACGGCGAAACGCTGTTCGTCCTGCACCTGGTGATTGTAGGCCTGCACGGTCTTGATTTGGCCGAGCGTCTCAGACACATAGCTGCCCACATCGGCGATGCGGTCCTGGCTTTGCCGTGACAGCGTGCGCACCCGGCGGCCGAAGATGAGTATCGGGGCCAGCACCAACGGCAACGCCACCACCACGATGCTGGTGAGCTTGGGGTTGGTGACAAACAGCAGCACGATGCCACCGATGACCATCAACGCATTACGCAGGAACAGCGACAGCGATGAGCCGATTACCGACTGCAGCAAGGTGGTGTCGGTGGTCAGTCGCGACTGGATCTCCGAACTGCGGTTGTTCTCGTAAAAGCCCGGATGCAGATAGATCAAGTGGTTGAACACTTGCCGACGAATATCCGCCACTACGCGCTCGCCGATCCAAGACACCAGGTAGAACCGCGCAAACGTGCCCACCGCCAGACCCAGCACCAGGATCATGAACAGGCCGATGGACTGGTTGAGCAAGTGCGGGGATTGGGTCATGAAACCCTGGTCCACCAGCAGGCGAATGCCCTGCCCCATGGACAAAGTGATGCCGGCCGTGACGATCAGCGCCAACAGGGCGCCGAGCGCCTGCCAGCGGTAGGGTGCGATGAAGCGGCTGGCCAGACGGATCGCGCGGCGTTGACGGACTGAGAACATGGAGGGCATCACCAATGAGGAACCTGTCTTCAACATTGGGGGAACTTGGGTAAATAACAATGAGTCAGGTTAATTATGCCCGCCGATACCTAACCCTAGAGGCTATCGGTCTAACCCCTGGCTGGAAATTTGTATCGGTTTCTGGTCGACTGGGTATTCGAACCGGTGACTTTGAAAGGAGTTGTAACAGCCTGGTCACGCGGGCGGCTTAGAGTGATAAGCAGAATGGGTACACAACCTGATGAGGAGACAGGCCATGACCTTGCAGAACAGCAGCGATGCCAACGTTAACGTGATCCGTCAGCCACAGCAGTTGCCTTGCTCGTATATCAACGCCAAGGGCGAGGAAGTGACGATCACCGAGGAAATGATCCAGCAAGCCTGCCGCGAACTGGACGAAAAACTGGTCAAGCCTGCCCAGCAAGGCTGAAGCGCCGACGCTCTTTCAAACCCGGCCCAGGTGGCCGGGTTTTTTATGGGGGTCTAAACGCTCACCGCGCCCAATGCGCTGATGATGTTCGACAGCGCCGCCGATTCACCGTTGATACGCACCTTCAAGCCATCAATCTCGCGGCGCTCCGGGTAGTTCTTGCGCAGCAGGTCAAACGCCTTACGCTGTTCTTCCACTGTTCCCACCAGACTACGCCGGAAATCCGCATCATCACGGCGCGGGTCGTACACGCTGCGGCACAGGGTCGCCAGCGCCCAGGCAGGGTCGGTGGACGCATTCAACTGCACCTCAGCCAACCACGGCGGCGGCAGCAAGTCACTCAACTGAATGCCCGGCGCCTGCCCCAGGTGCGCGCAGAACGCCTGATAGATCTGCGCCGTGCCGCGTTGCTTGCCATCCAGGCTGTAGCCGGCGATGTGCGGCGTAGCCAGCACGCACAAATCTGCCAGGTCCACGTCCACTTCAGGCTCGCCCTCCCACACGTCCAGCACCGCTTGCAGGTCTTCGCGCGCGAGCAGCACCTCGCGCAGGGCGGCATTGTCCACCACCGGGCCACGGCTGGCGTTGATCAGCCAGGTGCCGGGCTTGAGCTGGTTGAGCCGCTGGCGATCAAACAGGTGCCAGGTGGAACCGTTGCCGGACTTGGTCAGCGGTGTGTGCAGGCTGATCACATCGCATTGCTCGATGACCTGCTCCAGGCTGACGTAATCGCCGTCTTCGGCAATCTGCCGTGGCGGATCGCACACCAACACGTTCCAGCCCAGGCCCTTGAGCACCTTGACCAGCCGCCCGCCGACTTCGCCGGCCCCGACCACGCCATAGGTGCGCTGAGTGAGGTCGGCACCTTCGATTTCCGCCAGAGTCATCAGGCTACCCAGCACATAATCCACCACGCCACGGGCATTGCAGCCGGGGGCGCTGGACCATTGGATGCCGGCCTGCTTGAAGTAATCGAGGTCCAGGTGGTCGGTGCCGATGGTGCAGGTGCCGACGAAGCGCACTTTCGTGCCCTCCAGCAGGGCGCGGTTGACGTTGGTCACCGAGCGCACCAGCAACACGTCGGCCTGCTCGACCGTGGCGCGGTCGATGGAACGGCCGGGCACGCGGCGAATCTCGCCAAATCCCTGGAAGAATGCATCGAGCAGCGGAATATTTTCGTCGGCAACAATCAGCATGGCAGGCTCCTTTCGCGGACCCGCAGTGTACAGGGATCACAGCCCGCGCTTACAAATCCCTAACACAGGTTTTTTCCTGACCAGTGCGTCAAAGCGTAGAATCCGCCGTCCTTGCGCTTCCCTTTATTGGACACCTGTACGTGAACACTGCAACTGCCACCCTCAGCCGCCCCGCCCGCATCAGCCGGGAAGTCGGCGGCCTGCTGACGCTCGCCCTGCCGATCATGGTCGGCCAACTGGCCACCACCGCGATGAGTTTTGTCGATGCGGTGATGGCCGGCCGCGTCAGCCCACAGGACCTGGCGGCGGTGGGCCTGGGCAACTCGATCTGGATCCCGGTCTACCTGCTGATGAGCGGTACGCTGCTGGCCACCACGCCGAAAGTCGCGCAACGCTACGGCGCGGGCCAGTACCGCGAGATCGGGCCGTTGGTGCGTCAATCACTGTGGCTGGCCTTGATGGTCGGCATCATCGGCTCACTGCTGCTGCTCTGCGCCGAACCGATCCTGCATGCAATGAAGGTGGAGCCGGACCTGATCGCGCCCACCATGGGTTACTTGCATGGCATCGCCGCCGGTATGCCGGCCATTGCGTTCTATTACGTGCTGCGCTGCTTCAGTGACGGCCTGGGCCGCACGCTGCCGAGCATGGTCATGGGCCTCTTCGGCCTAGCGCTGAACATTCCACTGAACTACATCTTCATCTATGGTCACCTCGGCCTGCCGGCCATGGGCGGCGTAGGCTGCGGCTGGGCCACGGCCATTTCGATGTGGGCGATGATGCTCGGCCTGGCCGGCTGGACCCGCTGGGGGCCGGCCTACCAGAGCAGCGAGTTGTTCAAGCGCTTCGATTGGCCGCAATGGGCAGTGATCAAGCGCGTGCTGGGCATTGGCTTGCCGATTGGCGTGGCGATCTTTGCCGAGTCGAGCATTTTTGCAGTGATCGCCCTGCTGCTCGGTGGCTTGGGCGCCACCGTGGTGTCCGGTCATCAGATCGCGCTGAACATCAGTTCCATGGTGTTCATGATCCCGTACTCCTTGAGCATGGCCGTCACCGTGCGCGTGGGCCAGGCGCTGGGGCGTGGGGAACCGCGTGACGCCCGCTTTGCCGCCGGTGTCGGCATGGGCACGGCGCTGGCCTACGCCTGCCTGTCCTGCAGCCTGATGCTGCTATTTCGCGAGCAGATTGCGGCGATCTACACCCCGGACCCGGTGGTCATTCACCTGGCGTCGACGTTGATCGTGTTTGCAGCGCTGTTCCAGTTCAGCGACTCGATCCAGGTGACGGCAGCTGGCGCACTGCGTGGCTACCAGGACACCCGAGTGACCATGGTGCTGACGCTGTTCGCATACTGGGGCGTTGGCCTGCCGGTGGGTTACGCCCTGGGCCTGACGAATTGGCTGGGCGAGCCGAGCGGCCCAAGCGGCTTGTGGCAAGGGCTGATCGTGGGCCTGAGCTGTGCGGCGGGGATGTTGCTGGTGCGCCTGGCGCGCAGTGCACGCCGGCGTATCCGCGCCGACAAGGCGCGGGTTTAAGCGGACTTCTTGCGGATCCAGTACAGGTACGTACCGGCCTGCTCCTGCTGACCCACCAATTCGTGGTCAAGGAACACGCAGAACTTGGGGATATCGCGGCGCGTGGACGGGTCGGTCGCGATCACCTTGAGCAAGCCGCCGGGCGGCAGGTCGCGGATGTGCTGGTGCAGCATCATCACGGGTTCCGGGCAATTCAAGCCTGTTGCATCTAGGGTGCCGTCGACGGCGCTGTCGAAAATATCGCTCATGATCTACTCCTGAAACTGGCCACCAGTCTACCGGGCCTTGGTTTTCTTCACATCCACCAACCGACGCAAATGGCAGGTCACTTCCTCACGGTCGTGATACAGCTGCTTGCAGCCGATCTCCACGCGGATGCCGCGCGCCTTGAAACCGTCTTCGATGCGTTCCAGCAGGCGCTTCACTTCGGCGTAGCGCTGCTTCATCGGCAGCTTCAGGTTCACCACCGCCTCGCGGCAATGCCCTTCGCCGATCCAGGTTTCCAGCAGCGCGGCGTTACGCGCCGGCTTTTCGACGATGTCGCAGACCATCCAGTCCACCGGCTGCTTGGGCACGAAGGTGAAACCGTCGGCCATCAAGTGCTGCACCAGGCCAGTGTCCATCAGGCTTTCGGCCATCGGGCCGTTGTCGATGGCAGTCACCAGCATGCCGCGGTTGACCAGTTGCCAGGTCCAGCCGCCGGGCGCTGCACCGAGGTCCACGCCGGTCATGTCGCCGTGCAGGCGCTCGTCCCACTGGTCGCGGGGAATGAAGTGGTGCCAGGCCTCTTCCAGCTTGAGGGTCGAACGGCTGGGTGCTTCGCGGGGGAACTTGAGGCGCGGGATACCCATCGGCCACATCGCCGAGTTGTTCGACTCGGCCAGGCCCATGAACACTTCGCGGCCACTCTTGAAGGTCAGCAGCAGGCGCGGCTTGCTCGGGTCGTCCACCAGCTTGCCGGCGTTCAGCAGGGCTTTGCGCAGGTGCACTTCGAATTTCTTGCAGAAATTGGACAGTTCCTTGCCGTCGTTGGTGTCGACCATTTCCAGCCACAGGCTGCCGCACACCGGGAACTCGCGCAGGTGAGCGAGGATCACGCTGATGCGGTCGGTTTCCGGCAGGTCGATGAACACCCCGCGCGCCCACTGCCGTGGAAAGATCAGCTCGGCAAAGCGCTGGCCGTGCATCAGGCGCTGGGCGCCGTCTTCCTCGGTGCAGACAAATTCGGCGCAGGCGCTGCCGGTCTTGGCCTTGGCGTAGCCGGAAACGTTCAGGCGCGCGGCGAGGTCCGCGATCTCGGAACAGACTTCGCCTTCAAAACCCGGGCGGCAGTGCATAAAAAGGGTGTTCATCAACTCTCCAAGTGAATCAACTGACGTTGCGCTGTCGCGATGCCTGTCATGAAAACCCGCGCATGATAACGGAGTTCGGAACCTTGGACTTAACGATAGAGTCCAGTTATTAGCCTGCTAATGAAAACAGGGCTAAGTTGATAGCTCTGTTCGTCCCGTCAGGTCCGTAGCCGTGCGGACCATAAGGAGTCGTGTCATGTCATCGCTTGATAGCCTGAGAACCCTTAAGACCCTTGAAATAGACAGCAAAACCTACCACTACTTCAGCCTGCCCGAAGCCGCCAAGAGCCTGGGTGACCTGGACAAGCTGCCGATGTCGCTGAAGGTGCTGCTGGAAAACCTGCTTCGCTGGGAAGACAACAAGACCGTCACCGGCGCCGACCTCAAGGCCATTGCCGCCTGGCTCAAGGAACGCCAGTCCGACCGTGAGATCCAGTACCGCCCCGCCCGAGTGTTGATGCAAGACTTTACCGGCGTCCCCGCCGTGGTCGACCTGGCCGCCATGCGCGCCGCCGTGGCCAAGGCCGGGGGCGACCCGCAGCGCATCAACCCACTGTCCCCCGTGGACTTGGTAATTGACCACTCGGTGATGGTCGACAAGTTCGGCAACGCCGACGCCTTCGAGCAGAACGTCGATATCGAAATGCAGCGCAACGGCGAACGCTACGCCTTCCTGCGCTGGGGCCAGAGCGCCTTTGACAACTTCAGCGTGGTGCCACCGGGCACCGGCATCTGCCACCAGGTCAACCTCGAATACCTCGGCCGCACCGTGTGGACCAAGGACGAAGACGGCCGCACCTACGCCTTCCCGGACACATTAGTGGGCACCGATTCCCACACCACCATGATCAACGGCCTCGGCGTACTCGGCTGGGGCGTGGGCGGGATCGAAGCGGAAGCGGCGATGCTCGGCCAGCCGGTGTCGATGCTGATCCCGGAAGTGATCGGCTTCAAGCTCACCGGCAAATTGAAGGAAGGCATCACCGCCACTGACTTGGTGCTGACCGTGACCCAGATGCTGCGCAAGAAAGGCGTGGTGGGTAAATTCGTCGAATTCTACGGCGACGGCCTGGCTGATCTGCCGTTGGCCGACCGTGCCACCATCGCCAACATGGCCCCGGAATACGGCGCCACCTGCGGCTTTTTCCCGGTGGATGAGGTGACGCTGGATTACCTGCGTCTCTCCGGCCGTCCGGCAGAAACCGTGAAGCTGGTCGAGGCCTACACCAAGGCCCAGGGCCTGTGGCGCATCGCCGGCCAGGAGCCGGTGTTCACCGACAGCCTGGCCCTGGACATGGGCAGCGTGGAAGCCAGCCTGGCCGGGCCGAAACGCCCGCAGGACCGCGTGGCGCTGCCGAATGTCGGCCAAGCCTTCAGCGACTTTCTCGACCTGCAATTCAAACCCACCAACAAAGAAGAGGGCCGCCTGGAAAGCGAAGGCGGTGGCGGGGTTGCCGTGGGCAATGCCGACCTGGTGGGCGAAACCGACTATGAGTACGACGGCCACACCTATCGCCTGAAAAACGGCGCGGTGGTGATCGCCGCGATCACCTCCTGCACCAACACCTCCAACCCCAGCGTGATGATGGCGGCCGGGCTAGTGGCGAAAAAGGCCGTGGAAAAGGGCCTGACGCGCAAGCCTTGGGTCAAGACCTCCCTGGCGCCAGGCTCCAAAGTGGTCACCGACTACTACAAGGCGGCGGGCCTCACCCAGTACTTGGACAAGCTGGGCTTCGACCTAGTGGGTTACGGCTGCACCACCTGCATCGGCAACTCCGGCCCGCTGCCCGAGCCGATCGAAAAAGCCATCCAGAAGGCCGACCTTGCGGTGGCTTCAGTGCTGTCGGGAAACCGCAACTTCGAAGGCCGCGTGCACCCGCTGGTGAAAACCAACTGGCTGGCTTCGCCGCCGCTGGTGGTGGCGTATGCCTTGGCGGGCACCGTGCGCATCGATATCAGCAGTGAACCGCTGGGGAATGACCAAGACGGCAAGCCGGTGTACCTCAAGGACATCTGGCCCAGCAGCAAGGAAATCGCGGATGCCGTGGCCCAGGTCAGCACCGGTATGTTCCACAAGGAATACGCCGAGGTGTTCGCCGGTGACGAGCAGTGGCAAGCCATTGAAGTGCCACAAGCCGCCACCTACGTCTGGCAAAAGGATTCCACCTACATCCAGCATCCGCCGTTCTTCGACGACATTGCCGGGCCGCTGCCGGTGATCAAAGACGTCAAAGGCGCCAACGTGCTGGCGTTGCTGGGTGATTCGGTGACCACCGACCACATCTCCCCGGCCGGCAATATCAAGACCGACAGCCCCGCCGGTCGCTACCTGCGCGAACAAGGCGTGGAACCGCGCGACTTCAACTCCTACGGCTCCCGCCGGGGCAACCATGAAGTGATGATGCGCGGCACCTTTGCCAATATCCGTATCCGCAATGAAATGCTCGGCGGCGAGGAAGGTGGCAATACGCTGTATATCCCCACCGGCGAGAAGATGGCGATCTATGACGCGTCGATGAAGTACCAGGCCTCGGGCACGCCCTTGGTGGTGGTCGCCGGCCAGGAATACGGCACCGGCTCCAGCCGCGACTGGGCAGCCAAGGGCACCAACCTGCTGGGCGTCAAGGCGGTGATCGCCGAGAGTTTCGAGCGGATCCACCGCTCTAACCTGGTGGGCATGGGCGTGCTGCCGTTGCAGTTCAAGCTGGATCAGAACCGCAAGACGCTCAAGCTGACCGGGAAGGAGAAGATCGACATTCTCGGGCTGACCGACGTGGGGATCGTGCCACGGATGAACCTGACGCTGGTGATTACGCGGGAGGATGGGAGTACGGAGAAGGTCGAGGTGTTGTGCCGGATCGACACGCTTAATGAGGTGGAATACTTCAAGGCCGGGGGCATCTTGCACTATGTGCTTCGCCAGCTGATCGCCTCGTAAGCTATAGGAGCCCGGCTTGCCGGGCTCCTATTTAATCGAATCAATCAGCCGAACAACCACTTCCACAGCAACACCAGCACCACCACCGCCAGCACCGGCCGCGCAATGCGGTAAGCCTTCGGGTGCTTGCGCTTCCACTGCTTGACCACACCGCTGAACTTGTCACTGAAGGTCTTGCTCCAAGCGTACGCCTGGTTGATCCCGCCCACGCGCTCGTCATCCAGGTTCTGCGGTGCAGTGGCGCGACCCAGTTGCTTGCTGACCCAACGGTTGACGCGGGTCATCACGCGGTTGCTCAGGGGGCGCTCGATGTCGCAGAACAGGATTACACGGGTCTGCTCGGTTTCATTCTTGACCCAGTGCACGTAGGTTTCGTCGAACATCACGTCTTCACCGTCACGCCAGGCGTACACCTGGCCGTCGACAAAGATGCGGCAGTCGTCGGAGTTCGGCGTGGACAAACCCAGGTGATAGCGCAGGGAACCGGCGAACGGGTCGCGGTGCGGGTTGAGGTGGCTGCCGCCCGGCAACAGCGCGAACATCGCGCCTTTGACATTGGGAATGCTGCTCACCAGCGCCACGGTTTTCGGGCACAGCGCCTCGGCCGATGGCAGGGGTTTGTCGTACCACTTGAGGTAGAAACGCTTCCAGCCCTTCTTGAAGAACGAGCCGAAACCGGCGTCGTTGTTCTTTTCGGCGGCGCGGATGTAACCCTCGTCGAACAGGTGCATGGCCTCTTCGCGGATCACTTCCCAGTTGTCCTTGAGCACATCCAGTTCGGGGAACTTGCTGCGGTCCAGGTAGGGCTTGGACGGCACGGCCGAGAACAGGTACATCAAGGCGTTATACGGGGCGAACAGCGCCGAATGGTTGACGAACTGACGCAACATCGGCAAACGCGCCTTGCCGCGCAGGTGCACATACAACGTGCTGCCGATAAACAACGCCAGCACGGACAGTTTGGCGGCCAAAGAAAAGGTCATGCAGCAACTCCTGGAAATAAGCGCCTGGCCAACAGCAGACGTAGCAGCCGGCCATGATAAACAGTTGGGCCATTATGCAGAAGGCCTAAGGTATGGGCGCTGACATACATCAAGCCTGGTTTTCTTGCTCGGTAAACAAATCGCTGAACAGCATGCTCGACAGGTAGCGCTCACCGGAGTCCGGCAGGATCACCACGATGGTCTTGCCCTGCATCTCCGGCTTCTCGGCCAGGCGCACCGCCACGGCCATCGCGGCGCCGCAGGAGATGCCACACAGAATCCCTTCTTCCTGCATCAGCCGCAGGGCCATGGCCTTGGACTCGTCGTCGGTCACCAGTTCCACACGGTCAACCATCGACAGGTCGAGGTTCTTCGGCACAAAACCGGCGCCGATGCCCTGGATCTTGTGCGGGCTGGGCTTGATCTCTTCACCGGCCAGCGCCTGGGTGATCACCGGCGACACGATCGGCTCGACAGCCACCGACAGGATCGGCTTGCCCGCAATGTTCTTGATATAGCGCGAAACACCGGTGATGGTGCCGCCGGTGCCCACGCCCGCCACCAGCACATCCACGGCGCCATCGGTGTCGTTCCAGATTTCCGGACCGGTGGTTTTTTCATGAATCGCCGGGTTGGCCGGGTTTTCGAACTGGGCTGGCATAAAGTAGGTGGCCGGGTCGCTGGCAACGATTTCGCCGGCTTTTTCGATCGCGCCCTTCATGCCCTTGGCCGGCTCGGTCAACACCAGTTCGGCGCCGAGGGCCTTGAGTACCTTGCGGCGCTCGATACTCATGGACGCTGGCATGGTCAGCAGCAACTTATAGCCACGGGCGGCGGCGACGAATGCCAGGCCGATGCCGGTGTTGCCGGAGGTGGGTTCGACAATGGTCATGCCCGGCTTGAGTTTACCGGTGCTTTCAGCGTCCCAGATCATGTTTGCGCCAATGCGGCATTTCACCGAGTAGCCTGGGTTACGCCCTTCGATCTTGGCCAGGATGGTCACACCACGCGGTGCGATCCGGTTGATCTGAACCAGGGGCGTGTTACCGATGGAGTGCGCGTTGTCTGCAAAGATGCGGCTCATGACGGGTCCTATGGGTCGATTCAAGGAAGGCAACAAGGGTATGCCTCGTGCCGCAAAGCGTCCAGTCGGAGGAACGTTGCGCCCTTCGCAACAGTCCATCCCCTATACGGACAGAGGACCCTACCCATGAAACGTCGCTACAGCTGGCCACTATGGACCGTCGCCGGATTGCTGGTGGTACTGGTCGCCCTGAGCATCGCCCTGCCCTACCTGGTGCGTAACTACTTGAATGACAAGCTCGCCAACATGGGCGACTACCGCGGCCACGTCACGGATGTAGACCTGGCCCTGTGGCGCGGCGCGTACAAGATCAACGGCCTGGAGATCATCAAGGTCGACGGCAAGGTGCCCGTACCGTTCGTCAAGGCGCCGCTGATCGACCTCGCGGTGAGCTGGCACTCGTTGTGGTACGACCATGCGGTGGTGGCCAAGGTGCTGTTTATCAACCCCGAGGTGAACTTCGTCGACGGCGGCGCCAACAAGCAGGCGTCCCAGACCGGTAAAGGCACCGACTGGCGCGAGCAATTGAGCAAGCTGGCCCCTATCACCCTCGACGAAGTGCGCATCGAAGACGGCAAGATCGCCTTCCATAACTTCAGCTCCAAACCACCGGTCAACATCAATGCCACCGAGGTCAACGCCAGTTTCTACAACCTGACCAACGTGGTCGATGTCAAAGGCAAGCGCGACGCCCGCTTCGAGGGCAAGGCGCTGCTGCAAGGCCAGGCGCCGCTGGAAGCCACAGCCACCTTTGACCCGCTGAGCAATTTCGAGAACTTCGAATTCCGTTTCCGCGCCAAAGACTTGCAGCTCAAGCGCATGAATGACTTCGCCTCGGCCTACGGCAAATTCGACTTCAAGGCCGGCACCGGCGACGTGGTGATCGAAGCCCAGGCGGAAAAAGGCCAGTTGACCGGCTAT
This sequence comes from Pseudomonas sp. FH1, assembly GCF_000510895.2. NCBI lineage: Bacteria > Pseudomonadati > Pseudomonadota > Gammaproteobacteria > Pseudomonadales > Pseudomonadaceae > Pseudomonas > Pseudomonas sp. FH1. The sequence goes on from NZ_AOHM01000129.1 coordinate 115,788, forward strand.
ATCAAACCGCTGCTGCGCGACGTCGAAGTGTTCGACTGGCAGCAGGACGTGGAAAACAAAGACAAGAACATCTTCCGCTCGATCTGGGAGGCGGTGGTCGGCGCCAGCGAGACCGTGCTGAAAAACCAGGCGAAAAACCAGTTCGCCACCCGGGTCGAACTCAGTGGCAGCGTGCACCAGCAAAATGTCAGCGCGTTTTCCGCGTTTTTGGCGATTTTGCGCAACGGCTTCATCCAGGCGTTCAATGCGCGCTATGAACAACCCAAGCCCTCGGCGGACTGAAGGTGACTGGTCATTCAGAGACTGAATGAGCCGCCTGCGTTCACAGTCGCCGGGGCTGCGCGGTATAGTCCAGGCATTGATGAATGCGAGGAAACACCGATGAAGTTCGAAGGCACCCAGGCCTATGTGGCTACCGATGACCTGAAACTGGCCGTCAACGCCGCGATCACCCTGGAGCGGCCGTTGCTGGTCAAGGGCGAGCCCGGCACCGGCAAGACCATGCTCGCCGAGCAATTGGCCGAGTCCTTCGGTGCCAAGCTGATCACCTGGCACATCAAGTCCACCACCAAGGCGCATCAGGGCCTGTACGAGTACGACGCGGTCAGCCGCCTGCGCGACTCGCAGTTGGGCGTGGACAAGGTGCACGACGTGCGCAACTACCTGAAAAAGGGCAAGCTCTGGGAAGCCTTCGAATCCGAAGAGCGGGTGATCCTGCTGATCGATGAAATCGACAAGGCCGATATTGAGTTCCCCAACGACCTGCTGCAAGAACTCGACAAGATGGAGTTCTACGTCTACGAAATCGACGAGACCATCAAGGCCAAGAAACGCCCGATCATCATCATTACCTCCAACAACGAAAAGGAGCTGCCGGACGCCTTTCTGCGCCGCTGCTTCTTCCACTACATCGCCTTCCCCGACCGCACCACCCTGCAAAAGATCGTCGATGTGCATTACCCCGACATCAAGAAGGATTTGGTCAGCGAAGCGCTGGACGTGTTCTTCGACGTGCGCAAAGTACTGGGCCTGAAGAAAAAACCCTCCACCTCCGAACTGGTCGACTGGCTCAAGCTGCTGATGGCCGACAACATCGGCGAAGCCGTGCTGCGCGAACGTGACCCGACCAAGGCCATCCCGCCGCTGGCCGGTGCGTTGGTGAAGAACGAGCAGGACGTGCAGTTGCTGGAGCGTCTGGCGTTCATGAGCCGTCGCGGTAACCGCTGATGCTGCTCAACCTGTTCAATGAAATGCGCGCCGCCAAGGTGCCGGTGTCGGTGCGCGAGCTGCTCGACCTGATCAACGCGCTGAAAATGCGCGTGACCTTCGCCGACATGGACGAGTTCTACTACTTGGCCCGGGCGATCCTGGTCAAGGACGAGCGACATTTCGACAAGTTCGACCGGGCCTTCGGCGCTTACTTCAATGGCCTGGAAAAACTCGACGACCACCTGCAGGCGTTGATCCCCGAAGACTGGCTGCGCAAGGAATTCGAACGTTCGCTGACCGATGAGGAACGCGCGCAGATCCAGTCTCTTGGTGGCCTCGACAAACTCATCGAGGAATTCAAGAAACGCCTGGAAGAACAGAAGGAACGTCACGCCGGCGGAAACAAGTGGATCGGCACCGGCGGCACGAGCCCGTTCGGCTCCGGCGGCTACAACCCGGAAGGCATCCGTGTCGGTGACGCCGGCAAGCGCCAGGGCAAGGCCGTTAAGGTGTGGGACCAGCGCGAGTACAAGAACCTCGACGACCAGGTTGAACTGGGCACGCGTAATATCAAGATCGCTCTGCGCCGCCTGCGCAAATTTGCGCGCCAGGGCGCGGCGGAAGAGCTGGATATCGACGGCACCATCGACCACACCGCCCGCGATGCCGGCTTGCTAAATATTCAGATGCGCCCGGAGCGGCGCAACACCATCAAGCTGCTATTGCTGTTCGATATCGGCGGCTCGATGGATGCCCACGTGAAGATCTGCGAAGAGCTGTTCTCCGCGTGCAAGACCGAGTTCAAGCATTTGGAGTACTTCTACTTCCATAACTTTGTGTACGAGTCGGTGTGGAAGAACAACCAGCGCCGCACCTCCGAGCGCACCTCGACCCAGGACCTGCTGCACAAGTACGGCGCGGATTACAAAGTGATTTTTATCGGCGATGCGTCGATGGCGCCGTATGAAATCACCCAGGCCGGCGGCAGCGTCGAGCATTGGAATGAGGAGCCGGGGTATGTGTGGATGCAGCGCTTCATGGCCAAGTACAAGAAGCTGATCTGGATAAACCCGTACCCGAAGGACACCTGGGGGTATACCGCGTCAACGGGGATTGTGCGGGAGTTGGTGGAGGATCAGATGTATCCGCTGACGTTGCGGGGGTTGGAAGAAGGGATGCGCTTTCTCTCGAAATAGCGTTGCTGTTTTGTGGCGAGGGAGCTTGCTCCCGTTGGTCTGCGCAGCAGGCCCAATGCCGGGGGGCCGCTACGCGCCCCAACGGGAGCAAGCTCCCTCGCCACAGGTTTCACCCATTCAAAAAGCGCTGCAAAAAGTCGATGTGCTGGCGATGCGCAGTCTCCTGCACCACCGGCGCCAGCCGCACCTTCTCCCCCGGCAGGCACTGCGCCAGCCGCGCCAGCGACAACGGCGTCAACGCTCCAAGACGCGGATAACCGCCAATGGTCTGCCGGTCATTAAGCAACACAATCGGCTGCCCATCCGGCGGCACCTGGATCGCCCCCAGCGGAATGCCTTCGGAAATCAGTGAAGGCCCCTGATACTGCAACGGCGTGCCCAGCAGACGCATGCCCATGCGGTCGGCGCGGCTGTCGAGGGCCCATTCGGTGTTGAACGCATCAAACAGGCTTTGGCCGCTGAACTGGCCGATCTGGGCACCGACGATCACGTCCAATGCAGTTTTGGAAAGGCCTGGATCATTCAGCACTTTCATTGCGCCGCCGACGCCGGAATACGCCAAGCGCCCACCTTCGACCAGTGCCTTACCGAAACCGTCCACACCGCCCAGTTCCTCACGCACGACCGTGGCGCAACTGCCCAGCACATCCGGCGCATCGAACCCGCCCGGCGCCGCCAGATAGGCCCGCGCGCCGTTGAATGGCTGGGTAAAACGCAAACGCTGGCCCTTTTGCAGGATAAAACTGCGGCCTGGGCTGATGGCGCGTTCGTCGATATAAGCACCCAAGTCCGCACCGGCCAGGGCCAGCAGGCAATAATCCTCGGCCTGCACGGTAAAGCCGCCCAAGGTGATTTCCACCACCGGCGCGTTCAGCGCATTGTCCAGCAGCCAGTTGGCCCAGGACATCGATACCCAGTCCAGCGCCCCGCCCTGGGTTACGCCCAGGTGACGCACGCCAAAGCGGCCGGCGTCCTGCAACAGGCACAGCGGTGTGCTGGCCTCAATGATCAAGCGGCTCATGCCTGCGCCTCCAACGGCGTGTCATCGCCACCCAGTTTGATGAATTGCGCGTGATCGACGGGTTCGAAGCGTACCGTGTCGCCGGGCTGCATCAGGCTATAACCGTCGCGCTCACGGTCGAACAACTTGGCCGGGGTGCGGCCGATCAGGTTCCAGCCGCCCGGCGAGACCACCGGGTAGGCCGCAGTTTGCCGTTCGGCAATGCCGACGCTGCCCGCCGCCACGCGTTTGCGCGGGGTGTTGAGGCGTGGCGCGGCGAGGACTTCATCCACCAGGCCCATAAAGGCAAAACCGGGGGCGAAGCCGAGGGCGAACACTTGGTATTCGTGGGCGCTGTGCCGGCGGATCACGTCATCGACGCTTAGCCCGCTGCGCTGGCTGAGCAGGCTCAGTTCGGGGCCGACGCTCAGGTCGTACCACACCGGCAGCACGTGGCACTGGCCGCTGCCCTGGGTGTGCGGCTGCAGGTCGGTCAGGGCCTGGTCGATCAATTCCCGTGCCTGGGCCGGGTTCAATGCGCTGAGGTCGTAATGCACCATCAAGGTGGTGTAGGACGGCACCAGGTCGACCAAAGCCGCGCCGAAACCGCTGCGCAAGCGCTGGGTGGCGGCGAGCATCCAGGGCATGTTGGCTTCGGCGATTGCATCAAACAGACGCACCATCAGGCAGTCGATGGCCACCACTTCAATCCGTGGCTTCATGCTGGCTTCAATGCCTCGCGGATGCGCTGTACGGCGGCGATCGAGCTGGCGTTGTCCCCATGCACGCACAGCGTGTTGGCTTGCAGGACCAGCGAGCTGCCGTCGCTGGCGGTCAGCGCTTCCCCCCTGGAAATGGTCAGGGCTTGCTGCAGGATGGTGTCGGCATCGTGGTGCACGGCGCCGGGCAACTGCCGCGAGACCAGGTGGCCCTTATTGTCGTAGGCGCGGTCGGCAAAGGCTTCGAACCACAGGGTGACGCCATATTCATCGCCCAAGGCCTGCGCTGCGCTGTTGTCGCGGGTTGCCAGCAACATCAGCGGCAGGTCGCCGTAAGCTGCCACAGCCTGGATCACCGCGCGCAATTGAGCGGGCTTGGCCATCATGTCGTTGTACATCGCGCCGTGGGGCTTCACATAGCTGACCCGCCCACCTTGCGCCCGGCAGATGCCGTCGAGGGCGCCGATCTGGTAGTGCAGCAGGTCCTGGATTTCCTGGGGGGTGTAGGCCATGGAGCGACGGCCGAAACCTTGCAGATCCTGGTACGCCGGGTGCGCACCGACTTGCACGCCATGCTTGAGTGCCAGGCTGACGGTCTTGCGCATGATGCTCGGGTCGCCGGCATGGAAGCCGCACGCCACGTTGGCGCAATCAATGAACGGCATGACCTCGGCGTCCAGACCCATAGTCCAGTTGCCGAAGCTTTCGCCGATGTCGCAATTCAGTAGAAGGCGGCTCACGTTGGTCGCTCCTGTAGGCATTGTTATTTTGTAGTGTGGGATTTTTTACGCAGAACTCGCAACTTGTCCTGACACCCCAACGGCGCTTATCGTGGAATAGCTCGATTTTTGGCGCTGGCTCGGTGCGGCGTCCAACTAATAAAAACCGATCCATGCATAAGAAAAAGTTGATCCCATGAATTTGAAGTTCCTCGAAACCTTCGTCTGGGTGGCCAAGCTCAAGAGTTTCCGCCTGACTGCCGAGAAGTTGTTCACCACCCAGGCGTCGATCTCCAGCCGCATTGCCGTGCTGGAAAGCGAGTTGGGCGTGAAGCTGTTTCTGCGCGACTCACGCGGTGTGAGCCTGACCCCGGAAGGCTTGAAGGTGCTCGATTACGCCGAGCAGATGATGGTAACGATGCAGGGCCTGAAGCAGTCCTTGGAGACCACCAGCAGCAAGGTCGGGCGCATCCGCATCGGCGCGATGGACACGGTGATCCACACCTGGCTCAGCCCGTTGGTGGCGGAACTGATGGACCACTTCCCGCTGGTAGAGATCGAATTGGTCGCCGATACCGCGCTGAACCTCAGCGATCAGCTGCAAAAAGGCTTCCTCGACCTGATCCTGCAAACCGACCTGCTGCGCCTCGAAACCGTGCGCAGCCTGGAGCTGTGCAGCCACCCCATGGCCTGGATCGTCGCCAGCCAATCGATCTACCACCGCGATTACGCGTCCCTGGCCGAACTGGCGCAGGAACGCATCATCACCTACTCGAAAAACTCCCATCCGCACCAGGACGTGATCAGCCTGATGCAGGCCAACGGCGTGGCCGCGCCACGCATGAACTGCGTGAATTCGGTGTCGGCCATCACCCGTTTACTGCGCGATGGTTTTGGCATTGGCGCACTGCCGCCGGTGCTGGTCAGCGAAGAACTGGCGCGCGGGGAATTGGTGATGTTGCCAATGGCGCAGAAACTGCCGAACTTGCAGGTAGTGGTGTCGTGGCGCGTGGGGGTGGAGTTGGTGGAGGAGATTGTGGGGTTGTGCCAGAAGGTGGTAGCACGGTATGCCGAGGAAGTGGGTGAGGAGCGGATGGTGCTCGCTCACCCGTGAGGCTCAGAGCCCTTTGAGGTCCCGCTCTTCGATCGGCCGGCTCTGGCGCAGGCGCTTGCCGCCCAACACCACCCAGTCGATCAAACGGAACAGGCACTCCAGGCCAAACGACAACAGCATCGCCCCGCCCAACCCCCAGCCCATGGCCTCGGGCGTCAGCAGGATCTGGTAGCTGTAGCCGTTCCACGTCTCCTGACGGATATCCGGGTCCGCCGCCACGGCCACTTGCAGGGCGCGGATGTACCACGGGCCTTGCATGGCCTGAAATTGCTTGTCCAACGCCACTTGGCGGTCAAGCATGGCGCCCAGGCTGTTGGCGTCGCTCTGGAACACCGGGTCATCACTGGCGCGGTAATGCGCGACCAACGCCTTCAAGTCACCGTTGAAGAATTGCCGTGCAGTGTTTTCAAACCCGCTGAGGCCGGTCTGGGCCTCGATCAGATGAGCTTCGACGCGCTTGGCGTAGTCGTTGATGAAGCCCGGCACTTGCACGCCGACCAACAGGCCAATGGCAAACAGCACCAACCGCAGATAACTGAGCAACATGGTCGATATCCTTACTCGGTGATGCCTTGGCTGACGCATTCACCGCGTCGCCACAGGCTCCATTGGCCCGGTTCGTAGCGGGTCCAGTTTTCGTTGTCGGTCAAAGGTTCGGTGGCGATCACGGTCACCACGTCATTGGGCGTGGTTTCGGCTTGAAAATCGACGATCACGTCGACATCTTTCAAGCGTGCCGGGCCAAACGGGGCGCGACGGGTGATTTGCGCCAGCTTGGTCGAGCAATAGCAAAACAGCCAGTCGCCGTCGCTGAGCAGGCAGTTGAACACGCCTTTGCTACGGTATTCGGAGCAGGCGGCGATCAGGTCCGGCAGGACTTTTTCAATGTCCACCGGCTCCGGGAAGGCTTCGCGCACGCGGTTGAGCAGATCGCAAAAGGCCGCTTCGCTGTCGGTATCGCCCACCGGGCGGTAGAAAGTGGCGCGGGGATTGAAGTCGGCCAACTGGCCGTTATGCGCAAAGCACCAGTTGCGGCCCCACAGTTCTCGCACAAACGGGTGAGTATTGGCCAGGCTGACCTTGCCGACGTTGGCCTGGCGGATATGGCCGATCACCACTTCGCTCTTGATCGGGTAACGCTGCACCAGCAGCGCGACTTCCGATTCGCTGCTCGCGGCCGGGTCCTGGAACAGGCGCAGGCCACGGCCTTCATAGAACGCGATGCCCCAACCGTCACGGTGGGGACCGGTGCGCCCACCGCGCTGCATCAGCCCGGTGAAGCTGAACACGATATCGGTGGGGACGTTGGCACTCATGCCCAATAATTCACACATGCCAGGGCTCTCGCAGCAGGGCGGACAACGTTAAAGGCGCGGTTCGACGCGCAGACCGCTCACAGGTGCCGGACGGCGAAAAGGCACGTCATCGTCGTCTTGATCCGGTTCGGCGGCCAGGGCGGCATCGGCGGCAGCCTTGCGCTCACGGCGGGCGTTGGCAGCGCGCTCGATGGGCCAGCGGATCAGCACGAACACCAGGTACACGCCAAAGGCGATCATGCTGTACATGAACAGATCGGAAATGGCCCGCCAGGCGTTATTGCCGACCTTGAGTACCAGGTCCAGGGCGGTGATGGCCACGGCCGGCGCGAACTGGGTCTTGACCGGGTCGACGATGGTCGGGCTGAACAGCAACACCGCCATCAGCAACAGCAGCGGCTCGCGCAGCCAGCGCCAGATCCAGCGGGTCATGCGCCACCACACCAACAGGCAGCCCAAAGCGGCGAAGGCGTAAAGGCCCCAAGCGGTCAGATAGTCGTTCTCGGTCATGGTGTCCATGGCAAGGTTGGCAAACAGGCGGCTATGATAACGGCTTTTGCGTGTCGCGGCTGCAATGCCTGCCACCGTCCGCCCGATAGAGATTAATCCCATGCCTACATCGACCGCTCCGATTGCCCGCAAGGCCCAAGGCTCAGATCCGTACGCCTGGCTGCAAGAGCGCGACAGCGCTGAGGTGCTCGATTACCTCAAGGCCGAAAACGCCTGGCAGGAAGCGCAACTCGCCGATCAGGCAGCGCTGCGCGAAACCCTGTTCGAGGAGATCAAGGGCCGCATTCTCGAAACCGATCTGTCGCTGCCTTCGCCGTGGGGCCCGTATCTGTATTACACCCGCACCACCGCCGGTGACGAATACGCCCGCCACTACCGCTGCCGTCGCCCGGCCGACGACAGCAACCAGGTGGATGACAGCAGCGAAGAGTTGTTGCTGGACCCGAACGTGCTGGCCAATGGCGGTTTCTTCTCCCTCGGCGCGTTCAGCATCAGCCCCGACCACCAACGCCTGGCCTACAGCCTCGATACCAGCGGTGAAGAGATCTACACCCTGTACGTGAAGGAATTGGCCACCGGCAAAGTCAGCGAACTTGCGTTTGAAGACTGCGACGGCAGCATGACTTGGGCGAATGACAGCCTGACCCTGTTCTTCGGCGAACTGGACGACACCCACCGCCCGCACAAACTGTATCGCTATCGCCTGGACGGCACGGCGGCGCAGGAAGTGTTCCATGAGCCCGACGGACGTTTCTTCCTGCATTGCTACCGTTCCAGCTCCGAGCGCCAGCTGCTGCTGTCACTGGGCAGCAAGACCACCAGCGAAGTCTGGGCGCTGGACGCCGACCAGCCACACCTGGACTTCACCTGCCTGGCGCCACGGGTCGAAGACCATGAGTACGATGCCGACCACGGCCAGCTGAATGGCGCGTGGACCTGGTTTATCCGCAGCAACCGCGATGGCATCAACTACGCGTTGTTCGTCGCGACCGACATTGGCGACGTACCGACCGAAGCTGAATGGCAGAACCTGATCCCGCACAGCGATGAGGTGATGCTCGACGGCGTGAGCCTGAACACCCACGCCATGACCCTGAGCCTGCGCATCGGTGGCCTGCCGGTGATCGAAGTGCACCCACAGGGCTTGCCGGCCTATCGCGTGGAATTGCCTGACGCCGCCTACAGCCTCTACGTACAGAACAGCCTGGAATTTGTCAGCGACAAGATCCGCCTGCGTTACGAAGCCCTGAACCGTCCGGCCCAGGTGCGTCAGCTGGAACTGGCCAGTGGCGCGCAACAGGTGCTCAAGGAAACCCCGGTACTCGGCGTGTTCAATGCCGACGATTACGTGAGCCAGCGCCTGTGGGCCACCTCGGCAGATGGCACTCAGGTGCCGATCAGCCTGGTGGTCAAGCGCGACCAGCTGGGTAAACCAACGCCTCTGTATCTGTACGGCTACGGCGCCTACGGTTCGAGCTTGGACCCGTGGTTCTCCCACGCACGCCTGAGCCTGCTGGACCGAGGCGTGGCGTTTGCCATCGCCCATGTGCGCGGCGGCGGTGAGCTGGGCGAGGCCTGGTATCGCAACGGCAAGCAGGAACACAAGCAGAACACCTTCAGCGACTTTATCGCCTGCGCCGAACACCTGATCGCCCAGGGCCTGACCACGTCCAAACAACTGGCCATCAGCGGCGGCAGTGCCGGCGGCCTGTTGATCGGCGCGGTGCTCAACCAGCGCCCGGAGCTGTTCCAGGCAGCGATTGCCGAAGTGCCGTTCGTCGACGTGCTCAACACCATGCTCGACCCGGAACTGCCGCTGACCATCACCGAGTACGACGAGTGGGGCAACCCGGAAGAACCGGACGTCTACGAACGCATCAAGGCCTACGCGCCTTACGAAAACGTTCGTGCCCAGGCCTACCCGCACCTGCTGGTGATCGCCGGCTACAACGACAGCCGCGTGCAATATTGGGAAGCCGCCAAGTGGGTGGCCAAGCTGCGCGACACCAAGACCGACGATAACCTGCTGTTGCTCAAGACCGAACTGGGCGCCGGCCACGGTGGCATGAGCGGTCGTTACCAGGGATTACGTGACGTAGCACTCGAATATGGCTTTGTGTTCAAGGCGCTGGGGTTGGTTTAAGGAACTTCGTAGGGCGGTTCTGTCTGAACACAGGACCGCCTACTGATTGATGGACCAAGATTGCAGCCATGGCACTACCGACGCTAATGAATACCGAAATCCGCGACATGCTCATGGATTGCGGCCTGTTCGACCCGCTGTTGCCGGAAGACTTTCACGTCGCCGCCGGCTATTTCAATATCAGCAGCATTGCCCGCGATGAGGTGATTTTCCTTGAGGGCGATGCTGGCACCTTCATGTGCATCCTCCACAGCGGCCAGGTGGCGGTGCAGAAAACCAACCACGACGGCCAGCGCCTGACCATCGCCACCCTGCGCAGTGGTCGGGCCTTTGGTGAAATGGCTGTACTCGACGGCGAGCGCCGCTCGGCCAGTTGCGTGGCGGCCAGTGACTGCGTGCTGTTGAACCTGGGCAAGGATTCCCTGGAAAAGATGCTCAACGAAGCGCCCAGGGTCGCCGCCAAGATCATCCGCGCCATTGCCATCGCCCTGTCCAAGCGCCTGCGCATGGCCGACGGGCAATTACTTTCGCAACAGTTTTAGCCGCCCGGCGTCTTCGGCTTGCTGTCATTTTGCAGCAGGCCCGGCACCGTCTGATCCTTGGGTGGCGTGGGCAGCACGATGGGCACCAAGGGCGGCGAGCCGTTGGTCTTGGGCACGGCCGGTGGGGTGACTTGCGGGTACAACGTCGGCGTCGGGGTGCCCGGTGCGCCTGGCGTTGGGGCGGGCGCGACCGGTACGGTTTGCAACTCCTGAGCCTGCGCCGCACCAGAGGCGAGCGCGCTCAACACAATGACCGTTAGAATGCTGCACTTCATCGATGGCTCCATGGCCTGACCGGAATGTCGTAAGGCTACTCCCAACCGCGCAAGAATGCCCTTCCCAATGAGATTTCCATGAAACGTTTCGTTCTGCTGGACACCACCCCGATCCCCGACAACGGCGGTGCCTTGTGCCTGTTCGAATACGGTGAAGATTTCGTCATCAAGATTCAGGGCGGTGATGGCGGCCAGCTGATGAACACGCGCATGCACGGTTCCGAAGATGCGCTGGCGGAGATCCCCTGCCGCAAAGTTGCCGGGCGTGCGGATTCACGGGTGTTGATCGGTGGCTTGGGCATGGGCTTTACCCTGGCGTCAGCGCTCAAACACCTGGGCAAGACTGCCGAAGTGGTCGTGGCAGAACTGGTACCAGGCGTCGTGGAATGGAACCGTGGGCCACTGGGCGAAAAATCCGGCCGCCCGCTGCTGGACCCGCGCACGGTGATCCGCCTGGAAGACGTGGCCAAGGTGCTGCAAGCCGAGCCCCAGGGCTTTGACGCGATCATGCTGGACGTGGACAACGGCCCCGAAGGTCTCACGCAAAAGGCCAACAGTTGGCTCTACTCCGCCGGAGGCCTGGCGGCCTGCGCCAAGGCCCTGCGCCCCAAAGGCGTGCTGGCCGTGTGGTCGGCCAGCGCGGACAAGCTGTTCAGCGACAAACTGCGCAAGGCCGGTTTCAAGGCCGAGGAAGTGCAGGTATTCGCCCATGGCAACAAGGGCACCCGACACACCATCTGGATTGCGCAGAAGGTGTGATCGGTTAGCGCAGGGAATTGCGGTAATCGATCACATAGGGGACTTTTTTGTCGAAGGTCTTTTCCAGCTCACTGCGGTCGAGTTTGGTCATGCCGCCCAGTTGATGGGCGGTGAAACCGCTGTCACCGACCTGTGAGCCCGGCGCCAGGCTGACCATGCGCTTGGCCACGGCCTCAATGGCGTCCTTGTAGCCACCCTTCTTGTTCAGGTTGTACTTGCCCAGGTCAATTTGAGTACGCAGCCAGTTGCCCCAGTAGAACTCCAGGAACTCCGGCGCGATCTCGCCCGCCTCGGGCTTGCCATACGCGGCCTTGCGGGTGAAATACACCAGGCTGCGGAAGGTATCGTCCTGCAGGTTCTTGAAGCCCAGGTGCGCCGGCAGTTGCTCGGGCGGCAGGGTCTGGCCTTGATTGTCCTTGAGCCAGACCTTGCGCGCGGCCTGCATGCGCTGCCAGAAGTTGGCCAGGGTGGGGCTGTTGCTGAAGTCGTCGGTGACCTTGACCCACATGTTCAGGCGAGGCCCGCCGCCGGGCACTTCCCACAAGGTGGTGAAGCTGTGGTGACCGTCGGTCAGGTACAACTGGCCGCCGGGGCCGACTACCACGGTCTTCATGTCGTCGGGATGGGTGCCCACCGGGTCCTTGCAGCTGAAGCTCGCCGGCTTGTGCAGGTCCGCGCCCTTGGGCACGTTGTCGGCTTCGCCCTGGCCGTTGGTTTCGCAGTATTCATCGAAGACCTTGGCGGGTTTGTCGGCGAACAGGCCGAGGCTGTAGTAGATCTGGTCGAACCCCACCACGGCCTGGGTCGGGTGCAATTGATCGAGGGCAACCTCGATCACCTGGCCGGGTTGGGGTGTAGAAAACGCTTGGGCTTGGGCCGTGAGCCCACACAACAACAGTGCAACAGTCCATGAATGCAGACGCATGAGTTTCAGTCCTTATGAGTAAAGTGAAGCGGTTATTTGCAACGCGAGCGGCTAGAATCAACCCTATCCGTGAACCCCAAAATAGCCAGGAGCCATGATGAGCTCGACCAACCCGCCCTCCCACACCGCCAAGCTGGACCGCATCCTTGCCGATGCCCAGCGCGACCGGGAAATGGGCTACCGCGATAAAGCGTTGAAAATGTACCCCCACGTGTGCGGCCGCTGCGCCCGTGAGTTCGCCGGCAAACGCCTGAGCGAACTGACCGTACACCATCGAAACCACAATCATGATGACAATCCCCAGGACGGTTCCAACTGGGAGTTGCTCTGCCTGTATTGCCATGACAACGAACACTCGCGGTATACCGACCAGCAGTACTTCGGCGAAGGCTCCACCAGCAGCCCGACGATTGCCAAGGCCACGCATAACCCGTTTGCGGCGTTGGCGGGGTTGATGAAGAAAGACGACTGAAGGTTTCGAGCGGCAAGCGGCAAGAAAAAGCCACGCCGCTTTTACTTGCAGCTTGCCGCTTGCCGCTTGCCGCTATACTGCTGCCTTTTTAAGGCACTCCCGTGGGCAATAAACGCTACAGCTGCATCGGTTTGTATAACCCCAAATCCCCCGAAAACGTCGGTTCGGTCATGCGTGCCGCCGGCTGCTACGGCGTGGCCTCGGTGTTCTACACCGGCGTGCGTTACGAGCGCGCGCGGGACTTCATCACCGACACCAAGAAAGTCCACCACGACATTCCGCTGATCGGCATCGATGACCTGAAAAAGATCCTGCCCCTGGGCTGCATCCCCGTCGCCGTGGAACTGGTAGAAGGCGCTCGCCCCCTGCCCGAATACACCCATCCGGACCGCGCGCTGTACATCTTTGGTCCGGAAGACGGTTCCCTCGACAAAGAGATCCGCGACTGGTGCGAGGACGTGGTCTACATCCCGACCACCGGCTGCATGAACCTCGCCGCCACCGTCAACGTGGTGCTCTACGACCGCCTGGCCAAGGGCAACAACACCCGCTCGGGCCCCAAGTACTGATCTTTTGGGAACATCCGACGCCTGCGGGCAGTCAGCTACTTATCAATAGCCCTCGTTGGAGACAGATCATGAGCGACAGCAAAACCTTGCGACCTATCATCGAACACACGCCTTTCGAGACCCAGCCCACGCAGAACGTGCACGGCTGGGAGCGCATCGGCTCGGTGGCCGGTGGCGTGATGATGGTGGGCAAAGGCCTGCGCCGTGGCGGGATTTTCGGCTTGATCCAGGTGGCGATCGGCGGCGTGGCGCTGGCCCGTGGTTTTACCGGGCACAGCTCGCTCAAGGACAAGCTGGAACAGGGCCGCCAGGAAATGAATACCGTGCGCACGAAGATCGAACGCGCCGGGGCCGAGCTGAAGAACCTGAAGACCAAGGCCGAAGTGGCGGCCGAGAAGGCCACCAAAACCACCGGCTAACGCAGCAGCTTGTTGTCCAGCACCACCGACGACTCGCCAATGATACTTTCAGCCAGTTGCACGAACTCCGCGGTGGTGATGCTGTTGGCCCGCATCACCGCCTGCGCGAGGTCATCCAGCGAGCGTTTGTTGTGGGTCTTTACGCGAATCTCGCGGTCCAGCTCCTGCAACACCACCACCGCCCGTGACACCGTCGCACCGCTAACGTGTTCGCCGCGCAGGCTGGTCACGTCCTTGCCTTCCTTGTTCAGTCGCGCCTGTATCGCCTGATACCGTTCGTCGGTGATGCCACCTGCCCGACGCACCAGCTCGATGGCGTAGTACTCGGCCAGGCCCTCGCTGATCCAGTCACTGGTGTCGTGGTCATTGAAGCGCCCAATCGCCTGCACCACTTCGCGGATCAACGGGCTGCTGCCGTTTTCGCTGACCAGCGGCGTGCGGCTGTTGAGGTAGACCGAATCCCGCGCCGCGAACGCGCCACGGCGCATCGGGTCACTGGCGCCCACCACCAGCAGCTTGGCCGGATGGCGTGGGAAGGCCGCTTCCACTTGCGGCCAAACGAAGGTCAGCAACGTCAATACATCCATGCGGCGCATGGCCTGGCCTTTGGGCGAAGCCACGGTGACTTCCGTCTCGCCCAGGCGCACGCGGCGGCTGCCGAGGTTGCCGGCGAGCATCCAGCCGGTGGGCCGGTCGAACAGGCGGGAGACGTTGTCGATGCGGAACTTGTTCTTGCCGATGCGCGGCCAAGCGGTTTCGACGCTTTTCCAGCCGGCCGGCAGTTCGAACACCAGGCGTGAGACCAACTCGACGCCGTCCTGCTGGTCGAGCCGCGCGGTCGGCACCAGGTCTTCGCCGCGAAACAATGCCCAGCTCGGCGTCACCCGCGCTTCATAGAGACCGGCCTTGCGTGCATGGGTGAGGCGTACGCGGTAAGTCAGGCTTGCTTTGTTGGCGCTGGGTTGCCACAGGCCACGATGCTCGGTGATGCGCCACTGGCCGTCGGCCTTGAAGTCGCTGTAGTCACCGTCGGGGCCGAGGTCGAAGTTCAGGCTGCGCACCGCCGAGCCTTGGGACAGGCTCACCCGCACCTCGGCCTGATCCGTCTGGGGCAACAGTTTGACGTGATAATCCAGGTCGACTTTCTTCGCGCACCACGCGGATGTACTCAGCGCCAGCAACACCACAGATGCCGCCAGCTTGATTGCCCCCCTCATACCCACTCCTTGTCAGCCCGCGCGGAAAATCAGGTAATCCTCCCAGTCATCCTCAGGCACGCTGCCTTCGCTGAGCATGCGCCCGGACTGGGAAATGCGTTCGTGGTGCACGGCATCGCGGTCGCCGCAGACCAGGTGGTGCCACAGTGGCAGGTCCTTACGTTCGCTGACCAGGCGATAGCCGCAGGTGGGCGGCAACCATTTGAACTGGTCGGCCTGGCCCGGCGTGAGCTGGATGCAGTCCGGCACCGAGGCGCGACGGTTGGGGTAGTCGGTGCACTGGCAGGTTTTCAGGTCGAGCAGTTTGCAGGCGATCCGCGTGTAATAGACGCTGTTGTCGTCTTCATCCTCAAGCTTTTGCAGGCAGCACAGGCCACAGCCGTCGCACAACGACTCCCACTCCTCCTGGTCGAGGTGTTCAAGGGTTTTGCGTATCCAGAAAGGTTCGACTTTGGCGGCCATGGCTCTACATCAGTATCGGTAGGTGAAAAGGCCGCCAGTCTAGTGCCCAAGGCCCCTGGGGCCAAGCGCTTACGACTGGCGGTGTAACAACACTTGTCAGTCTAGTGGCCGCGCAGTAGTTTTGAGCGCCGAATTGACGATCAGGAACTGCTCCATGACACGTGTTGCCGATTATCCGATCCACACCCAGTTCACCGACCGTTGGTCGCCCCGCGCCTTCACCGGCGAGAGCATTGACCAGGAAACCCTGCTGAGCTTCTTCGAAGCCGCGCGCTGGGCGCCGTCCGCCTACAACTCGCAGCCATGGCGCTTTCTCTACGCGCGCCGCGACACGCCGGACTGGGAGCGTTTCCTGGGCTTGCTGAATGAATTCAACCGCAACTGGGCGCAGCATGCGTCGGCCCTGGTGATCATCGCCTCGAAAACCGACTTCACCGCCCCCGGCGCCAGCGAAGAAACCCCGGCGCTGTGGCATACCTTCGATACCGGCTCAGCCTGGGGCCACCTGGCGCTGCAAGCCAGCCTCAGCGGCTGGCACACCCACGGCATGGCCGGTTTCGATCAGGAGCTGACCCGCAAAGAGCTGAAAATCCCGGAAGGTTATGCCCTGCATGCCGCTGTTGCGGTTGGCAAGCTGGGGGACAAGTCGACCTTGCCGGAGTACCTGCAAGGTCGTGAGGCGCCGAGCCCGCGTCGTCCGTTGAGCGAGTTGGTCTCGGAAGGTGATTTCAGCCTGTAATGCCAAGAGGAGCCGGCATGCCGGCTCCTTTGCTGTCAGTAACCGCGCTCGAAATCCACGCTCCCGCGCAAGTCTTGCTTGGCCTGATACGCCCGCACATTTTGTACGAACAGCTCTACCATCAATGCCGGTGACGTCGGCGCCGAACTGTGACCCGTCAGCAGAAGGCCCCACGCCGTCCAGAACGGATGACGTTGCGGCAACGGTTCCTGGCGGCACACATCGATCACCGCACCGGCCAGATGCCCTTCTTTCAAGGCCTCGACCAGGTCGGCGTCCACTACCGACACACCACGGCCGACGTTGATAAACAACCCGGTCGGCTTGAATTGCTTGAACAGCGCCGCGTCGTACAGGTCATGGGTGCTTGGCGTGTTAGGCAGCAGGTTGATTACGTAGTCCACCTCCCCCACCAGGCGACCCAGGGCTTCAAGCCCGGCCACTTCGATAAACGGCGCCTGTTCCCGACTGGAACTGGCGATGCCGTACAGCTTCACACCGAAGGGCACCAGGAACTCGGCAACGCTCTGGCCGATGTCGCCGGTGCCGACGATCAGCACCTTGCGCCCCGCCAGGCTCTGGCCCATGCGGTTGTCCCATTTGCGCTCGACCTGGCTGACCAGGCGCGCCAGTACTTCGCGTTCATGGCCGAGCATATAGGTGAGCACGAATTCGGCCATGACCTGGCCATAAATACCGACCGCACGGGTCAGGCGATAGTCGCGTGGCAAACCTTCAGCCAGCAGCGGTGTTATGCCGGCCCAAGTCGATTGCAGCCATTGCGGCTGATGGCCTTGGCGCAACAGCGTCGCCAGCAAGTCCGGCTGGCCCAGCCAGACCGGGCAATCGGCGGCCAGGCGCGACAGTTCGGCCGAGTCACCGCTGGTCAGCACTTCAAGGTCCGGTGCCGCTTCGCCGAGCAATTGGGCGTAGAGCGGGTGATCCTGTTCAGCAATCAGAACACGCATGCATAAAACCTTTCAAAACAGTACGGACGGCTGCCCGCATCCTTACGGCCACCGCCCACTTATACGATTCCATTGAAGCACGTGCCCCGGACGGAGCACGGGTCGATCACATCGGGTCGTTGCGACGCAGCAGCTCTTCGGGCAAGTGTTCGATGTACTCGTCCTCGGGTGGCGGCATTTGCAGGTGGTAACCCTGTTTGTCGAGGTTTTCCAGCACCTGCACGATGTCTTCCTGTTGCAGCTTGCGCTCAGGCGTCAGCACCAGGTTGAACGCGTGTACCGGCTTGCCGAATACGGTGAGCAGGCCTTCAGGCACGCGCTCAAGGGCATCGCTTTTCAGGACGTAAAGGTACATGCCGGCGCGTTTAGGGCTGCGGTAGATGGAGCAAATACGTTTCAAGGCTGTTCTCCGGCGGTGGCCAGGCTGTCGAGCAGCGCCTGGCCCATCAACTCGCGGCGCCAGCCACGCAGCGAGTCTGGCAATTTATAAGGCCCATCGGGGTAGCCACTTTTGACCAGGGCTTCGAGGGTTTTCTTGCGCAGCATCAGTTCCGGCGCCATCTCCAGGCGTTCGGCTTCAGCTTGGCCAAGGGCACGCAATTGCTTGATCAGTGCGGCGGCATCCACCGGCAACGGTTCGGCAACGGCGGGTGGCCATTGGTCCATCGGCACGCTGCCGGCACGTTTGATCAGGTCCAGCAGGAACTGGCCGTCCTGACGCACGGTGCGCGGGTGCATGTCTTCGATCTTGCCCAGGGCGGCGAGGTTATCCGGCTGGGATTTGGCCAGGGGCCACAATGAGTGTTCTCGAATGATGCGGTTGCGCGGCAGGTCACGGGCGCGGGCCTGCTGCTCGCGCCAGGCGCAGAGTTCACGCAGCACGGCGAGTTGGGCGCGGGACAGTTTCCAGGCCAGCTTGGCGTCGCGGTACACCTCGTACGGGTCGACTTCGCGGCGCAGGTTGGCGACCAACTCCGCGCCGTCTTCCAGCACCCAGGCGTACTTGTCGTCCGACAGTTGGGGACGCAGGCGGGTGTAAACCTCGGCCAAGTGCACCGCGTCTTCGGCGGCGTAGCTGACCTGCGTCTCGGACAAGGGCCGCTGCAGCCAGTCGGAACGGGTCTCGCCCTTGGGCAACTCGATATCCAGCACGGCTTGCACCAGGCGCGAGTAGCCCATGGAGAAACCAAGATTCAGGTAAGCGGCGGCCAATTGGGTGTCGAACAACGGCACTGGCAGGCTGCCGGTCAACCGCAGCAACACTTCGAGGTCTTCGCTGCAGGCATGCACCACCTTGATCACCGCCGGGTTCTCCAGCAAGGCGGCCAAGGGTTGCCAGTTGTCGATGGTCAGGGGATCGATCAGGTAAGCGCGTACGCCATCACCAATCTGGATCAGCCCGGCAATGGGATAAAAGGTGTCGACCCGCATGAATTCGGTGTCGAGGGCGACGAATGGCAACTGCTGCCATTCGGCGCAATGCTGGCCGAGGCTATCGTTGTCGCAGATCCAGTGAATATCGATGGCCACACGGCTCTCCCTTGAAGAATGGCGCGCAGTATATATCGCGAAAGGGGCTAGCGAGCATCCGCAGTGCACAGGCGACCATGAAAACTCAGACAGGAGTTGAAGAATAGTCCGACAGGCGGGACTTATCCTCTCTTACGCAGCACGTAGACCCGCCACAGGCTTGAGCCTGGCATGAATTCCTGATGATGCAGAACCTTGAAGCCCGCCTGGCGGAACTCATCTTCGACGGCAGTGCGGGAATGGACCGAGACAATCACCGTGTCGCGGCTGACCCGGTGGAACTCCCGCAGCAGGGCCGAGCGCCCTTCACTGCTGGGCACATGGCGAAACAATTCCAGGCAGAAAATGCAGTCCACCGCATTCGCCGACAAACCGATGGAAAACGCTGAGCCCTGGAACGTCTTGACGCGCTTGAGCAACGACGCCGGGTGATGGGTGCGGGCATGGTCGAGCATGTCCTGGGAGTTGTCCGACGCCAGGATCACCCGATTGACGTGTTCGGCCAGCACGGGCCAAAAGCGCCCCGAGCCACAGGCCAGGTCCAACACCAACCCAGGCTCGCCCGCGACTTTCAGCGCCTGGCGCACCATCCACTCGTCGCGCCACGACGCCAGGCGCTGCCGCAGCCCTGGCGGGCGTGTATCGCCGCAGACCCTGGCGTGTTCGCGGTCACAGCGCTCGGCGTATTCGATCTCGATGGATGAGGGTGGTTGTGGCGACATCGCGGGCTCATGTGGGTGGAACGGCAGTGAACGACCTTGATTTGCAGCTTAACCAGTGCAATGTCAAAAAAAGGTCGAAACGTTCACCACCGAAGCCGGTTCACGCCTGATGCAGATACCAACGCCAATCCTGCTCGCCCACCTCGCCCATGAACTGGCGGTATTCGGCGCGCTTGACCGCCAGGTACACGCCGAGGAATTCACTGCCGAACGCGTCCCGCGCCCAGCTCGACCCTTCCAGGGCGCGCAAGGTGGTCAGCCAGTCGGTGGGCAGCAACTCCTTGGCCTGGGCGTAGCCGTTGCCTTCTACCGGGGCGCCAGGGTCGCGCTGTTCGCGGATACCGCGATGGATGCCGGCCAGGATCGCGGCAGCGGCCAGGTAGGGGTTGGCGTCGGCGCCGCAGATGCGGTGCTCGATATGCCGGGAATTCGCCGGGCCGCCCGGCACCCGCAGGCTGACGGTGCGGTTGTCCACGCCCCAGGTGGCGGCCAGCGGGGCGTAGCTGTTGGTCTGGAAGCGGCGGTAGGAGTTGGCATTCGGGCAGAACATCAGCAAGGAATCGAGCAGGGTGCTGAGCATGCCGCCCACGGCGTGGCGCAGCAGCGGCGTACCGTCGGTGGCTTCGCTGGCGAACAGGTTGTTGCCCTCGGCGTCTGCCAGGCTGACGTGCATGTGCATGCCGGTGCCGGCCAGGTCGTCGAACGGCTTGGCCATGAAGCAGGCGGTCATCCCGTGTTTATGCGCCACGCCCTTGACCAGGCGTTTGTAGCGCACCGCTTCGTCCATGGCTTGCAGGGCGTCGGCGCGGTGTTCCAGGGTGATTTCCACCTGGCCAGGGGCGTATTCGGAGATGGCCGTTCGCGCCGGGATGCCTTGCAGTTTGCAGGCGCTGTAAAGGTCAGCGAGGAAGGGTTCGATCTGCTCCAGTTCGCGCAAACCATAGACCTGAGTCGAGCGCGGGCGACCGCCGTCCACATCCCGCGCCGGCTGCGGACGGCCGTGGCTGTCGGGTTTCTGGTCGAGCAGGTAGAACTCCAGTTCCGCCGCCATCACCGGGTAGTAACCGTCGGCCTTGAGTCCATCAATCACCTTGGCCAGCAAGTGCCGGGGGTCGGCGACGGTTGCGGGCAGGCCTTCGGTGGGGTGCATGCTGACTTGCACGGCCGCTGTCGGAATCAGGCGCCACGGCATGCGCTGCAAACTGCCGCTGATCGGGTAGGCGCGGCAATCGATATCACCCACTTCCCACACCAGCCCGGAGTTTTCCACGTCGTCGCCATTGATGGTCAGGCCAAGAATGGTACTGGGCAAAGGCCGGCCACTTTCATACACCGCCAGCAACTCATCACGGTGCAGCAACTTGCCGCGTGGCACGCCATTGTTATCGAGGATAAACAGCTCGAACATCTCAATGTCCGGGTTCTGTTCAAGGAAGGACTGGGCTTCGTGCAGGCAGGCAAAGACACTCATGGGCATTCTCATACGTGTGGGTCAGGCAGGCGCGCAGGTGCGCGCCATCCAGGGGATGGATCAACGTAGGAATGCAGTATCTGGTGGGCGTGCGTGTCGGCAGTGGAACAGGGCCCAGAACGCGAGATCGGACGGCAGTGTCGCGGGGTGGGTGTCGGAAGAGCCGTCCATGCGGGGATCACAGTGCTAGAGATAACCGCCAGCGTCACACGCCAGCACAGGTGATTAAATTCAGGGTTGGCGGAGTTTGGTTGCGACTTGGCTAAACATTCGCTGCGCCTTGCTACCGTGCCCGGTGCTGGAAATAATGAGCGCCCACGCCCATGCCCCAAGGACTCGACCGCATGAAAGCTCCCTTCGCCCTCTGTGTACTGGCAAGTCTGGCCACCGGCGCCCTGGCCGACACCGCGCCGTCGCGCCTTGACCAGGTGTTGCAACGCGGCACGCTGACGGTCTGCACCACCGGCGACTACAAGCCCTACACCTCGCTGCGCGCCGATGGCCGCTACGAAGGCATCGACATCGCCATGGCCGAGTCCCTGGCCAAGAGCCTCAACGCAAAAATCCAATGGGTGCCGACCACCTGGAAAACCCTGATGCCGGACTTCCTGGCCCAGCGCTGTGACATCGCCGTAGGCGGCATTTCGGTGTCGCTGGAGCGCCAGAAAAAAGCCTTCTTCAGCCAATCCCTGGGCGTCGACGGCAAGATCCCGTTGGTACGCTGTGCCGATGTGCAGCGCTACCAGAGCGTCGAACAGATCAACCAGCCCCAAGTGCGCGTGATCGAACCGGCCGGCGGCACCAACGAAGTATTCGCCCGTGCCCACTTGGGCCAGGCGCAGATCCGCCTGCACGACAACGTGACCATTTTCGACGAACTGCTGGCGGGCAAGGCCGATGTGATGATCACCGACGCCAGCGAAGCGCGTTACCAGCAGAAGCTCAAGCCGGGGCTGTGTGCGGTGAACCCCGAGCGGCAGATGCAGTACAGCGAAAAAGCCTTCCTGTTGCCCCGTGATGATGTGGCCTGGAAAAGCTACGTCGATCAATGGCTGCACCTGAGCCAGGCCACGGGGGTCTATGACGCTATCGTCAGCCAGTGGCTGGCCGCGCCTTGATCAACGCCACGAAGGCGCGACACGCGGCACTGCGATAGGCGCCCTTGCGGCTCAGCAGTGCCACGGTGCGTTGGGGTAATGCCGGGCTGATCGCCACCGCGTTCAACCCTGGCTGGGCCTCGGCGATCGCGCTGGGCAGGATGGTTGCCAGCGCCGTGCTGCGCACGATTTCGATGATTGCGCTGATGGAGTTGGCCTCCATCGCAATCAACGGCCTTATCCCCTGGGCACGGCAGTACTCATCGATGTAGCGGCGGGTCGCAAAGCCGGTGTTCAACAACACCAGGGGTTGCGCCAGCCACTGCCGACTGTGCAACCCCGGATGGTTGGCGCCGACCACCCCACTCAGCGTTTCAACAAACAGCCCTTCGCACTCGATGTCCGGCAGATGCTCGCCGGTAAAGCCAATGCCGATATCCAGCGCGTCTTCCGCCAAGGCGGTTTCCATGCGGTCCTGGGTCAGTTCCTCGATGCTCACGGTAATGCCCGGATAGCGCTGATTGAACTGCGCCAGCAACGGCCCGATCAGGTAGGCGGTAAAGGTCGGCGTCATGGCCAGGCGCAGGTTGCCTCGGCTCAAGTCCTGCACGTCATGCATGGCGCGGGTGCCGGCCTGCAGGTCCTGCAAGGCCAGCCGCGCAAAGCGCACATAGGCTTCACCGGCATCGGTCAGGCTCACGCTGCGCCCGGAGCGGTCCAACAGCGGCGCACCCAAGGTGTCTTCCAACTGCTTGATCTGCTGCGACAAGGTCGGCTGCGACACATGCAGCGCCTCGGCGGCACGGGTGAAATTGCGGTGTTCAGCCACCGCCAGCAGGTAACGGATATGGCGCAGCAGCATCGAAGCCCCCAACTATAGGAATGACCAATAGAAACCATAATAAGCCGGTCTTGGACGCTATAGCTGAAAACTTCCATCCTTGCCCCATCAGCGACGCAAGGAGAACTTCCCATGCAACATCTCATCGACGGCTTCCGCAAATTCCAGGCCGAAGCCTTTGCCCAACGCAGCGACCTGTTCAAACACCTGGCGACCACGCAAACCCCGGGCACGCTGTTTGTGTCCTGTTCCGACAGCCGTGTGGTTCCCGAGCTGCTGACCCAGCAGGAACCGGGCGATCTGTTCGTGATCCGCAACGCTGGCAACATCGTGCCGTCCTACGGCCCGGAGCCGGGTGGTGTGTCGGCCACCGTCGAATACGCGGTGGCGGTGCTGGGGGTCAGTGACATTGTGATCTGCGGCCATTCCGACTGCGGCGCGATGACCGCCATCTCCACCTGCAAATGCCTGGATCACCTGCCGGCCGTGGCCAACTGGTTGCGCCATGCCGAGTCAGCCAAGGTGATCAACGCCGCACGCCAGCACACATCCGATGCCGCCCGCTTGAGCGACTTGGTGCGCGAAAACGTGATCGCCCAGTTGGCCAATCTCAAGACCCACCCCTCCGTCGCCCTGGCCTTGGAACAAGGTCGGCTGACGTTGCACGGCTGGGTGTACGACATCGAAACCGGCGCCATCGACGCCCTGGACAGCCGCAGCGGGCGCTTCGTGTCGCTGCTCAATCAGATCCACGCGGCCTGACCCCATTTCAACCCAGAGGACATCACCATGTTGCAATCCAACTTCTCCCAAACCCCACGCCTGGCCCTGGCCGACACTATCATCGACCTCAAGGCCCGCAAGAACCTGTCCTGGCAGGACCTCACCGACGGCACCGGGCTCAGCCTGGCGTTCGTCACCGCCGCCCTGCTCGGCCAGCACCCGCTGCCCAAGGACGCTGCGGATGCGGTGTGCGACAAGCTCGGCCTGGACCAGGACGCCAGCCGCCTGCTGCAGAGCGTGCCCCTGCGCGGCAGCTTCCCCGGCGGCGTGCCGACCGACCCGACGATGTACCGTTTCTACGAAATGCTCCAGGTCTACGGCACCACCCTCAAGGCGCTGGTCCATGAGCAATTCGGCGACGGCATCATCAGTGCGATCAACTTCAAGCTGGACATCAAGAAGGTCGAGGACCCGGACGGCGGCTCTCGCGCGGTAATCACCCTGGATGGCAAGTACCTGCCGACCAAACCCTTCTGAGTCGCCCGCGACGGTCTACGCTCTTGTCACACCAACAAGAACGAGGGACGGATAATGAAGGCAGTGTTCCGACTCACCTGGCTGCTGCTGTTGTGTTTCAGCCAGGTGCACGCCGCAACGACTCAGGATGAAGACGCCCAGGCGGCCAAGGCGCTGCTGGAAAAAGCCTTGGCCTACTACCAGAGCAACGGCGACAAGGCGTTTGCCGCCTTCAGCCGACAGGGCGAATTCGTCGACCACGACCGCTATGTGTTCGTGGTCGACACCCAAGGCGTCCTACTGGCCAGCGGTGGCCCCTCCTCCGCCTTGATCGGCCGCGATGTATCCGAAGTGCTCGGGCCGGATTTGCGCCAGTCCTTCAAGGATGCGCTCAAGGTACCGGAAGGCCAGGGCATCCAGCAGGCCGACTATCGCTGGCAGAACTGGAACGATGGCAAGGTCGAACACAAGCATGTGTTTTATCAGCGCGTGGGCGAACGCATTCTCGCGGTGGGTTATTACCTGCCACGGGCCACGCCGGAACAGGCCCGGGCCCTGCGCAACAAGGCGGCAACCGCCTTGCTCAAGGATGAAACCGGCACACTCAAGGCCATCAACTCATTGCAGGGCGGTTTCCTGCAGGATGACCTTTATGTGTTCGTGGTGGACCTCGATACCCAGCGCTATGTAGCCCACGGCACCAACCTGCGACTGGTCAACACCGACTTCAGCAAGATCAAGGACCCGGACGGCAAGCCGGTGGGCGAGCCGATCCTCAAGTTGATGGCCGAGCAGGATCAGGGCGAATACAAATACCGCTGGAAAAACCCGGTGACCGACAAGGTCGAGAACAAGCATGCGTATGTGCGCAAGGCCGGGCATTTCATGGTGGCGGTGGGTTATTACAGCCCCTGAGACTACTTGGCCTTGTCTTCACGGCCACGCAGCACCCGATTGGGCATCGCGATTGCCGCCGCCAGCCCCAGCAGTGACACCGCCGCACTGACCATCAACAAATGCCGGAATGTCACCGCCAACTCCCCGCGCAGGGCATCCTGCGCCGGGCCGGGGGCGGCGTTGAGGCCGTCGAGCAGCACGTTGCCGGAACTGCCTTCGGCCACCAACGCGCCGCTGGCCAGGTGGGCGAAGCTGGAATCCTGCAACAGCGCCAGCAACAGCGCCGACATGCACGCCACCCCCACCGCCCCGCCCAGGGAACGGAACAGGTTGGTGGTGCTGGTGGCGACGCCGATATCGCGCTGTTCCACCGAGTTTTGCGTACCCACCAGTGAGGTCGGGAACTGCATGCCAGCGGCGATGCCGCACAGCAGCATAAACAGCGCCGTCAGCCCCACTGCCTGGGGCGCGCTCAAGGCCATGCCGAGAATCGCGAACGGGCTCAGCAATGCGCCGCTGAGGATCATTGGCTTATAGCGCCCGGTCACCGAGGTCATGCGCCCGGCAAAATAAGCCCCCATCGGCAAGCCCATGGCCAACGGCAACAGGTGCAACGCCGCGCTGTCCGCACCCGAACCGGTCACTGTCTGATACCGCAGCGGCATCAGCACCGTCAGGGAAATCGCCTGGAAGCTGGTGAAAAAGATCGTGCACCAGCACAACACCGCACTGCGGTTGGCAAACAAATGCATCGGCAACAACGGCTCTCGCGCCCGGCGCTCGTGCCAGACAAACACCGTCAACGCCACCAGCGCACACACCAGCAAGCCCAGCACCTGACTGTCACGCCAGTGATGGCCCTGGCCGATTTCGGTGATGCCCAGCAGCAAGGCGGTCAAGCCGATGATCATCAGCACAGTGCCGAGGTAATCGATGATCGGCTTGCGCTGCGGCACCGGCAGGCCCACCAGCGTGCGATGGGCGACGTACCAGGCGCCGGCGCCCAAGGGCAAGTTGATCAGGAACACCCAGCGCCACGACAGGTATTCGGTCATGTAGCCGCCCAGCACCGGCCCGGCCACGCTGGCCACCGCGTACATGCTGCTGAAATAGCCTTGGTAGCGGCCGCGTTCGCGGGGCGGGATGATATCGCCGATGATCGCCTGGCTCACCGAGATCATGCCGCCGGCGCCGATGCCCTGGAGGATCCGCGCCAGCACCAGTTGCTCCATGCTTTGCGCCATGCCGCAGAACAGTGAGGCCAGGGTGAACAAGCCCATGCCGATCAGCATCATCGGCCGCCGCCCGTACAGGTCGCCGAGCTTGCCGTAGATCGGCACCGCCACGGTCATCGCCACCATGTAGCCGGAGATGACCCAGGCCAGCAGGTTGACGTCGTGGAACTGGGCGGAAATAGCGGGCATGGACACGGCGACAATGGTCTGATCCAACGCCCCCAGGAAGATCGCCATCATCAGTGAGGCGAGAATACTGCGCACAGCGGGCAGTGGCGGAGCAGGCTGATTGAGGTGCGTCACGGCAAGACCTTCGAGCAAGGCCCGTGGGAAAAGGCGGCCCACGGGAATGCTCGATACGATAGCAGGCTATTCGATAGCTTCGTAAGGAAGTCCGACGTAATTTTCTGCGATGGTCTTGCGCCCCGCCTCGGAGTGGATGAAGTAGTCAAGTTCACTCTCGGCGATGCGCTGGCTGAACCCATCCGCCTCGGGAAACTGGTGCAACATTGAGGTCATCCACCAGGAAAACCGCTCGGCCTTCCACACCCGCCGCAGGCAGATGGCGGAGTAACGCTCCAGCAGATCCACGCGCCCTTCGCCGTAGACCTTGAGCAGAATCCGGTACAGCGTACTCACATCACTGGCCGCCAGGTTCAAGCCTTTGGCCCCGGTCGGCGGCACGATATGCGCCGCGTCGCCGAGCAGGAACAGGCGCCCGTACTGCATCGGTTCCACTACAAAACTGCGCAGCGGTGCGATGCTTTTTTCGATCGATGGACCGGTGACCAGGTGTTCTGCAAGGTGGCTGGGCAGGCGGGTTTTCAGTTCATCCCAGAAGCGGGCGTCGGACCATTCGTCAATCGGTTCCTCCACCGGCAACTGCAGGTAATACCGGCTGCGCGTCGGCGAACGCATGCTGCACAGGGCGAACCCGCGCGGGTGTTTGGCGTAGACCAACTCAGGGTGAACGGGCGGTGTGTCGGCGAGGATGCCCAGCCAGCCGAACGGGTAGACCCTTTCAAAGACCTTGAGCGATTCAGCCGGGATCGATTGGCGCGCAATGCCGTGATAACCGTCGCAACCGGCGATGTAATCGCACTCCAGGCGGAACGCTTGGCCCTGATGTTCGAAGGTCAGCCAGGGTCGATCACTTTTGAGAGCGTGGGGCTGCACATTGCGCGCTTCATACAGGGTGGTGGCACCGGCGGCGGCACGGGCGGCCATCAGGTCGCGGGTGACTTCCGTCTGGCCGTAGATCATCACCGATTGACCGCCGGTCAGCCCCTTGAGGTCGATGTGGGTCAACTGGCCGTTCAGCGCCAACTCGAAACCGTCATGCACCAGGCCTTCGTTGTCCATACGCTGGCTGACGCCGGCCTGCCGCAGCAGGTCGACCATGCCTTGTTCCAGCACGCCGGCACGGATGCGGCTTTGCACGTAGTCGGCGCTCTGACGCTCTAGGATAAGGGTCTCGATCCCTGCCTGATGCAGCAGTTGGCCAAGCAGCAGTCCGGAAGGACCGGCGCCGATAATGGCGACTTGGGTTTTCAGCGTTTTCATTATTTTTATGGCCCGCAAGTTCCACTCGAACGGATCGGGTGAAAGAGTTGTCATTGGTCTTGTTGCTGACATTTTTCACTTGAGTGAGCGGCATAAGAAGGTGAAAACTGCGCCAAAGCCTGCGCTTTTTGCCAATCGGGGCGATTACCGCACCACTCTTCCGAGTATCGGGTTGAAACCATGACCAAAACCGCAATTCCGGTCTTCAAGCTTTACGGGGAACACCAGCAATGGCCCACCCCCGATTTGTTGCACTGCGAAACCATTTCCCGGCGCAGTCGGGAATACCAGTGGGAAATCCAACCCCACCGGCACGCGGATCTGTGCCAGTTGCTCTACGTGCACAAAGGCCAGGCACAGTTGGAAATCGAAGGCCAGCGCACCACCCTGAACGAAGCAACCCTGCAAGTCCTGCCGCCCTTGTGCGTGCACGGGTTCCGTTTTCCTGAGGACGTCGAAGGCTACGTAGTGACGCTTTCGGCGCCGTTGGTCAGCCACCTGCAAACACAGTTGGGCTCCACCGTGGACGGTTTGCAGACACTCGGCAGTTACCCGGCGGGCAAAGACAGTGATTACCTGAACAGCCAGTTCGCCCGCTTGCAGGATGAATACGCCGATGAACAACCGGCACGGGACATGATGATGCACGCGCTGGTCAGCGTGTTGCTGGTATGGATCAGCCGCCAGGCCATCCAGCGCCGTCACCCACGTGCGCCACGGGGGCGTGAATACTTCCGGCGCTTCACCCAGTTGGTCGAGCAGCATTACCGCGAACACCCCAAGATTGAGGATCTTGCCCACAAGCTGGGCATCTCGGTCTCACACCTGAACGGGACGTGTCGGGAATTGGGTGGGCAACCTGCGTTGCAGATCATGCATGACCGCCAATTGCTGGAAGCCAAGCGTTTGCTGACGTACACCAGCATGACCATCAATGAGATGTCGGAAGTGCTGGGCTTTTCCGACCCGACCAACTTCTCTCGGCTGTTCCGCCGACGGGTCGGGTTCTCACCCAAGGCGTTTCGCGAGCAGTTGAAAGCCGAACCATCGGCTACCTGAGCGCGCTGAAACTGCCGGTGCGGGGCACGCATTGGTCCTGATGGCAGCTGATCGCAAAGGTCGGCTGCATACGGGTCTGCTCCACGCGGTAGGCGGCGGTCCCGTAAAGTGCGCTGGCAATGGCGCACAGGCTGAAAATCATCAGGTACTTTCTGGTTTTAATGCTCATGGCACAGACCTCTGCGGATCTACAGGGTGCTGTCTAAAGCATAGGTCAACCAGGCCAAGTTGCCATTATCGGACGACATTCAACCGGTTGATTCCAGCCTAGAGCCCGACATCCCACGCCGGCTCTTCCGGAAACCTCAGCACCAGGAAATCCAGCAAGCTGCGCAGCGCCGACGGCATGTGTTTGCGCGAGGCGTACACCGCATAGATGTTCATCTGCCGCGGCTCGGCGTCAGGCAGCAGGCGCACTAGTTCGCCGCGCCGGATGTAATCGCCGGCCTGATAAGTGGGCAACATCGACACTCCGGCACCGGCCAACGTCACGCGTAACAACGTACTGGCCTCGTTGGAGGTGATGTTGCCGATGATCGGCACCGAGACCGGCTCGCCCCGCTCCTCGAAATGCCACAGGCTTTTGCCGAAGTAGGAATGGGTGAGGCAATTATGTCCGGCGAGGTCTTCGACCTTCTGCGGCGCAGGATGCTCCAGCAAGTAGGCCGGCGAGGCACACACCACCGAGCGGCACACCGTCAGGCGCCGGGCAATGAGGTTGGGGTCCAGGTCGTTGCTGGTGCGGATAGCCAGGTCGATGCGCTCATCCACCAGGTTCACCGTGCGATCGAGCATCTGTAGGTCGACCGTCACCAGCGGGTAGCGCTTGACGTATTCGGCAATGGCCTGGGCCAATTGCGCCTGGCCGAACGACGTGCTGACGCTCAAACGCAGCAAACCACGGGGCGCTTCATCGGGCTCGCTGACGGCGGCTTGCATGTCGCAACACAATTCCAGCAATTGCCGACAGCGTGGCAGGGTTTCACCGCCCGCTGCCGTCAGGCTGAGCTTGCGCGTGGTGCGGTGCAACAAGCGGGCGCCGACCCAGTCTTCCAGCTCCGCCAAATAACGCGACACCACCGGCCGCGACAGGTCCAGATGATCGGCGGCGGCGGACTGGCTGCCCAGATCCACCACCGTGACAAACACGCGCATTGCTTGAAGACGATCCATGATCTGCCCGCTTTCAGAAACAAACTATGTCCCAGCATCGCATTTTTAGTCTGGTTTTGTGCAACTAAGCTCTGTGCATCCTTTACCGATGCTGGAGCTGCCCGATGTTCTCAACCTTCAAGCGCCTGACCCTCGCCACCGCCGCCCTGGCGTTCGCCGCCCATGCGTCCGCGGCCGAGCTGAAGCTGGATGTGTACAACCCTGGCGAAGCCGCGATCTTCCCGGTCAGCTCGGTGCTGGTCAGCGGCGCCAAGGACGCGATCCTGGTGGACGCCCAATTCGGCAAAGGCCAGGCCGAGCAATTGGTGCAGAAAATCCGCGCCAGCGGCAAGCACCTCACCACTATCTACATCAGCCATGGCGACCCGGACTACTACTTCGGCCTCGACACCCTCACCGCCGCCTTCCCCGACGCCAAGGTGCTGGCGCCACAACCGGTGGTCGACCACATCAAGGCCACCGTGGCCGGCAAGCTGGAGTTCTGGGGCCCGAAAATGGGCGCCGACAGGCCGTCTAAAACCATCGTGCCGCAGGTCCTCGAAGGTCACAGCCTGAGCCTGGAAGGCCAGCCACTGGAGGTCATCGGCCTGGATGGCGCGCAGCCGGATCGCAGCTTTGTGTGGATCCCGTCGATCAAGGCCGTGGTCGGTGGCGTGGTTGTCTCCGAAAACATCCATCTGTGGATGGCCGATACCCAGAGCGCGCAGTCCCATAAAGACTGGCTGGCGACACTGCAACGCATCCAACAGCTGAAACCAAAGACCGTGATCCCGGGCCACTACCTCGGCACACCGACGCTGCAATCGGTGGCCTTTACCGCCGACTACATCAAGGCCTTCGACGCCGAGACCGCCAAGGCCAAGGATTCTGCCGCCCTGATCGCGGCCATGAAAAAGCGTTACCCCACCCTCGCCGACGAAAGCTCGCTGGAACTGAGCGCCAAAGTCGCCAAGGGCGAAATGAAGTGGTGAACCGTTTCAAACCCTAACGTACTGGAGAACGTCATGAGCAAGATTGCAATTATTGGTGCCACTGGCCGTGCCGGTAGCCAACTGCTGGAAGAAGCGCTGCGTCGCGGGCACACCGTCACCGCCATCGCACGCAATACCGACACGCTGGCCGTACGCCCTGGCGTCACCGTCAAACAAGTCGACGCCCTGGATGCCAACGCCCTGCAACAGGCGGTGAGTGGCAGCGACGTGGTGATCAGTGCGGCACACTTCGCCACCCTGCCCGCCAGCGCCGTGATCGAGCCGGTGAAAAAGGCCGGGGTAAAACGTCTGCTGGTGGTGGGCGGCGCCGGTTCGCTGCTGCTGCCGGGTGGCGGGCGGGTCATCGACAGCGTGGGTTTCCCTGAGGAATACAAAGCGGAAGCCACCGCGGGTGCGGCGTTTCTTGACGCACTGCGCCAGGAGAAGGAACTGGACTGGACGTTCCTGTCGCCGTCGGCGGAGTTCGTCGAGACCGAGCGCACCGGTCAATTCCGGGTGGGCCAGGATGACTTGTTGGTGAGCAGTGAAGGTCGCAGTTGGATCAGTTTTGCGGACTATGCGATTGCGTTGATCGACGAAGTGGAATCGCCGAAACACTCACGCCAGCGTTTCACCGTAGGTTACTGATACGCCCCATCCCTGTAGGAGCACGGCTTGCCGGCTCCTACAGGGGCGACTTGGCGTTCATGACCAACCAATCCATCAGAGCTTTAAGACCCGCCGAAGGCTCGGTCCCCGGCGGATACACCAAGTAATACCCCATCCCCGTCGGCACCCGCAGCTCAAACGGCATCACCAACCGCCCCGCCTTCAAATCCTCGCCAATCAACGCGCTGTCGCCAATCGCCACGCCGGAACCTTGCGACGCCACCGTCATCGCCAAATCCAGCGTTTCAAAATGATGGCCCTGGCTCAAATTGCCCAGCCGCGTCTGCGCCGCCTTGAGCCACAATGCCCAATCCCGTTCATCCCGCGTGGGGTGCAGCAAGACCTGTTGCTGCAAATCTTGCGGTCTGTGCAAGCCCGCGAGCAGTGCCGGTGCGCAGACCGGCGTGAGTTGCTCATCGAACAGATGCCGCGCCTCGGCCGATTGCTCGGCGATGGGCGCATAGATCACCGCCGCGTCGAATTGCTCGCGGCGAAAGTCCACGGTGTAGGCCACGGTGGTGGTGAGTTCCACCGGCACGTCCGGGCGTTCCTTTTGCCACTGCATCAGGCGCGGCAGCAGCCAGCGCATCACACAGGTGGACGCCTTGAGCTGCAGGACCTGACGCCGACTGCCGATCTGCTCCACCGCCTCGCCGAGCAGGCCAAACACCTGCTGTGCGCGCAGTGACCACTCGCGGCCCTCTTCGGTCAGGCTCAAGCCACGCGCCTGGCGCTGGAACAGCGCGTAGCCCAGATGACTTTCGAGCCCGGCAATCTGCCGGCTCACCGCGCCCTGGGTGATGTGCAGTTGCTCGGCGGCGCGGGTGAAGTTGCAGCACTGGGCCGTGACCCAGAAGGTGTGCAGCGCGGGCAGTGGCGGGAGGCGTTTCATCGGGGCGCAGCCATGACGTGAGGACATGGCTAGTATGACTTTTTATCGATTGTTGCCGCTACAGGCCAGCCGGTCCAATAACGCCTTACCTCAACAATAAGAGCGACCTATATGGCGACCTGCGGCGAAGTATTGGTCAACCTCCTGGAAGGCTACGGCGTGGACCAGGTGTTTGGCATCCCCGGCGTGCACACCGTGGAGCTGTACCGCGGCCTGGCCCGTTCCAGCATCCGTCACGTCACCCCGCGCCACGAACAGGGCGCCGGCTTCATGGCCGACGGTTATGCGCGCACCAGCGGAAAACCCGGCGTGTGCTTCATCATCACCGGCCCCGGCATGACCAATATCACCACCGCCATGGGCCAGGCTTATGCCGACTCGATCCCGATGCTGGTGATTTCCAGCGTGCAGTCGCGCAGCCAATTGGGCGGCGGGCGCGGCAAGCTGCATGAGCTGCCCAACCAGGGCGCGATGATGGCCGGCGTGGCGGCGTTCTCCCATACCCTGATGTCGGCGGCGGAGCTGCCCGGCGTGTTGGCGCGGGCGTTTGCGTTGTTCCAGGCCGGGCGGCCGCGTCCGGTGCACATCGAAATCCCGCTGGATGTGCTGGTGGAAAATGCCGATGCACTGCTGGGCAGTGAACCGGTCAGCGTGGCCCGTGCCGGTGCGGCGCCGTCGGCGGTCAAGCAAATGAGCCAGTTGCTCGCAGCCGCCAAGACGCCGTTGATCCTGGCCGGTGGTGGCGCCATCGACGCAGCGCCGGAACTGACCCGACTGGCCGAAGCCCTCGGCGCGCCGGTGGCCCTGACCATCAACGCCAAAGGCATGCTGCCTGCCCGCCACCCACTGCTGATCGGCTCGACCCAGACCTTGGTCGCCACCCGCGCACTGGTGGCCGAAGCGGACGTAGTATTGGCCATCGGCACCGAGCTGGCGGAAACCGACTACGACGTGACCTTCGCCGGCGGTTTCGAGATTCCCGGCGCGCTGCTGCGCATCGATATCGACCCCGACCAGATCGTGCGCAACTACCCGCCGCAAGTGGCCTTGGTGGCTGATGCACAAATCGCCGCCGAAGCGCTGTTGGCCGAGTTGACCAGCAAGTCTTTGCCACCGCGTAACAGCGCGTGGGGCGCTGAACGCGTAGCGCGCCTGTGGGCGGAACTGACGCCCAGCTGGGACGCAGCCACCCGCGCGCAAACCCTGTTCCTCAAGACCGTCCTCGAAGAATTGCCCAACGCCGTGCTGGTGGGCGACTCCACCCAACCGGTGTACAGCGGCAACCTGACCCTGAACCTCGACCACCCGCGCCGCTGGTTCAACTCGTCCACCGGCTACGGCACCTTGGGCTACGCCCTGCCCGCCGCCATCGGCGCCTGGCTGGGGCGTGGCGATGGGCAGCCGGTGGTGTGCCTGATCGGTGACGGCGGCCTGCAATTCACCCTCCCGGAACTGGCCAGCGCGGTGGAAGCGCGCACGCCGGTGATCGTGTTGCTGTGGAATAACCACGGCTATGAAGAGATCAAGAAATACATGGTCAACCGCGCCATTGAGCCGGTCGGCGTGGACATCTACACGCCGGACTTTATCGGCGTGGCCAAGGCACTCGGTTGCGCCGCCGACAGCATCCAAGGGATTGAGTCGCTGCGCGCGGCACTACGCGCAGCGGCTGATCGCCAAGGGCCGACGCTGATTGAAATCGAACAGGGGCTGTGGATGAAGGCGGTGGCGGAATGAGCGCGGTATTGAACGGTGTGTATATCAATGGGGCATGGCGTGCCGGACTGGCCTCGCTTGAGGTGATCAACCCTGCGACGGAAGCCGTCCTGGCCCACGTCAGCGTCGGCGATGCGAGCACGGTCACCCAGGCGGTCGACGCCGCCAGCGCCGCGTTCATCGACTGGTCAAAAAGCACCGGCCGCGACCGCGCCGCGCTGTTGCGCAAGATCGCCCAAGGCGTCAGCGAGCAGCGCGAACAGCTGATGCACCTGCAATCGAGCAACAACGGCAAACCGCTGTTTGAAGCCGCGATTGATGTGGACGATGTGATCGCCACCTTCGACTATTACGCCAGCGTGGCCGAGGCGATGGACGCCAGCCAGGATAGCCCGGTGGAACTGCCCAGCGCGGACTTCAGTGCACGTCTGCGTCGTGAGCCGTGCGGTGTGGTCGGGCTGATCGTGCCGTGGAAT
The DNA here is from genome assembly GCF_000510895.2 of Pseudomonas sp. FH1. NCBI lineage: Bacteria > Pseudomonadati > Pseudomonadota > Gammaproteobacteria > Pseudomonadales > Pseudomonadaceae > Pseudomonas > Pseudomonas sp. FH1. Next base: position 150,612 of record NZ_AOHM01000129.1, read on the forward strand.
TTCCCGATGGTGACCACCGCCTGGAAACTCGCTCCCGCCCTGGCGGCCGGTTGCTGCGTGGTGCTCAAGCCATCGGAAGTCACGCCATTGGCGGAACTGCAACTGGCGCGGATTATCGCCGAGGCGGGCTTGCCGACCGGGGTGTTCAACCTGGTGTGCGGTACGGGCCTGGAAGTGGGCGCGCCGCTGGCGGCGGATCGCCGCGTGGCGAAGATTTCCTTCACCGGCAGCAACGCCGTCGGCGTGCAAGTGATGCAGCGCGCCGCAGAAACCATCAAGGGTGTGAGCCTGGAACTGGGCGGCAAATCCTCCTTGCTGGTGTTGGCGGATGCCGACCTGGACCTGGCGGTGGAACTGGCCTGTGGCGGTGGGTTTTTCAACGCAGGGCAGATGTGTTCGGCCACCAGTCGCGTGCTGGTAGCCGACAGCCTGGCGGATGAATTCCTGCAACGTATACAGGCACGGGCTGAAGGCATTCGCGTGGCTGACCCGTTTGCCGATGACGTGGAAATGGGCGCGTTGATCAACCGCGTGCAATATCAACGCGTGTTGGGGCATATCCAGCGCGGTGTTGAGGACGGCGCACGTTTGCTGTGTGGCGGTGACCGACCTGCGGACCTGCCGAAGGGCTTTTTCATCCGCCCGACCGTGTTCACCGACGTACCGCTGGACAGCGCGTTGTGGAACGAAGAGATCTTCGGCCCGGTGCTCTGTGTACGACGTTTCACCTCGCAAGCCGAGGCCATTGCCCTGGCCAACGACAGCGATTTCGGCCTGGTGGCGAGTGTGGTCAGCGCCAGCCATGAAACCGCTGAGCGCGTGGCAAATGCCTTGCAGGCCGGGCTGGTGTGGATCAACGCACCGCAGGTGATCTTCCCGCAGGCCGCGTGGGGCGGTTACAAGCAGAGCAGCATTGGCCGCGAGTTGGGGCCGTGGGGGTTGGCGGCGTTTCAGGAGATCAAGCATGTGATCCGGTCCCTTTAGCCGATAAGAATCTTTTGTGGCGAGGGAGCTTGCTCCCTCGCCACAAAGTCATCCGCATTTTTTAGATAGCCCCTGCGACTTTCTCATTTGCCCCCTCCTCCCGCCCATGGCCTGATTCGCCCTTGTTCACTCAAGGCCGTCCCATGGAAACCGTTCACACAAAACCCGCCACCGCCGTCTGGCTGATGATCAGCGTCGTGCTGGTCGCCCTCAACCTGCGCCCGTCGATGGCTGCTGTCGGCCCACTGTTGTCCTCGATTCGCGGCGACGTGCCCTTGAGCTTCAGCAGTGCTGCGTTGCTGACCATGTTGCCGGTGATGGCCATGGGCTTGGCGATGTTTTTTGGCATGGGCGTGGCCAAGCGATTTGGCGAGCACCGCAGCATCGTGGTGTCGCTGCTGGTGATTGGCGTGGCGACGTTGTCGAGGCTGTTCCTCGATTCAGCACTGGAATTAATTATCAGCGCCATCGCCGCCGGTGTGGGGATTGCGATGATCCAGGCGTTGATGCCGGCACTGATCAAGTCGCGGTTCAGTGACAATGTCTCGCTGTTCATGGGCCTGTACGTCACCGCGATCATGGGCGGCGCGGCGCTGGCGGCGTCGTTTGCACCGTTCGTGCAGGTGCAGACTGGCAGTTGGCGCATCGGCCTGGCGATCTGGGCAGTGCTGGCGCTGTTGGCATTGGTGTTTTGGTACGCGCAGCGCTCGGTGTTGCCGCCACTGCCCCAAGCCGCTGCGGGCCCTCAAGAATCATTCTTCGGCAACGGTCGCGCCTGGTTGCTCGCGGTATTTTTCGGACTCGGTACCGCGTCCTACACCTGCGTACTCGCCTGGCTGGCGCCGTACTACGTGGAGCAAGGGTGGAGTGAACAGAACGCCGGCTTGCTGCTGGGTTTCCTGACGGCCATGGAAGTCGTCTCCGGCCTGATCACCCCCGCCATCGCCAACCGTCGCCAGGATAAACGCGGCGTGGTGGCGGTGTTGCTGGTACTGATCATCCTGGGTTTCTGCGGCCTGATACTCAGTCCGCAACACCTGAGCCTGCTGTGGCCTTGCCTGCTCGGCCTGGGCATCGGCGGCCTGTTCCCGATGAGCCTGATCCTGTCCCTCTACCACCTGGACAACCCGCGCCGCGCCGGTGGCCTCACCGCATTTGTGCAAGGTATCGGCTACCTGATTGCCGGCCTGTCGCCGCTGATCGCCGGGATGATCCGCGATCAACTGGGCAGCTTCGAATGGGCCTGGTGGTCGCTCACGGCGGTGATCGTGGTAATGCTGTTGATCGTGACGCGCTTCAACCCAAAGCATTACGCACGACATATCCGCTGAGGTCGTGTTGGAAACAGTATTTGTCTCACACCAAACATAGAAACGCCCTACAGAGCATTCTATTGGCACGCTCGTTCCGTTAAGCTTTTGTGCTGTCTTGTACTGAGTTCGGTACAAAGGGTTTACGGACGAAACCGATGCTAAACAGTAACTTGCTCAGAAAGCTCGATATGCAGGACTTGATGGTGTTTATCGCCGTCTATGACCAGAGCAGCGTTACCGAGGTGTCTGAAACGCTGTTTGTCAGCCAGTCCACCGTGAGCTACAGCCTGAAGAAGCTGCGCACCAGTTTTGAAGACGAGCTGTTTATCAATACGCGCGCCGGCATGCGCCCGACGTACAAGGCCACCACCATGTACGGCCATGTGCAGAAGATCCTCGAAAGCATCAACCTGTGCCACGCCGGCAGCCAAGCCTTCGATCCGACGCTGAAGGCCGTGACCTTCAACGTGTGTGCGCCGGAATATTTCGAACAGTTGATCCTGCCGCGCCTGTTGAAAAACTTCGACCGCGCCGACCTGCCGGTGATCGTCAATGTGCAGAAGCTGGAAACCGACATCCCCGCCGGCGACCTGCGCGAAGGTCGCCTCGACCTGGTGATCTGCTTCGGCCCCAACTTCCACCGCGCCCACAAAGACTTCCGCACCCAGATGCTGCTGGAGGACGACTTGGTGTGCGTATTCGACAAACGCTCGGCGCCACGGGAGCCAGCCTTCAGCCTGCAATCCTTCGTCGAGCGCCGCCACGTGTTCCCCACGCCGTGGACCTCCGACACCAACATGATCGACGGCTGGCTCGCACGCCAGGCCCACAAGCGCCAGGTCATCGCCCGTGCCAACAGCTACAGCGCAGCCTTGAAGATGATCACCGGCACGGACTTCATCGTCACCTTGCCCCGTCGCGTGCAAAAGTTGCTGGCGCCGTCCACGGTGTTCGGCCATTGCGAAGCGCCGAACGGCTTGCCGGGGTTCACCCTGGAGATGCAGTGGAACGAAACCAGTGGACAGGACAGTGCCAATACCTGGTTTCGTGAGCAGGTGGTGAAGGTGTGTGAGGGGCAGCTACAAGCTACAAGCTAAAAGCTGCAAGGCGCGCCACGCTCGCTTTTAACTTGAAGCTTGCAGCTTGTCGCTCGCGACTGCTTCTTTGCTGTAGGAATCGCGGTCCATGTCGACCAACAGGACACTCAGTTGAACCTGCACGCCCGCTGGCCAGTCGCCCAGATCCTGCAAGGCCGCCAACAGGCTTTCCGACAACTGCTTCTTGACCTGCGGCGACCGTCCGCTGAGCAGTGACAACTTCACCGCGATAAAACCACGAGGGTCGAGGGAGGTGCCCACCTGGAACGTCTCGACCTTGACCGCACGGCTTTTGATATCGAACTCGGAACCGAACTGGCCAGACACCATCAACACGTTGTTGAGCCGTAGCAGGGTTTTCTCAACGGCCAGGTTCGTCAGGTTGGCGGTGTATTCCAGGTGCAGGTGTGGCATGTAGGGCTCCGAGTCTTTGGTAGGAAGAATCCTAGATATACCACGGAGTCAGGCCTTGGTCGCCAACCCACGATCACTCATGAACGCTTCGAGTCGCGAGCGTACCCAGCGCTCGGCCGGGTCCGTGTCCACATGGCTGAGCCAGACCATGGACAAATCCAGGGTCGGCGTCTCGAACGGGAATGGCTCGCAGAACAGGTGGCCCGACACGGCCATGGCCTCGGCGGTGTAGTCCGGCAGGCTGGCGATCAGGTCGGTGCCGGCGAGCAACGCCGGCAGTGCGCTGTATTGCGGCACCGACAACACCACGTGGCGCTTGCGGCCGATTTCCGCCAGCCATTCATCCGCGAACCCCGCCACGTTGGCGGTGTGGGACACCAGCACGTGGGGCCGTGAGCAGTATTCGTCAAGGGTCAGCGGTGTGTCCGAGGCATCGGCACGCAGGATGCGCGGGCGGATATGGCGCAGCAGCTTGCGCTTGGCATTCGCTGGCAGGCCACGGGTCTGGGTGATGCCGACGGTGATATCGCCAGAGGCCAGCAGATCCGGGATGCGCCAGTAGTCCACATGTTGCACCACGAACACCACTTGCGGCGCTTCCTGGCGCAGGGCGCGCAGCAACGGCGGCAACAGGCCGAACTCGACATCATCGGACAGGCCGATGCGGAAGGTCATGGTACTGATCGACGGGTCGAAGTCATGGGTCAGGCTCAAGGCCGAGGACAACGAGTCCAGCGCTGGCGACAAATGCTGGATGATTTCCTCGGCCCGCGCCGTGGGCTCCATGCGGTGGCCGACGCGAATGAACAGCGGGTCATTGAACAAAGTACGCAAGCGGTTGAGGGCCGAGCTGATGGTCGGTTGGCCGAGAAACAGCTTCTCTGCCACCCGCGTGACGTTGCGTTCCAGCATCAGTGCTTCGAACACCACCATCAGGTTGATGTCGGCCTTGCGTAATTCATTGCGATTCATCGGCGCCTGCCCCTTTCCCCAAGACAAGCCGCAGTGTAGAAAGCCGCGTTGCCGGCGTCTACGTGTAGGACGCTTCGCTGGCTTGTGCGCCACGCTCAGGCTCGTGCCCCATGCGCAACCGCAGCGCCGCAATCGCCGCCACCACCAATACCAGCGCAATCACCTTCAGGCCGTTCATCGCATTGCCGGTGCTTTGCTCGATCACGCCCATCACCGAGGGGCCGACAAACCCGCCGAGCAGCCCGCAGGCGTTGACGAAACCCAGCCCGCCAGCCAGCGCAACGCCCTTGAGGCGCGAAGCCGGGTACAGAAAGATGATCGACTGCACCACAAAGAACATCACCGCCGACAGGCAAAAACCGAGCAGGCTGAACACCGGCCCCGATATCGACGCGATGCCCAGGCCCAACGCCATGGTCAGCAGCCCTGTGACCAGCAACCGCCGACAGCGTCCGGGCGTCGTGGCGAAACGCGGAATCAGCAAGGCACCGAGTGCCGCCGCGATCCACGGTAACGAAGTCAGCAGGCCGACGTTCATGGTGCTCAGCTCGCCGTATTTGCTGATGATGCTCGGCAGGAAAAAGATCACCGTGTAGATGGTGATCTGGTGACAGAAGTACACAAAGATCGCCAGCAGGATTTGCGGGGTCAGCCAGTTTTTCAACGAGTGACCACCCTCGCCCGCGCCCTCTTCGGTTTCCTGGGCGATGCGCTGTTCGATGCCGCGCGCTTCCTCGGCCGACAACCACGGCGCCTTGCTCGGACGGTCCGGCAGTTTGCGCCAAACCACCCAGGCAAACGCCACCGCCGGCAGTCCTTCGAGCATGAACATCCACTGCCAGCCGTGCCAGCCGAGCATGCCGTCCATGCGCATCAAGGCCGCGCCCACCGGGCCGCCGATGATGTTGGCGAAGCAAACGCCGAGCAGGAAATAACCGGTGGCGCGTGCCCGCTGTTCGCGGTTGAACCAGTAGGTGAGGTAGAGCATGACGCCGGGGAAGAGTCCGGCTTCGGCAATGCCCAGCAACAGGCGCAGCACATAGAACGACGTCTCGCCCTGCACAAAGGCCATGGCCGCCGAGATCAGGCCCCAGGTCACCATGATCCGTGCGATCCAGAACCGCGCGCCGACCTTGTGCATGATCAGGTTGCTAGGGATTTCCGACAGTGCATACGTCAGGAAAAACAGCCCCGCGCCCAACCCGTACGCCGCGGCGGAAATGCCCAGGTCGACGTCCAGGTGATGCTTGGCCAGGGCGATGTTGGTGCGGTCCAGGAAGCTCAGGATGTAGGCAATGATCAGCAAGGGCATCAGCTTGACGAACATCAGTTTATTCAACGCCTGCGGGGTGCGGGCGGAAGTCGCGGTAGTCATCGGCAATTCCTCTTGGCGCCCCGCCAGCCGGGCTGGGGGGCGCATCGGTGTTGTTCTAGGAGTCGAGTTGCATAGCCAACGCCTGGGGGCGATGGGAAAACAGTTGCAGCAACGCGCCGCCCAGGGCGCAGCCGGCCATCACGAAGAAACACACGGTGTAGCCGTGCAGCGTGGTCCAGCCGCCGCCCATGGCGATCAAGCTGCCCATCAGCACCGGCGCCAGGCCGCCACCGATAAACATCGCGGTGGTGATGATGCCGTTGGCGGTGGACGTCGCCGACGGTTCGGCCGAGTCGCAGGCCACGGCGTAGTAGATCGGCCACACCGCATTGGCCACCAGGCCGAACAGCAGTTGCACGACGACGATCAGCGTCAGGGTGTTGGCGAAGTAGAACGCGCCGACACTCGCCGCCATCCACACGCCGCAGATGATCAGGGTGGTGCGTCGGCCGATGATGTCCGACAGCGACGGCCACACCAGTTGCCCGAGGATGCCGGTGAGGGTGAACACCACGCTCATCCCCGCCGACTCGGCCAGGGACAGCCCGGCGATGTTGTAGAGGTAGGCCGGCAGCACGATGTTGACGCCCATGTACACCACTTGGGTCAGCATCGTATTGCCCGCCGTGAGGGCGATGTTGCGGTTGCGCAAGGTGGCGACAAAGGTGCGCCAGGCTTCGCCTTTTACCGAGCTGGCCGGGGCATTGTCGGGCGGGGTCATGCCTTTGGCGGCGATGTCGACGTACAACGCAGTGATGCGCTCGGCCGTGGAATAACGCGCCCAGAAAATCATCAGCGGCAGCGCCACCACGAAGGCAAAGAAGAACACATAACGCCAGTTGTCCTCACCAAACACGGTGATGACAAAACTCGCGACGATACCGCTGAGCATCGCGCCAATCGGGTAACCCGTATGGTGTGCACCCAGGGCAAAACCGCGACGCTCAACCGGCCACCATTCGGCGGTGTTGCTCACCCCCACCGGCTCGCCCCAGCCAGCGCCGAGGTTGACGCCGACGCGTAGGGCAATGAAGGTGGCGAGGTTGCCGCTCAACGCCTTGAAGCCGGACAGAAACGAGATCGCGGTGTAGCCCAGCACCAGCGGCACCTGGAAGCGCGCACGTTTCCAGCCGCCACCATAACGGTCGCTCCACATCGAACCGGGAATATCCAGCAGCGCCAGGGCCAGCATCACCACCGTGGCCACGGTGCCCCATTGGTCGGCGGATAAATCGAAATGCTTGGAAATGGTCGGCCCCAGGCGCAGCACGATCTCACGGTCGTAGGCGTTGAGGATCCAGATCATCCAGCAGACCAGCAGCGACACCCAGGAATGCCGGTGAATGCTGCGCAGCGACGCTTTTTTAATAGTTGCCATGGGCCTCTCCAGGCGCGCGAGGGCGCGCACTGACACAAGGTTGCGAAGGAATATGCCTTGTCACACACACGCGCTAGCTGGCGAACCGTCGCTCGGCTATTCCTTGCACGCCCAACCCGGTAATGGCGAACAGCGCTCCGCGCTGCTGGCCGTCCGCCGGAAAACGCGGTAGCGGCGGCTTGGCCATGGAGGTCACAAACAGGGTGTCCAGGTTCGGCCCGCCAAAGGTCAGGCTGGTGACCTTTTTCACCGGCATCTGGATGATGCGATCGACATGGCCGTCGGGGGTGTAGCGCACCAGTTTTCCGGCGTAGACCAGCGCCTGCCACAGGCAGCCTTCGGCATCCACGGTGCAACCGTCGGCGGCGCCACCGCCGGAGGTATCGACCTTGGCGAACGTGCGGCGATTGCTCACGTTGCCGGTGGCCAAGTCGTAGTCGTAGGCCCAGATCTCGCCGGACCAAGTGTCGCAAAAGTAGAAGGTGTCACCCGACGGGCTCCAGCACGGGCCGTTGGACACGATGATGCCTTCGTCCAACGTGTGCAGGCTCAGGTCGGCGTCCAGGCGGTAAAGCTTGGCGCTGGCGTTGTCTTCCAACGTGTCCATGGAGCCGAAGATAAAACGGCCTTGGCGGTCGATCTTGCCGTCGTTGAGGCGGTTGTTGGGCAGGTGCGGTTCCGGATCAGCGACAAGGTCGAGTTCGCCGCTGTTGAGGTCGAGGGTGTGCACGCCGTTTTGCAGGGCGACGATGGCCGACTCGCCGTCACGGCGCAGGGCCATGGAGCCGATTTTCTGGCCCACGTCCCAGGCCCGCAGCTCGCGACCGTCGTCGGTGCAGCGCAGGATGCGGCCGTCGGCGCTGTCGATCCAATACAGGCGTTGTTGCTCGACGTCCCACACCGGGCCTTCGCCCAGGGTGGTCTTGACGTCGACGAGCACTTCGATATGCATGGTGATCCCCTTATTGTTGTTGTGCGGGATGCAAGCCGCGCCTTGACGCGGCGGTTTGTTGGGTTAGAAGTTGACCTGATCGCGCCCCTTGAGCCCGAGGATTTCCCGCGCTTCATCCGGCGTGGCGACGCGGTGACCGAGGGCTTCGATCACAGTACGAATACGCCGGACCTGATCGGCATTCGACGCCGCCAGTTTGCCCGGCCCGTCCCACAGCGAATCCTCAAGCCCCACTCGCGCGTTGCTGCCCATGGACAGGCCCATGGTCGCCAGCGGAATCTGCCCACGCCCAGCGCCGAGGATCGACCACACGTAGTCGTCGCCAAACAGACGGTCGGCGGTACGGCGCATGTGTGCCAAGTCTTCCGGGTGCCCGCCGATGCCGCCGCGCAAGCCGAATACCGACTGGATAAACAACGGTGGCTTGAGCAGGCCGCGTTCCAGGAAGTGCGCAGCGGTGTAGAGGTGGCCGATGTCGTAGCACTCGATCTCAAAACGCGTGCGGTTTTCGGCACAGGAATTGAGGATGTGGGTGATGTCGCGGAAGGTGTTGCGGAAGATCCGGTCGTCACTTTCTTCGAGGTACGGCCGCTCCCAGTCGTGCTTGAAATCGGTGAAGCGGTTGAGCATTTCGTACAGGCCGAAGTTCATCGAGCCCATGTTCAGCGAAGCCAGTTCCGGCTTGAACTGCATCACCGGCTGCAGGCGTTCTTCCACGCCCATGGTCGGTGCGCCGCCGGTGGTGATGTTGATCACCACGTCGCTGGCGGCCTTGATCTGCGGCAGGAATTCGGCGAACAGCGCCGGGTCCTGGCTGGGGCGGCCGTCGTTGGGGTCACGGGCATGCAGGTGCACAATCGCGGCGCCGGCTTCGGCGGCACCGATGGCGGCATCGGCAATTTCCTGGGCGGTGATCGGCAAATGCGGTGACATCGACGGCGTATGAATCGCACCGGTAACGGCGCACGTAATAATGACAGGACGATTTTTGGACATGACAGATCTCCGACTTTTATTCTTATGAAAAAAATCCTGGGTACAGCGCGATGTGTTCTTGCGTGGCTTACAGGTACTCGACGTTACCGTCGACGCTGATCGCTTGGCCGGTCACGTTGCGTGCGGCGGGCGAACAGAGGAACAACGCCATGGCGGCCACGTCTTCGGCGGTGACCATGCGCTTAAGGGAAATCTTGTTGAGGTATTCCTGGCGCATCTCGGCTTCGGGCACGCCAACCTGTTCGGCACGGGCGCGGATTACGCCGTCCATGCGCGGGCCTTCGACGATGCCGGGCAGCAAGGCGTTGACGCGGATATCACTCTCGCCCAGCTCCGAGGCCAGGGATTTCATCAAGCCGACAATCGCCCATTTGGTCGCCGCATAGGGCGTGCGCGACGCGTAGCCCAAGCGCCCCGCCACCGAGGCGATATGCAGCAAGTGGCCGTGGGAAGACTCCTTGAGCATCGGCACGCCGTGGTGGGCAAAGCGGTATTGTGCGGTGAGATTGATATTGATGGTGGCTTGCCACTCGGCGTCGCTGATCGCATCGATCCCACCGGTAGGCCCGGCGATCCCGGCATTGTTGACCAGCACATCGAGGCCGCCGAACTGCTCGCGCTGCACCTGGAACACCGCCTCGATCTGCGCGGCATCGCTGACATCCGCGCGGGTGGCGACGGTGCCTGGGTATTTGTCGCGAAACGCAGCCAGGGCCGGCTCACTCACATCACACACATGCACCTGCGCACCGGCTTCCAGATACGCCGCTGCCAGCACTTCACCAATGCCGGCAGCCCCGCCGGAAATCAACACACGTAACCCAGGATAGGGCTGCAGCCGTTGTAGGACACTCATGCACGTTTACCTCCTGAAGCAGACGACCGCGAACGGTCGTTCTTGACGAGCAGGCGCGCCAGGGAATCGGCGGCCTGCATGATGTCATCGGTCACCGCTGCGCGTGCGCCGGCGCCGTCGCGGGCAGCCAGGGCTTCGACGATGCGCGTGTGCGCCTCCATCGAACGTTGCAGGTGAGCTTTATCCGGGGCGACCAGCGCAAAACACGGGCCCATGTGCAGCCAGAAGTTTTCCACGGCAGCCATGGTCAACTCGGCCTGGGCCACGGCGTAGATGCGCCGGTGAAACGCGAAGTTGGTCCACAGGTAACGCGACACGTCGACTTCGTCGGCGGCGTGTTGCATCTGCTGGCAGAGGTCGGTGATTTCATCGAGGTCGGCTTTTTGCAGGAGCAGCACCGCCTTTTCGGCGAGCAAACCTTCGAGGGCGACCCGCGCATCACGGATTTCGCGCAGGCGTTCGACCGTCATCAGGCGCACACGCAGACGGGAGGTTTCGGTGACTTCAAAGGCGTTTTCGGCGCTGAGGCGTTGCAGCGCTTCGCGCACTGGCATCGGGCTGGAACCGAGCGCTTCGGCGAGACCGCGGATGGTGAGCTTCTGGCCAGGCTGGAAACGGCCACTCATCAAGGCTTCGCGGATCTGGCGGTAGACCTGGTCTTGCAAGGTATCGCGGGACACCTGGCGCAGGGTGGGCAGGAGGAGCGGACCATCTGTCATGAGGCAAAACCTGTGTTGTCGTTCTTATGGCCTCAATATGTGATCACAAATCAAATATGTCAAATAATTTCCCGACGAAAAAATGGGAGTTATCGAATGACACATCGATAACTCCCATCGGAATCGCCTTTAGACCGTCGCATTGATCAGGGCTTGAGCGGACGCTCCTGATCCCGCTCGGAAAGCTCCGTTCCATCATCCGGATGCTTCCAGGTCTGCGGTTTTTCTTCCTCCCGCTGTCGGGGTTGTTCACGCTCCGGCTCGTCCCGCCGTTTCTGTTGGTCAGTCATCGCCACCTCCCATCCGTAAGAATTGGTCACACCTTAAGCATAGAACAGCGAACGCATTTTTGACCGCGCCACTGATTGATAGCCAATGCGCATCAATCTATCCAAATTTGTCACTTATCATTTCTAAATGTGTCAGCCACTATTCTCGGTCTTAGGCGAAACAAGCACTTTAAAAAGAACGCTGGAGACACAAAACCATGACTAGCCCTACCCGACCCGACTCTGCCCGCTCGAAAGTGGGCGCGGTTTTCCGCGTGACTTCGGGCAACTTCCTCGAACAGTTCGACTTCTTCCTGTTCGGTTTTTACGCCACCTACATCGCTGCCGCGTTCTTCCCTGCCGCTAATGAGTTTGCGTCATTAATGATGACCTTCGCGGTGTTCGGCGCAGGCTTCCTGATGCGTCCATTGGGCGCGATCATCCTGGGTGCCTACATTGATGACGTCGGTCGCCGCAAAGGACTGATCGTGACCCTGTCGATCATGGCCAGCGGCACGCTGCTGATCGTGCTGGTGCCGGGTTATCACACCATTGGCCTGTGGGCACCGCTGCTGGTGCTGCTTGGCCGCCTGTTGCAAGGCTTTTCGGCCGGCGCGGAACTGGGCGGTGTGTCGGTGTACCTGTCCGAAATGGCCACGCCCGGCCGCAAAGGTTTCTACACCAGCTGGCAATCGGGCAGCCAGCAGATCTCCATCGTGGTCGCCGCCGCACTGGGTTATGGCCTGAACGTGTGGATGGAACCCGCCGTGGTGGCCGATTGGGGCTGGCGCATTCCGTTCGCCATCGGCTGTGTGATCATCCCGTTCATCTTCATCCTGCGTCGCAACCTGCAGGAAACTGAAGAGTTCGCCAACCGCAAGCATCGCCCGACCATGCGTGAAGTGCTGGCGACCCTGGTGAAGAACTGGACCGTAGTCATCGGCGGCATGCTGATGGTGGCCATGACCACCACCGCGTTCTACCTGATCACCGTGTACGCGCCGACCTTCGGCAAGACCGTGCTGCAATTGAGCACCTCCGACGCGCTGTTGGTGACCCTGCTGGTGGCGGTGTCGAACTTTGTCTGGCTGCCGATCGGCGGCACCCTGAGCGACCGTTTCGGCCGCAAGCCAGTGCTGATCGCCATGACCGTGCTGACGGTTCTGACCGCTTATCCAGCATTGTCCTACGTGGTAAATGCGCCGAGCTTTGCCCACATGCTGGAAACCCTGCTGTGGTTCTCCTTCCTCTACGGCATGTACAACGGCGCCATGATCCCGGCCCTGACCGAAATCATGCCGGTGGAAGTGCGTGTGGCAGGTTTCTCCCTGGCCTACAGCCTGGCGACTGCGATTTTCGGCGGCTTTACCCCGGCGATCTCCACCTGGTTCATCCACATCACCGAAGACAAGGCCTCGCCCGCCTACTGGATGATGTTCGCCGCCGCCTGCGCATTGTGTTCAACCCTGGCGCTGTATCGTCGCGCCAATACCCGTGGCCAGGTGATGCAGGAGGCGGCGTGATGAAGCCGTTGCTCAAGACCCTGACGGCCCTGGCCCTCGGCGCCCTGGCGCTGTCGGCCCAGGCCGAACAGCTCAAGGTGATGACGTCGGGTGGTTTCACCGCCGCGTATAAGTTGCTTGGCCCGCAGTACGCCAAGCAAAGCGGTGACAGCCTCGACACCATTCTGGGTCCGTCCATGGGCAAGGCGCCGGAAGCGATTCCCAACCGTCTCGCCCGTGGCGAACATGCCGACGTGGTAATCATGGTCGGCTACGCCCTGGATGACCTGATCAAACAAGGCAAGGTCGACCCGGCTTCCCGTGTGGAACTGGCGGACTCGCGCATCGGCCTGGTGGTGAAGGCCGGCGCGGTCAAACCTGCAATCGGTACGGATGCCGAATTGAAAGCCGCGCTGAGCAAGGCCAAATCCGTGGCTTACTCGGACAGCGCCAGCGGTGTGTATGTCGAGAAGGAGTTGTTCAAGAAGCTCGGCATGCCGGCCAAAGGCACCATGATCGAACGCCTGCCGGTGGCCGAACAGGTCGCCAAGGGTGACTACGAAGTGGGCCTGCAGCAGGTCGCGGAATTGCTGCCGGTGGCGGGTGTGACCTACGTTGGCAAGATCCCGGAGGATGTGCAATCGGTGACCCGTTTTGCCGCCGGCATTCCGGTGAATGCCGAACACCCTGAGCAGGCCAAGGCCTTGTTGCAGTACCTGGCGTCGCCCCAAGCGCAACCGGTGGTGCAAGCCACCGGCCTGGACTCGGTGTCACGCTGACCGAAACGGCATCTCCCGCACCAACCGTTCCAACTCCAGCGCCGCTGGCGGCAAGGTCCGCCCGCGGCGTTTTATCAAGCCCACATTGCGCATCACCTGCGGCTCCACCAGCGGCACACTCACCAGGATCGGATGCTCGCCGGCCGGCATCGCAATCGACGGCACCATCGCCACCCCCAACCCTGCCTCCACGAGCCCGATCATCGTCGTTACGTGGTGCGTTTCGCAGATACTCGGCTTTTTCACCCGCACGCCGCGCAACGCCTGATCGAGCAGGAAGCGGTTGCCGGAAGTCTTGTCCACGGTGATGTAGTCGTGTTCGTAGGCCTCGGACCAGGTCACGCTGTCACGCTGGGCCAGGGGATGATCGCGGCGACAGGCCAGCACATAACGCTCCTGCAGCAGCAATTCGAACTCCACTTCATCGGCCAGGCTGCCGCTGAAACTCACGCCGAAATCCGCCTCGCCACTTTCTACGGCATTGCACACTTCACCGGCGCTGGCATCCAGCACCCGCAGGCGAATTTTTGGATACAACTTGTGGAATTCAGAGATCACGTGGGGCATGAAGTAGTACGCAGTGGACGGCACGCAGGCGATGGTGACATTGCCCATGCGTGTGGACGCGACATTGCTGATGCCCATGAGCGCGACATCGAGATCGTCGAGCATGCGCTCGACCTGCGGCAGGAATGCGCGGCCGACCATGGTCAGGCTGACGCGCCGCGTGGTGCGTTCGAACAGCTTCACATCCAGGGCGGTCTCAAGCTTTTCGATACGCCGGCTGAGGGCCGGCTGCGAGATCCGGATAGCTTCGGCGGCACTGCGAAAACTACCCTTGTCTACCACGGCGCGGAAGGCTTGGAGGTCGTTGAGGTCGAAGTTGATGATCACGGGAGTGCCAATATGGTCGAGGTGGCGGGCATTATCGTATGGGAGCCGATGGCGCGCCATGCATGCCGGGAGCGGCTTGTCGTAATGACCCTGCTACAAATATGAAGTCATACATATCAGTGGGTTATTGGGTTTTTTGCGGCCACGCAATCGCCGAAATGGGTCAATACTTGCGGCCTGACCTTCACAACGGGAGATGTAGCACGCATGGAAACCCCTTACTTCTGGACAGACGACGAGATGCTGGATATCGGCATCGATCAGTTGCTTCTTGCATCACGCCAGTGGTCAAGTAGGATTGAATCCTACCCTCCTTCGGCGGACATCTACATGCGCTCAACCCAGCAAATGAGCATTACCTTGCCCATCGAAATGGCGGCCCTGGTCAAAGCCAAGGTCGCGGCCGGTGAATATGCATCCGAGAGCGAAGTGATCCGCGACGGCCTGAGAGTATTGCTGGCACGTGATCGCGCCATGGAAGACTGGCTGCGGGACGAGGTGATCCCAGCTGCGGCAGCCCTCAAGACCAAGCCCGAGCGCGCGCTGTCCGTCGAACAGGTTCGAGAACACATGGCAGCCAAGTGTCAGCGAAAAGGCACCGGGAAAGCGTGAGTTACGCGGTAGCCTTTTCGCCTGAAGCCTTGGCGCAACTCGACGCCCTTGAAGACTACATCAGCGATGCCAGTTCCCCAGTTATAGCTGCACGCTTTATCGACAGCCTCATCCGCTACTGCGAAGGCCTTTGCCTGTTTCCCTTGCGCGGCACCCGCCGTGATGACCTGCTCAAAGACTTGCGCATCACTCACTATCGGCGCACCACGGTCATCGCGTTCGTGCTGAACGCTGCCAGCGAAACGGTGTCGATCCTGGGCCTGTATTACGGCGGCCAGGATTATCTGGCGTCGCTGGAGTGCAGCGAAAGCTGATCGAAATCAAATGCTGGATTCGCCATGGGTGTGACCTGTCCGTTTATGTTCGGAAAATTCGGCGAAATACTTCAAAACGGTTCTATTTAGTATAAATTGCGTGAAGTTCATCTAAGGCATTCAAGGAGGTTACCCGTGGCAACTTTGCAAACGAACACAATTCAGGCTCTGCTGGATAATCGAAGCGCCCTCCTTGACGAATGGAATGCCAGCCTCGAGGCCTCGGGCGCTACGCGCAACATCAAAGGCGACGATATCAAACAGCAGACCCATGAGTTCCTGAATCTGCTGACTGAGGCCCTGCAACTGGGCGGTTCCCAGAATACCGACCACGAAAACTGGGCGCAAACCCGTGTATTCCTGGAAAAACTTTCTCACAGTCGCGCCCTCGCCGGTCAGGACTCGCAACAAACCGCCAGTTTTATCTTCGCCCTTAAAGGCCCCCTGTTCGCCCTGCTCCAACAGGTATATGCCGATCAACCTGTGCAGTTGGCAGAACAGCTGTTGAAGATATCGGAGCTGCTCGACGCACTGGGCATGCACACCATCCGCACGTTTCAGAAGTCCCGCGAATCGGTGATCAAACGCCAACAGGAAGAATTGCTGGAACTCTCCACCCCAGTCGTCAAGCTGTGGGACGGCGTGCTGGCCCTGCCGATGATCGGCACCCTGGACTCGCAGCGCACACAGGTGGTGATGGAGTCGCTGCTGCAACGTATCGTCGACACCGGCGCGGAAATCGCGATTATCGACATTACCGGTGTGCCGACTGTCGACACCCTGGTCGCCCAGCACCTGCTCAAGACCGTGACCGCGATCCGCCTGATGGGTGCCGATTGCATCATCAGCGGCGTGCGCCCGCAAATCGCCCAGACCATCGTGCACCTGGGCCTCGACCTGCAAGGCGTGGTCACCAAGGCCAACCTGGCCGACGCTCTGGCCCTCTCGCTCAAACGCCTCGGCGTCACCGTCACCAAGGCTGTCTGAGCATGGAACGCATCCCTATTTTGCAGATGGGCGAGTTTTTGCTCGTGACCATCCAGGTGGACATGCACGACCAGCTTGCACTGACCTTGCAGGACGACTTGTCCGAGCGCATCAGCCGCACCTCGGCCAAAGGCGTGTTGATCGATATTTCGGCGCTGGACATGGTCGACTCGTTCATCGGGCGCATGATCGGCACCATTTCCGGCCTGTCCAGCATCATGGATGCCCAGACCGTGCTGGTGGGCATGCAACCGGCCGTGGCTATCACCCTGGTAGAACTGGGTATGACCCTGCCCGGCGTGGCCACTGCATTGAATGTCGAGCGCGGCATGAAACTGCTGCGCGACCGGGTAGAACGCTCATGACCCAAGCCAGCAATGGCACCCACCCGGTGCTGATCGAACAGGATGTCGTGCTGGCTCGACAACTGGTGCGCAAGTTGGCCCAGGACTGCGGCATGCGCCTGATCGACCTGACCAAGCTGGTCACGGCGGTCAGTGAACTGGCCCGTAACACGGTGGTGTATGGCAAGGGCGGCCACATGGACTGGGCGGTGATCGAAAAAGACCACCGCTTCGGCGTGCGCCTGACCTTTCGCGATGAAGGCCCGGGCATTCCCGATCTGAAGCTGGCGATGACCGACGGCTGGACCTCCGGCAGCGGCTTGGGACTGGGACTGACCGGCGCCAAGCGCCTGGTGGATGAATTTGAACTGGACACCGCACCCGGCAAAGGCACCCGCGTGACGATCACCCGATGGGCCTGAACATCCCCAGCGTCCTGACGCATGTGTTGTTGATTGAAGACACCAGCCAGATCGGCCATGCCCGGCGCACCGCGCAGCAACTCGCCGAAGGCCTGGGCTTCGACGATACCGACGCCGGACGCGTGGCCCTGGTGGCCACGGAACTGGCCAGCAATGTCCTGAAGCACGCCGACCATGGTCAATTGCATCTGCGCGCCACCGGTAACGGTGGTGTCGAGTTGGTGGCCATCGACCGTGGCCAAGGCTTCGACCTGAACAGTTGCCTGGTGGACGGCTACTCCACCGGCGGCACCCAGGGCATTGGCCTGGGGGCGATTTCACGCCTGGCCCAGGTGTTCGATGTGTACGCCGACCCTCGTGGCACGGCGATCCTGGCCAGGTTGTACTCCCGCGGCTCACTGGCCAAGGACATTCGCTACGGGGTCAGCCAGCATTCACTGCACGAGGATCCGCATTGCGGCGACGCCTGGCACCTGGCAATCGAACCTGGCCGCTTCAGTGTGATGGTGGCCGACGGACTCGGTCATGGCGAATTTGCCGAGCGTGCCGCCCGAGCAGGAGAGACGGTATTTGCCCAGAACGCGTTTCTGGACTCGACGATTCTGATGAACGATATACACATCGGCATGAATGGCACCCGTGGCGGCGCGCTGGCCGTGGCCCAGTATGATGCCGAAGCCGATAACCTGAAGTTCACTGGCGTGGGCAATATCGGCGCCAGCCTGGTCGCGCCGGACAAGTCCCGTGGCCTGGCCTCACACCCCGGCATCGTGGGCGTGCAGTTTCGCAAGGCCCATGCCTTCGACTACGCTCAGGTGGGCGGCCAATTGCTGATTCTGTACAGCGACGGCCTGCAATCACGTTGGAATCTCTTGGACTACCCTGGACTCGTCCACCGCCACCCTGCCCTGATCGCCGCTATCCTGCACCGTGATTTCTGTCGCGGCCGGGATGATGTCACGGTCTTCGTGATTGCCTTGGAGGCCATTGATGGCTGACACCCCTGCCTCGCTCGCCGCAGAAGTGCAACGCCTTCGCCTGGAGACAGATGCCCTGCGCACTGAACTGGACGAAACCAACCAGGGCGTTCTAGCGCTGTATGCCGAACTGGACACCCAAGCCGACCAACTGCGCCAGGCATCGGACCTCAAAAGCCGCTTTCTGTCCTACATGAGCCATGAGTTCCGCACACCGCTGGGCTCGATCCTGAGTATTACCAGTCTGCTGGCCGATGAGCTGGACGGCCCGTTGAGCCCGGAACAGCATACCCAGGTCAGCTTCATCCGCAGTTCTGCGCGCGAACTGCGCGAGATGGTCGACGACCTGCTGGACCTGGCCAAGATCGAGGCCGGGCGCATTAGTATTTCCCCGGCCTGGTTCGATATGTTCGACCTGTTCTCGGCGTTGCGCGGCATGTTCCGGCCAATTGCCGATGCAAGCTCGGTGGACCTGATCTTCGAGGAGCCGTCCGGCCTGCCCAAGCTCTACACCGATGACAAAAAGCTGGCGCAGATCCTGCGTAACTTCATCTCCAATGCACTGAAGTTCACGGCGCAAGGCGAAGTGCGGGTCTCGGCGCGCATGGAGAATGCACACGAAATCCGTTTTGCCGTGCAGGACACCGGCCTGGGCATTCCTGCCGAATTGCACAGTAATCTGTTCGAAGACTTTTCCCAGATTGACTCGCCGCTGCAGAAACGTCTACGCGGCACCGGCCTGGGCCTGTCGCTGTGCAAGCGTTTCGCCGAATTGCTGGGTGGCCGGGTGGGCGTGGAAAGCACACCTGGGGTGGGCTCGCTGTTCTTTGTGATCATTCCCTTTTCCCTCGCCAGCGAGACCGTCGATGAAACGTGACATTCAGCTGCTGATCGTTGACGACAACGCCGCCACGCGCTACGCCCTGCGCCGGCGCCTTGAGCGTCATCATTACCGGGTGCTGGAAGCCGGCACCGGCCAGGAGGGGTTGGACCTCATCGCCAGCGGGAAAATCGATGCCCTGGTCCTGGACGTCAACCTGCCCGATATGAGCGGCTTCGACATCGTCCGCCGTTTGCGCGCCGACCCGGCCACGGCCTTGCTGCCGGTGGTACACGTCTCTGCAGCGTCCATCGAAACCGGCGACATCATTACTGGCCTGGACGCCGGCGCTGATGCCTACTTGATCCACCCGATAGACCCGGACGTGTTGCTGGCGACCCTGCGTACCTTGTTGCGCGTGCGTGATACCGAATATGCCCTACGCGAAAGCGAGGCGCGCTTCAGAGAGATCTTCTTCAACATCAGCGCACCGATTGCGGTGATGGACGCACAGCTGAAAGTGCACGAATGCAACCACGCGTTCGCCCAATTGATTCACCACAACCTCAATCCGGACGCCCTGCTCGAATGCTTTGCCGCCGATCAACTCGCGGTGATCCAAGAGCTGTGCCTGCGCCTGGGGGCCGGTGAGCGCTGGAAGGGAACGCTGCAGATGAAGGTCGACGGGCAACTGCGCGAAACCGAGTGGCAGATCTCGCCCTATGACCGTGCCGAATTGAGCCTGGTGTTTGTCGAAGATGTCACCGAACATCGCCATCGCGAACGCCACCAGCAGGCCGAGCTGGCCAACGCCGCCACCCAGTTGGCGCGAACCGAAGCGCAGTTGCTCCAGGCGCAGAAAATGGATGCCTTGGGCAAACTCACCGGGGGCATTGCCCATGACTTCAATAACTTGCTGACCGGCATCATCACCAGCCTGGAGTTGATCAAAAAACGTATCGAAAGCCAACGCACCGACAAGGTGCTGGGCTATGCCGACGCCGCACTCAGTTCAGCCCTGAGCGCCGCTGGCCTGACGAACCGACTGCTTGCCTTTGCCCGCCAGCAGCCACTGGACACCCGGCCGATTGATATCAATGCGCATATCCGTTCCCTGGAAGAATTGCTGGTGCGCACCATCGGTGAACACATCGCCTTGAAACTGGAGCTGACCACCAACCCCGCCGTGGCGATGGTGGACCCGATCCAGCTGGAAAGCGCAGTGCTGAACCTGGTGATCAACGCTCGCGATGCGTTGCCCCAGGGCGGGATTATCTGGGTCACGACGTATCCGGCTTACTCCAACGGCAACCTCAAGCTGGAAAACGGTCCCTACGTCGCACTGTCGGTGCGGGATAACGGTGTCGGTATCGAGAACAGCCTGATCGACAAGGTGTTCGACCCCTTCTTCACCACCAAGCCCGTGGGCCAAGGCACCGGATTGGGTCTGTCGACCATCTACGGTTTTGCCCGCCAGTCAGGCGGCGATGCGCAGATCCGTAGCGTGACCCGTCAGGGCACCGAAGTGACCATCATGCTGCCCGCCGCCGAGGGGCCCGCCACCCTAGCCACCAAGGCGCTGCCGATGCCGGGCAACAGCAAGGGTGAACACATATTGATCGTCGAAGACATGCCCTCAGTTCGTAGTTTTGTCGCCGAGGTACTGACGGATGCCGGCTACCACTGCAGCCTGGCAGCGGACGGCGACGAAGCCCTCGCCCTTCTGAAGGCCGCCCCTTCCATCGACCTGCTGCTCACCGATGTCGGCCTGCCCTACATGACCGGTCGTGAGCTGGCCGACCATGCGCGCGTCCTGCGTGCCGACCTGCCCATCCTGTTCATGACCGGCTACGCCGAGAATGCGGCCAACCGACAGAACTTCCTGGGTGAACGCATGGACCTGATTACCAAGCCCTTTCATATCGATGAATTGCTGGAAAAGCTCCGGCAGGGCTTGGAGGCAGAGCGTTAAGCACCGTTAAAAGGGGACACCGGGTTCAACGTGGGTGAAGTTCATCGTTAAGCTTGGTAGGGTGATCGGCTCTCTCCCCCGCGACTGACTGCTGGCAATCATCGATGACTCACTCCGCAAAAAAACACTCTGCACTCCGGTATGGCGTGCGTGCAGCAGGCCTACTGTGCGTCGCCACCCTGGGCTTTTTTGCCTGGCAAAGTTACTACCCCGTCAGTGCCGCCAAGGGTTGGAACGTGCGAGTCATACACCGTGACGTGCCCAAGGCCGCCTCGCTGATGCCCATGGCGGACGGCTCGTTGATGGTCAGCCAGGAACTCGACAAGGGCAAAGGCAGCATCGTGCGAATCCACCCCGACGGCACCCGTGAAGGGGTGGTGACCAACCTGTCCAAACCGGATGGTATCGTCCCGACCCGTGGCGGTTGGGTGTTCAGCCAGGAGTCTGCCGATTTGCCCGTCAGCTTCTTCAAGGACGGCGTCGTCACCGAACTGTTCACAGGCGAAAGCGTACAAGGCTTGTGGGATGACGGCGACGATCTCTACGCCATCGAAGACCGCAAACCCACCGGGCGCCTGCTGCGTTATCGCTGGAGCGACGGCGCCCTGACCGTGTTGCGCGACCAAGTGCAGGAAGACGAATCCATCGTGCGCTGCACAGATGGGCGCCTGCTCTACAACGAAAAGCAAAAAGGTGTGGTACGTGAGCTGACCGATGATGGCAGCGACCCGGTTGTGCTGGCCAACCTGAACCAACCCACGTTCCTGATGTGCGATGAGCGCGGGTTATGGGTCAACGAAGACGCCACCCATCGGGCACGCCTGCTGTTGATTGATAAACAGGGGCGCCAGCAAACCATTCTCTCGTTCTTGAAAGCACCACAGTCGATTGTCCCGACAGGACGAGGGACTTACCTGCTGGCGGAAGGCGGCAGAGACCGGATATTGGAGCTGGTGCCCGATACACTCACACCCAAACCTGCGGACCATTAAAAAACGCCCGCGCATTGCTATCCAACGTCTCCAGGTGATAGCCGCCCTCCTGCACGATCACGCACGGCAATCCCAACCCGCGAATGCACTCACCCAACCGCGCGAAACCCTCCCGTGTAACGGCGACTTTGCTCTGCGGGTCCAGCTCGTAGATATCGAAACCCAGTGACAGCACCAGCACATCTGCCGAGAAGTTTTTCACCGCCGCCAAGGCCAGTTCCAGTTTTTCGAAGAACACCGCCTCGCTGGCACCGTGGGGCATTGGCAGGTTGAGATTAAAGCCTTCACCTGCTGCGCTACCGCGCTCTTCGGCGAAGCCGGCAACGCCAGGGTAGAAGTTGGTGGGGTCACCGTGAATCGAGACGTAAAGCACGTCGTCACGCTCGTAGAAAATCTCCTGGATACCTTGGCCGTGGTGCATGTCGGTATCGAGTACGGCGACGCGCTGGAAACCTTCACGCAATGCCTGGGCAGCTACCGCAGCGTTGTTGATGTAACAGAATCCTCCCGCCGCATCGTAACGCGCATGGTGGCCCGGTGGACGACAGAGGGCGTAGGCGGCCGGTGCGCCATCAAGAATGTCCTGGGCGGCAGCCACGGCGCTCTGGGCCGACCAATAGGCCGAGCGCCAGGTCAGTTCGCCGATCGGGCAACTGCCATCTGCGAGGTAACGCGCGGCTTGGGCAAGGATGCCGCGCAGGGCGTTGGGTTCGCGCACGAAGATATTGGACATGACTTCGTCGCCCCAATCTTCGGGGATTTCCTTCCAGCGTTGGTGGGCTTCCTGCAGGAAAGCCAGGTAGGGCGCACCGTGTACGGCCAGCAATGGATCGAGGCCGTAGTCCTGCGGCTGCAGGATGTCGAAACCCAAGGTTTGCGCGGCTAACAGCAGGTTACGGGCACGCTCGGGAACCTCCTGCGGCGTACGCATCTGACCACGGGAGTAGTAGCTGCGCGGATGATGCAAAAGTTGTTCGGGATGAAAAAACGTACGCATGAAGAAATCTCCTTACTGAACCTGGCCGGCGCGTTTCAACACGGCATTGAGCAATACGTCGGTGCCCTGGCGCACGTCCTCGGGCAACACGTCTTCGGCTTCGTTGTGACTGAGGCCGCCGACGCAAGGGATGAAGATCATCGCTGTCGGGCAATAGCGCGCCAGGTGGATGGCGTCGTGGCCGGCGCCGCTGACGATGCGTTGTTGGCTGTAACCCAGGGCATCCACGGCGGTTTGCACGCAGGCGACGCAATCGGCGTCGAAAGGTGTAGCCGGGCTGATCCAGTGTGGGCTGACGGTCACGGACAATCCGCGTTGCTCGGCGATGGCCTGCAATTGCTGGCGCACCTGCTGTTCCATGGCATCGATATCGCCGTCGCGGTGATGACGCAAGTCGACGGTGAAATTCAGCAGGCCTGGGATGGTGTTGCGCGACGATTTGGCGATGCTCAATTCACCCACGGTGGTCAGGCCTTCCGGGGCAAAATCCGCCGCCAGGTTCTCCAACGCCTGGATCATCTGTGCGGCGCCATACAAGGCGTCTTTACGCAGCGGCATCGGCGTAGTGCCAGCGTGGGCAGCCATGCCTTCGACGCGCACATCCAGCCAACGAATGGCCTGACCGCCGGTGACCACACCGATGCTCTTGGCGTTCTCCTCAAGAATCGGGCCCTGCTCGATATGCGCTTCGAAATACGCATCCACCGCGCCGCCCAAGGAGCGTGAGCCGCTGTAGCCAGTAGCACGCAAAGCCTCGGCCACACGGATGCCATCGACATCGGCAGTGGCCAGGGCCTTGTCCAACGCCAGGGTGCCGGTGAATACCGCCGAACCGAGCATGGCTGGCGTAAAACGAGCACCCTCCTCGTTGGTCCATACCGCGACTTCCAGTGGCTTACGTGTCTGGATCCCATGATCGTCAAGGCTACGGATCACCTCCAGACCCGCCAATACACCGTAGACACCGTCGAAACGCCCACCTTCGGGCTGGGTGTCGAGGTGGCTGCCCATCATCACAGGCGCCGCATCCTTGTCCGTTCCGGCACGACGGGCGAACAGATTGCCGATGGCATCCACGCTCAGGGTCAGCCCGGCGGCCGTGCACCAGTGGCTGAACAGTTCGCGACCGGCTTTGTCTTCGGCGCTCAAAGCCAGGCGGCAACTGCCGCCGCGTGCCGTGGCGCCAATCTCGGCCATGGCCATCAGGCTGGCCCACAGGCGCTCGCCATTGATCTTCAACATTACACAAACTCCATCAAACGCTATGGGCCATTTCATGACGGTGGGCGGTGGCATGCCGGCGCGACAATGCCAGCACACACACCAGCGAAACCGCCGCGATCAAGCTGTAAAACACTGCCATCGGCCACCATTGGCCTTGGTATTCGTGGGCCAGCCAGGTGCCGATCAACGGCGTAAGACCTCCCGCCAGCGCGCCGCAAACCTGGTAGGCCAGGGAGATCGCGGTGTAGCGCACACGGGTTTCAAACAGGCCGCTGACGAAGCCGGCGATCACGGCATAAAACGAGGCCATGCACACCACCGCCAAGGCGATGCCGAGGATGATCAAGGGCGCCTGGCCGCTGCTGACCAATACGAACATTGGGTAAGGCGAAGCCATGGCCAGCACCGTCATTGCGCACAGGAAACGCGTGGCACCGACCTTCTCCGCCACCCAGGCGGCCAGCGGCTGGACGCAGAACTGGATGATGGCGACGAAGAACAGGCACTCCAGAATCAACGAACGCGGTAGGCCCAATTGCTGAGTGCTGTAGGCAATCATGAAGGTGTTGGTGAAATACACACCGGCAATGCCCAACGTGTTGGCACCGATACACAGCAGCAGCGGACGCCAGGCGGTTCGCAGCACTTCAATGACTGGGGCCTGGTCTTTCTTGATCGCCCGCGCTTTTTCCGCCAAGGCTTTGTCTTCAAGAAATTCCGGCGACTCATTCACGCCCAGACGAATCGCCAGGCCAACCACCAACAGCAACGCGCTGGCCAGGAACGGCAAGCGCCAGCCCCAACTCATTAACGCGTCTTCCGGCAGACGGGTGACCGCACTGAACGCGAGCAGCGAAAGGATCAGCCCAGCCGGGCTGCCCAATTGCGCGAAGGAAGCAAAGAAGTTGCGGCGGCCTTTCGGCGCATGCTCGCCCGCCATCAACACCGCCCCGCCCCACTCGCCGCCAACGGCAATACCCTGCACCACACGCAGCAGGATCAGCAACACCGGCGCAGCCGCACCGATCTGCGCATAGGTCGGCAGCAGGCCGATGCACACGGTGACCACACCCATCATCACCAGGGTAATCACCAAGGATTTCTTGCGGCCGATCCGGTCACCGATGTGCCCGAACACAATGCCGCCCAGCGGCCGCGCGAAGAAACCCACGGCAAAGGTACCGAACGCCGCCATGGTGCTGAAGAGTTTGTCTTCGGAGGGAAAAAACAGTTGGCCAAACACCAGCGCCGCAGCGGTGGCATAGATGTAAAAGTCGTACCACTCGATCATGGTGCCGATAAAAGCGGCGGCCGCAGCACGGCGAGGCTGGGGCGAAGCGGAAGGCTTCATGGGGCTGGCTCCTTTGGTTATTTTTTTGGCAGGAGAAAGGTCGAACGCATGCGCTCTGATGGCGCTTGTTGAGGGTGATTTATCGTCTTGGGGCTATGATTAGTCAATTTTCTATTTATTATTCCAATTATAAATCCTGCTTATTATCGAGCTGCGCCATGCCCGAAGCCCGCCGCGACATTCACCCCTTGCTCAACGACCGCCTGGACTGGAACCTGCTGCGCACCTTCCGTGTGATTGGCCAGGAGCTGAGCATCAGCCGAGCCGCCGCCCGCCTGCACCTGACCCAGCCGGCGATCAGTCAGGCGCTCAAGCGCCTGGAAGAACAGCTCGATTGCCAACTCATCGTCCGCCGTGGTCCGCGCTTTGTGTTGACGGAGGCCGGCGAGCAGATCTTCGCCATCGCCGGCGAGATGTACGGCCAGGTGTCGCAGATGAGCAATGCCCTGCAAAAACCGGGTGATGAAGTGATCGGCAAAGTGCGTTTGCTGATGATCAGCCGGATCAACTCGGACACATTCGATGAATTCCTGGCGGATTTTCATCGTGAACATCCTCGGGTCGACCTGGAAGTCGAGGTGATGCGTAGCTCGGACATCGTCGCCGCGCTCCTGGAAAAAACCGCGACCCTGGGATTGAGCCTTAACCGCCGACCGCAGCCCCGCTTGGAACAGCACCTGTTCCTGCGCCAGCGCTATGCGTTTTTTTGTGGCCGCCATCACCCGCTGTTCGGGCGCATTGGTTTGGCGGAGGGTGATCTGCAGTCGGAGAACTTCGTGAGCTTCACCAGTGACCAGATCGGCGGAATGCTCTCGCCATTGACGATTTTCCGCGACCAGCAGGGGTTCAGCGGGCGGATTGTGGCGTCGTCCTCAAGCCTGGAAGAAGTGCGGCGTCTGGTGATCGCCGGCTTTGGTCTTGGCTGCCTGCCGATCCATGTGGTGGCGGACGATGTGAAGAATGGACTGCTGTGGCGGCTACCGCCGGACGAGGGCATTACGGACGTGGACATCCATCTGCTGTGGAACCGGGAACAGAAGATGAGCCGGGCGGAAACGGTATTTATCGACAGTCTTTCTGAAAAACTCGCGCGATGAGCGAACCTGGCCCCCGTGGTCGATGAGACCACGGGGACTTTCCCGACCTAATCGAAATGACTCAGCGTCAACGCGCTTTATTGGCCTGAGAAAGCACCGACGCCGCAAGCGCCTTCGTGTCTTCGTTGTATTTATCGCTGCCCAGCACCTTGCCAGCCGTCTCCTCCATCTCTGCGCTGGTCTGCTTGTCGGTGCCTTTCTGGGCTAGCGCTGAAGCGGCAAGACTTCTGGCAATGACTGATGAGGTTGGACTGTTGAGCGTATCCGCTGCCAATGTCGCGATCTTGCCCGAGGTTTTCTTGGTGTTTTTGCTCATGCTGCAACTCCTTTGCAGTGGGAAGCGCCTGATCGTGTGCGCAACCACACACTAATCAGTCGCCGGTGGCATCGCAATGCACTGCCTGTAGGCAATGTTTGAGAAGTCCGCATGAAAGGTGCATGGGTCACGTAGTGCGTGCTAGAGCGTCGCATCGATAGCACTGATGATTACTATCGAAACGAGCGCCTGCCCGATTTCCAGCACTGATTCCTATAATCGCCTCCACTTTCCCTCCCCCTCGCCTCACTTCGGGCGACGTTCACCCTGGAACCCAACATCATGCCAAGTGCCAGCCAGGCCCCTCGCGGCCTCCCCGAACATAATCAACAAAGCGTCAAACAGCAGTGGCTGGCGATCCTCTCGGTCGCCGTGGGCGCTTTTGCCCTGGTGACCAGCGAATTCCTACCCGTGGGCGTTCTCAACGACGTTGCCGCAGACCTGGGTATCAGTGCCGGCCACGCCGGCCTGATGGTCACCCTGCCCGGCATCATGGCTGCGCTCGCGGCACCTTTGCTGTCAGTGATCATTGGCGCCATGGACCGCCGTTACCTGCTGATCGGCCTGACGCTGATCATGATCATCGCCAACATGGTCGTGGCCTTCGCCAGCGACTTCAGCTTGCTGTTGTTCGGGCGCGTATTGCTGGGCATCAGCATCGGCGGTTTCTGGGCCACGGCCATCGCCCTCAGCGGCCGCCTGGCGCCCAAAGGCGTGGACGTCGCGAAGGCCACTTCGATCATCATGATGGGGGTAACCCTCGCCACCGTACTCGGCGTACCGGTCGGCACCTGGCTCAGCGGCCTGATGGGCTGGCGCATGACCTTCCTGGTCACCGCGCTGGTGGGCCTGCCGGTGCTGTTGGCTCAGGTCCTCCTGCTGCCATTGCTCAAGCCGGAAAAAGCCATTCTTGTCAGCGACCTGCCAGCCTTGTTCATCAACCCACGGGCTCGGGTCGGCTTGATCGCGGTACTGCTGATCGGCCTGGCGCACTTTGCCGCGTACACCTACGTCGCACCCTTCTTCAAGAACAGCTCCGGCTTCGATGGCCCGACCATCGGCTCACTGCTGCTGATGTTTGGCATAGCCGGTGTGGCGGGTAACATTTTTGCCGGTTTCGCCGCCAACCGCAGCGTGCGCTACACCCTGCTGCTGGTCGCGCTGATGATCGGCACCAGCACCGCCCTGTTCCCCTACTTCGCCACCGGCCTGACCGGCGCCGCCATGCTGATCGCGCTCTGGGGCTTCGCCTTCGGCGCCTTCCCGGCCTGCGCCAGCATCTGGATGTTTGTGGTAGCGCCCAAGGATGTGGAGCGTGGTATGCCACTGTTTGTAGCGCTGTTCCAGGTGATCATTGCGCTGGGGTCGTTCTTTGGCGGGCGGATCGTTGATCAGATGGGCACTTCGGTGCTGTTGAGCCTGGCGACGGCATTGGTGGGCGTGGGTTTTGTGACGGTGCTGGTGCTGGGGCGCAATGTCAGCAATAGCTTGGCGGCGCAAGCTGCCTGACCAGACAAGTACTGACTAAAAAGCCTGCTGAGTGTTGAGCTCAGCAGGCTTTTTCGTTTAATGGGGATGAGTGTCTGGGGTGGCACCTGACTGACTTGCATCCTTAGTCAGAATAAATGAGCTAAACGCCAGAACCCCCCCTAGATGCTGAGTGATGATCGCAACGGTGATCGGCAATTGAAGGGTTTGATACTCATGAACGGCGATATTACGAAAACCGACCATATTCTTCAGGTTGGTCAACAAGGACGGGCTCACCCACCCAGCTTGGGATAGCAATTGGAACACGTCACGTGCGCCCTGAGGGACGCCCAACGGCCCAAGCGGTGGGGTCTTTACTGGATGGCATATCGACAGCCCTCCGATACATCAAGACTCGTTAAAAACCAGTTACAACTCATCGGATGCACGCTGACGTATACGGGATTAGCATTGCCGAAAACTAAGCCAATGGCGTACATTAGCTATGATTTTCATCGAGACTTCAGGTTTCACCCATCGTGTCAAAGAACTGATCGACGACGATGCCTATATGGCGTTTCAAAATGTGCTGATCGTGAATCCATCAGCCGGTGATGTAATTGAAGGCACAGGCGGAGTGCGCAAGATTCGGATTGCGGCCAAGGGCCACGGCAAACGAGGTGGAGCGCGGGTGATTTACTACCACTTTGTCTCGGCATCAAAGATCGTTTTTTTGATGATCTACCCTAAGAATGAACAGCAAGACCTTACCGCTGACGAGCGTAAATCGTTGAAGGTTGCAATCGAACACTGGAGATAACCATGAGCAAATTTTTTGATGAACTGATGGAAAGCGTTGAGGAAATGAACGAGATACTGCGCGGTGAGCGTGAGCCTTCCCGCGAGTTTCACGTTGACGCAATGCGGGTCAAAGAAATTCGTAAGGCGACTGGGCTGACCCAAGCTAAATTCGCAGCGTTGATTGATGTTCAACTGGGTACGCTGCGTAACTGGGAGCAAGGTCGCCGAGACCCAACGGGGCCAGCTAAGGCGTTGCTGAAGGCGATCCACAATGACCCGGTGCATGTGCTGAACGCATTGGCCGGTTGAATGACGCCTCTGACGCAGAGCGTACAACCGAGCAACGTTCTACACCTCAGCGGAAAACCAGCAAAGCGAAAAAAACGACCATTCTTTTTACTGCTTGGTTGGTGCGGCCTCGATACAGGGTTGAAGTATTTCCTCCAGACGGATGGTCAGACAACATGTCGCTCCGCACGCCGTAACAGTTCCAACATCACCCGCCCATGCATCCGTTGCACCCAATTGCGATAGGTTCTATCTGCCGCATCTTCCAGCCCCAGCAGCTGTATCTGTTTAGCTACAGACAGCTCCCGCTCCGGCAAGTAACGCAGGCTCGCCAACTTGGCTAACCGCTGGCCCTGCTCGCCTTGATGCTGCAACCAAGCGAACCGTGAAAGAAGGTATAGACCGCTGGCTGGAAGTGCAGCGCGCTAAAGGCTGCCAGCACGGTGATCAACTACGAGAGCAAGGCTGTGCACGTCGAGAGCAAGTTTGGGAAGTCGAGGATCGTCGATTTCAGCAAGAGCGACATCGAGCTGTTCCAGGCTCAGCTATTGAAGCAAAAGCTGCTCATCAGAAGCGTCCGCCTCTCCATAGATGAGGCGCCTTTTTGCCCTAAATTTGCCCTAAACCAAACCCCAACAACGAAAAAGCCCCTGAAATGTTCAACCATTTCAGGGGCTTAGTCGTATCTAATAATGGCGGAGAGATAGGGATTCGAACCCTAGGTACCGGTGAAGGTACAACGGATTTCGAATCCGTCCCATTCGGCCACTCTGGCATCTCTCCAACGGCGCGCATCATAACAGCGTGACTCAGGAAAGCAAAGCTCGAAGCGAGATTTTTTTCCGTGCTATCAGATGCTTGCGTCGATTAAAGCGGTACGCCCAGACGGTTGGCGACTTCTTCGTAGGCTTCGATGACGTCACCGAGGCCCTGGCGGAAGCGGTCCTTGTCCATCTTCTTCTTGGTGTCTTTGTCCCACAGACGGCAGCCGTCCGGGCTGAATTCGTCGCCCAGGACGATGGAGCCGTCGTGGAACACGCCGAATTCCAGCTTGAAGTCCACCAGCAGCAGGCCGGCGTCGTCGAACAGTTTGCTCAGCACGTCGTTGACCTTGAGGGACAACTCCTTCATGCGTGCCAGTTGCTCAGCTGTGCCCCAGCCGAATGCCACGACGTGGGATTCGTTGATGAACGGGTCGCCCTTGGCGTCATCCTTCAGGAACAGCTCGAAGGTGTAGGGGTTGAGCTTGAGGCCCTCTTCCACGCCCAGGCGCTTGACCAGGCTGCCGGCGGCGTAGTTACGCACGACGCATTCCACCGGGATCATATCGAGCTTCTTGACCAGGCACTCGTTGTCGCCCAGCAGCTTGTCGAATTGGGTCGGAATGCCGGCCTCTTCGAGTTTCTGCATGATGAAGGCGTTGAACTTGTTGTTCACCAGGCCTTTGCGATCAAGTTGTTCGATGCGCTTGCCGTCGAACGCCGAAGTGTCGTTGCGAAACAGCAGGATCAGGCGGTTGGCGTCGTCGGTCTTGTACACCGACTTG
Source organism: Pseudomonas sp. FH1 (assembly GCF_000510895.2). Taxonomy (NCBI): domain Bacteria; kingdom Pseudomonadati; phylum Pseudomonadota; class Gammaproteobacteria; order Pseudomonadales; family Pseudomonadaceae; genus Pseudomonas; species Pseudomonas sp. FH1. The sequence goes on from NZ_AOHM01000129.1 coordinate 181,642, forward strand.
GCTTTGCCGCGGTAGAGTTCTTCACGTTTTTCCATGATGGGCTCCGCTTGCTAAATGGTGGGCTAGGCGATGTGTCGCCAGTCGAGCCCTGAATCTTGATCGGCCAGTTGCAGCCAGTCCGGGTCGCACCCAAGGGTGTCGACAAAACATTGCCGGGCCAGCTGCGGCAGGTTGTTCTTGCTGCTCAGGTGGGCCAGGACCAGGTGTTGCAAGTCTTGCCAGCCCAACTCATACACCAGGTACGCCGCCTGGTGGTTGTTCAAATGTCCCAGTTCGCCGCCCACCCGCTGCTTGAGAAAGCGGGGGTAGTGGCCGCGAGCCAACAGGTCTCGGCAGTGGTTGGACTCGATCATCAACGCATCGAGATCGCGGTAACCGTCCAACACCTTGGCGCAGTAGGAACCCAGGTCGGTGAGTACGCCGAAACGCCGCTCACCATCGCTGAAGACATATTGCGTCGGCTCCTGGGCGTCGTGCGCCACGGCAATCACATCGATGCTCAGGGCACCGATTTGCAGCTGCTCGCCACCGGCCAGGAAACCTGCGGGTTCAATGGGTTTGCGCATCCCGCGCAAGGTACCGCGACTGAGGTACACCGGAAGATTGTAGCGCCGAGACAGCAAACCCACGCCATGCACGTGGTCGGCATGTTCGTGGGTCACCAGAATCGCGCTCAGCTGCGCAGGGTGAACCCCCAGGCGCAGCAGGCGCCGCTCGGTTTCCCGTAACGAGAAACCACAATCCACCAGCACGTACGTGTCGTCGTGGGCGACCAGCGTACCGTTCCCTTGGCTACCGCTGCCGAGAACGGCAAAACGCACCGGATCAGCCCAGGTTGTCTTGAATCACGCCCAACACTTTGCGCGCTGTTTCAGCGGGTGCAACGGTGTTGATGTTCTTCTCGACGGTGACCTGCACGCTTTCGCCAACCTTGCTCAAACGAACCTGGTAACGCTCGGCACGGGTCTCGATTTCTTCCTTGGTCGGCTGGCTGCCGAACAGTTTGCTGAAGAAACCTGGCTCTTCATCTTTACGCTCGGCCTTTTCAGCCACGTTGATGTAGTACAGGCCCAGGCTGCGGTTGATGTCCTCTACACGCCAAGGGCCCTGCTCCAATGCACGGCCAACACTGGCCCAGGCACGGTCGAGGTCTTCACCCAGGTTCAGCACCACGTTGCCGCTGCCGTCTTCGGTCAGGCTGACGCGGCTCGGGGTGTCGTAATCACGTGCGGCGAGCAGGGAAACCGAACCGCCCTTCTCGGAGATACGGCTCATGCTGGCCAGCATCTCGTCGACCAGCGCCGAGTCGACACCGGTGTTGACCGAACGATTGGTGAAATCAACGTTGGCGGTGCTGCCGGCCGGACGCTCGGCGCTGACCACGTAGACTTCACTGGTATTGCGCTGCACGCCTGGCTCGATGCGCACACGCACACGGGCTTCGCTGTCGGCGGCTACACCACCGGCCTGCAGGCGCTTGGCCATGGTGGCGGACAGCTCGCTGCCTTTCTGCCATGCGGTGGTGAACTCACCGGTCTGCGGACGCTGCTCGTCGATGCGGAAACCGTTGTCCTGGAAGAACTGCACGGCTACCGGCCAGACTTCAGCAGGTGGTCGTTGGGCCACGATCCAGCGGGAATCACCGCTCTTCTGCAGGCTGTAGTCGCTGGCATCCGCCACGGCCGAGATCGGCTGTGGACGTGGCACCACGTACTCACCCTTGGTGGTGTCGTCGGCGACGTTACGCGGAATCGGCAGCAACGGGTCAAGGCGCTTGGCAACGTTGACGCCCGGCGGCAATTCCATCGGTTTGGTAGGTTGGGCTTCCAGGTAATCGCTACCGCGGTCACGGAAGTAGCCTTCCGGGCCCCAGATCCAACCGCAGCCACTGGTGCTGGAGATAATCAAGGCAAGTGCGGAAAGTCCGGCCAATCGCTTCATGCGTAGTGCTTCCTCAATTAAACCAGGACGCCGGACTGGCGCAGGGCCTGTCGCAGCGGTTCGTGACAGGCTTCGCTGAGACGGGTGAGCGGCAGACGGATACCGTCCGGCATCATGCCCATTTCAGTCAGCGCCCACTTCACGGGAATAGGGTTGGATTCGATAAACAGTGTCTTGTTGAGCGGCATCAGCTTCTCGTGGATCGCCCGGGCGGTCACGGCGTCACCGGCAATGGCGGCGGCGCACATTTCGCTCATGGCACGCGGAGCCACGTTGGCGGTCACGGAGATGTTGCCCTTGCCGCCCAGCAGGATCAGCTCTACGGCGGTGGCGTCGTCACCGGAATACAGCAGGAAATCACTGCTCACGCCGGCCAGGATGTCCTTGGCGCGCTGCAGGTCGCCGGTGGCTTCCTTGATACCGATGATGTTCGGCACGGTGGACAAGCGGATCACGGTCGCGGCCTGCATGTCGCAGGCCGTGCGGCCTGGCACGTTGTAAAGGATCTGCGGAATATCGACCGCTTCGGCGATGGCGCGGAAGTGCTGGTACAGGCCTTCCTGGGTCGGCTTGTTGTAGTACGGGGTCACCAGCAGGCAGGCATCGGCGCCGGCCTTCTTGGCGTTCTTGGTCAGCTCGATCGCCTCACGCGTCGAGTTGGCACCCGTACCGGCGATCACGGCAATACGGCCCGCGACGCGCTTGACCACGAATTCGATGACCTGGATGTGTTCTTCCACATCGAGGGTGGCCGATTCACCGGTGGTGCCGACCGCCACGATGGCGTTGGTGCCTTCTTGCAGGTGGAAGTCCACCAGTTTGCCCAGGCTGTCCCAGTCGAGATGACCTTGTGCATCCATGGGTGTGACCAGTGCCACCATACTGCCCGCAATCATGCAACCGCTCCTGCCGGAAAAAGAGAGCCGTAATGGTACTGGCGCCAAGATGCTTGCACAAGCGAAGTACCGCCTGAGGATGCGTTATGGCGCAACTAAACGACGGGCAATGCCATCATTGGGCCAAAGCCTGCCTTGGAGCACGGTGAAATCGAGCCGATCACGCAATGAAAACGCCACCTCCTATCCCTTGGCGACGGTTTTCGCTACCCTTCATCCTTTGATCGATACAGCCCGCACAGTATCGACCGCTCATCGTTTTAGGAAGGCTGCATGTCCACCCCCACAGTTCGCGAACAATTCCTTGTTATCAGTGCCCTCGGCGCCAACCCCATGGAGCTGACCAACGTCCTGTGCCGCGCCAGCCATGAAAATCGCTGCGCCGTCGTGACCTCCCGCCTGACCCGTCACGGCGAGTGCAGCGCACTGGTCCTGCAGATCTCCGGCACCTGGGATGCCCTGGCGCGCCTGGAAACCGGCCTGCCGGGCCTGGCCAAGAAGCATGACTTCACGGTCAATGTGGTGCGCAGTGCGGCCCTGGAGAATCGTCCCCAGGCCCTGCCTTATGTGGCGTATGTCAGCTCGGCCTATCGCTCGGACATCGTCAACGAGCTGTGCCAGTTCTTCATCGACCACAACGTCGAGCTGGAGAACCTGACCTGTGACACCTACCAGGCCCCGCAAACCGGCGGCACCATGCTGAACGCCACGTTTACCGTGACCTTGCCGGCCGGCGTGCAGATCAGTTGGCTGCGCGATCAGTTCCTGGATTTCGCCGATGCCCTGAACCTCGACGCACTGATCGAGCCATGGCGCCCACAGAACCCAATGTAAGGATGTTTTCATGGCGGTAGTCATCGACAAACCGGTAGCCGATTTCGAAGCCCAGGCCACCAGCGGCCAGACCTTCAGCCTTGCAGCCCTCAAGGGCAAGCAAGTGGTGATCTACTTTTACCCGAAGGACAGCACGCCCGGCTGCACCACCGAAGGCCAGGGGTTCCGTGACCAGTACGCAGCATTCGAAGCGGCCAACACCGAAGTGTTTGGCGTGTCGCGGGACAGCGTGAAATCTCACGAGAACTTCAAAGGCAAGCAGGCATTCCCCTTCGAGCTGATCAGCGACAAGGATGAAGCGGTCTGCCAGCTGTTTGATGTGATCAAGCTGAAGAAGCTGTACGGCAAGGAATACCTGGGTGTGGATCGCAGCACGTTCCTCATCGACAAGGACGGCGTGCTACGTCAGGAATGGCGTGGCGTGAAAGTGCCGGGCCATGTGGATGCGGTTCTGGCGGCGGCGCAGGCTTTGAACAAAGCCTGAAACGCAGTGGGCTGTTGTGGTGAGCGGGCTTGCCCGCTCACCACAGAAGGCTAAACCGCTACAACAGCGGCGCGACGACAGGCTCCTGCCGCGGCCACGCATCCAGCACCGCCTTGAACAGCGTCGCCAGCGGGATTGCAAAGAACACGCCCCAGAACCCCCACAGCCCACCAAACAACAGCACCGCGCAGATGATCGCGACCGGGTGCAGGTTGACAGCCTCCGAGAACAGCAGCGGCACCAGCACGTTGCCATCCAACGTCTGGATGATTCCGTACACCGCCATCAGGTAGATGAACTGGTCGCTCCAGCCCCACTGGAACAGCGCGATCAGCGCCACCGGAACGGTCACCACCACGGCGCCGACGTACGGTACTACCACTGAAATACCCACCAACAACGCCAGCAACGCCGCGTAGTTCAGGTCAAGGGCGATAAAGGCGATATAGGTCACGCCGCCGCAGATAATGATCTCGATGACCTTGCCGCGAATATAGTTGGCAATCTGCCGGTTCATTTCCTCGGCCACCCGGGTAATCAGCGCACGTTCGCGCGGCAGATAGCCACGTACCCAACGGCCGATCATGGCGCGGTCCTTGAGGAAGAAGAACACCAGGATCGGCACCAGTACCAGGTAGATCATGATGTTGACCAGCAACGGCAGGCTGGACAGGGAAAAAGTCAGCGCCCATTGCCCGAATTTTCCGATCTCGCCGCGCGCCGCTTCGATGGCCTGCAACACCTGTTCGTCCGACACCAGGTGCGGGTAGCGCTCCGGCAACAGCAGCAACAGTGACTGCCATTTGGCGAGCATGCCCGGCAGCTCGTTGAACAACGTGATCAACTGATGCCACAGCAGCGGCAGTACTACCACGATAAACAGCACCAGTAGCCCCATGAACAAGGCGAACACCAGGCCCACGGCGGCTCCGCCTGGCAAGCGCAAGCGCTCCAGTGTGGTGACCAAGCCTTGCATCAGATACGCCAACACCATCCCCGCCAATACCGGCGCCAGCATGCCGCCCAAGGTGAGCACGGCCGTAAAGGCCAGAAACAGCAGGACCGCCAGCACCACGGCCTCCTCATCGGAGAAGTAGCGCTGGATCCAGTCTCGTAACACTTTGAACATCAATCAACCTCGGCGGGTAGGGGCAAACGGTTCAGGCCTTGCGCAACCAGTAACGGTACACACCGGCGGCGTCTTCTTCATGGAGCAGGGTGTGGCCGGCGAGCTTGGCAAAGGTGTGGAAATCACGCTGGGAGCCCGCGTCTGTGGCGATCACCTTGAGCACCGCACCACTGGCCAGACGATTGAGCTCCAACTTGGCCTTGAGCAAGGGCAAGGGGCAATTGAGGCCGCTGGCATCGAGTTCGGCATCAAAGGCTACAGCGTCGGTCATGGTTTACTCCAGGCAAGCGTCGGGGATGCTTAGAATATCTGGTCCGAAGCTCAGTGTCCGGCTACAGTAAGCTCTTTGTCGAAAGGCTTTGTGCATGACTTTTTTGCGCCCTACCCTGCTGACGCTGGCTTGCCTGCTGGCCTCCCCAGGCTTCGCTGACGACCTGCCGTCACTCGGCGACGCCAGCTCTGCCATTGTCTCGCCACAACAGGAATACCAGTTGGGCCGCGCCTGGCTGGCCTACCTTCGGGGCCAGGTCTCGCAACTCAACGATCCGCAGCTCAAGGATTACGTCGAAACCAGCGTCTACAAGCTGGTGGAGACCAGCCAGGTCAACGACCGGCGCCTGGAGTTCATCCTGATCAACAGCCCGCAATTGAACGCCTTTGCCGCGCCTGGTGGAATTGTCGGGGTCAACGGCGGCCTGTTCCTCAACGCCCAGACCGAAGGGGAATATGCCTCGGTACTGGCCCACGAACTGGCGCACTTGTCCCAGCGTCACTTCGCCCGTGGCGTGGAAGCGCAACAGCGTATGCAGATCCCAATGATGGCGGCCCTGCTGGGTGGTATCATTGCCGCAGCAGCCGGCGCGGGCGACGCGGGTATTGCCGCGATTGCCGGCACCCAGGCAGCGGCGATCCAGGAACAGCGCCGGTTCTCCCGTCAGAACGAACAAGAGGCGGACCGTATCGGCATCCTCAACCTGGAAAAAGCCGGCTACGACCCGCGCTCCATGCCGACCATGTTCGAACGCCTGATGCGCCAATACCGCTTCGACGCCAAGCCGCCAGAATTCCTGCTGACTCACCCAGTCACCGAATCGCGGATCGCCGACACCCGCAACCGGGCCGAGCAAGCCAAAGCCGGTGGCAAGGAAGACAGGCTGCGTTATCAACTGATTCGCGCCAGGGTGCAGTTGCAATACGAAGACACGTCAGGCCTCGCCGCCAAGCGCTTCCAGGCGCAGCTGGACGAGAACCCGAAGAACGATGTGGCGCGTTATGGCCTGGCTATCGCCCAGATCAAGGGTTCTCAGTTCAAGCAAGCACGGGAAAACCTGACAGCGTTACTCGCCAAAGCGCCGAACGACATCACCTACAACCTGGCACTGATCCAACTTGAGATAGACAATAACCATCTGCCTGATGCCCAGCAACGTACTGATCGAATGCTGACTCAGTATCCGGGCAACTACCCATTGAATCAGCTACGCGTGGATCTTCTGCTCAAGCAGAACCGTACCGCCGATGCGGAAAAAGCGCTGGACAGCTTGCTCAAATCTCGTCCGGATGATCCAGACGTGTGGTACCAGGTCGCAGAGACACGCGGCTTGTCCGGCAACATTATTGGTCTGCACCAAGCCCGTGCTGAATACTTTGCGCTGGTCGGTGATTTCCAGCAGGCCATCCAGCAGTTGGATTTTGCCAAGCGTCGCGCCGGCAACAACTTCCCACTGTCTTCACGTATCGACGCCCGTCAGCGCGAGCTGATCGAGCAGGAACGCCTGGTCAAAGGGATGATGAGCTAAACCTCTCGCCCACAAAAAAGCCCCGCCTTCAAACGAAGGCGGGGCTTTTTTGTTTCTAACGACTTACTCGGCGAGCTTGAACGTGATGAAGCTTGCACGCCCCTGACGCAGCACGCGCATCGACACCGAACGATTCTTCGGCAACGCCTTGGCGATGTCGGTGAATTGCTTGGTGCTGTCGATGGCTTGGTTGTTCAGGTGGGTGATGACATCACCCGGCTGCAGGCCGATCAGGGACGCAGGACCGTCCTGCACTTCCTTGATCACAACGCCGCTCTTGAGGTCGAAGCTCTTTTTCTGCTCGTCGGTCAGCTCGGCCACGGCAATACCCAGGCGGTTGCTGCTGCGCTCGGCGCCTGGCTTGGCGTTGCCCAAGGCATCCAGGGTTGCGCCTTCTTCAGGGATGGCACCCACTGTCAGCTCAACGGTCTGGCGCTTGCCTTCGCGGATCACTTCCAACTTGGCCTTACTACCAGCCTTGAGTGCACCCACCAGGTGCGGCAGGTCGGCCGACATGACAATCGGCTGGCCATTCATGCTCAGGATCACATCACCCACTTGCAGGCCACCTTTGGCAGCCGGGCCGTCGTCCTGGATCTGCGCGACCAGGGCACCGGCCGGCTTATCAAGGCCGAAGGACTCAGCCAGGTCCTTGTTCACTTCCTGAATCACGACACCCAGCCAGCCACGACTGACCTTGCCGCCACTTTTCAGCTGGTTGGAAACGTCCATGGCCACGTCGATCGGGATAGCGAACGACACGCCCATGAAACCACCGGAACGGGTGTAGATTTGCGAGTTGATCCCCACCACTTCACCGGCCAGGTTGAACAGCGGACCACCCGAGTTACCCGGGTTGATCGGCACGTCGGTCTGGATGAACGGCACGTAGTTTTCGTTCGGCAAGCTGCGGCCGATGGCGCTGACGATACCTTGGGTCACGGTGTGGTCAAAACCAAACGGCGAACCGATGGCGACGACCCACTGCCCAGCCTTCAGGTCCTGGGATTTACCCAGCTTCAGCACGGGCAGGTCCTTGCCTTCGATCTTTAACAAGGCCACATCGGAACGTGGATCGGTGCCCACCAGCTTGGCTTTCAGTTCACTGCGGTCAGCCAGGCGCACGAGAATCTCATCGGCATCGGCGATCACGTGGTTGTTGGTGAGGATGTAGCCATCCGGCGAAATGATGAAGCCCGAGCCCAAGGACTGAGCCTCACGCTGGCCACCCCCGCCACCACGTGGCGCACGCGGTTGCGGCATGCCGCGCTCAAAGAACTCGCGCAGCATCGGCGGCAGGCCTTCCAGGTCCGGCATCTGCTGGTTGGAGACTTTGCGATCCGGCAGTTTTTGCGTGGTACTGATGTTCACCACGGCCGGCGAGGCTTGCTCAACCAACTGGGTAAAGTCAGGCAGCTCGGCCGCTTGCGCGGGCAAGGCCTGACCCAGCACCAACACCGTGGCGACTATGGATAGGTAAGACTTCAAACGTGGTATCGACATACAGCTCCCGTTACGACGAGCAGGGTTGAGCGACAGGGTTCAAGAAACGCCGAAAACTGCGACCGACATCTTTGTTCCGCGAACAAAACAAGGCCAGAGCCGACAAGCCCTGACCTATAAAAAACATAAGAGATTTTTGCAAGTGAAAATGCTGATCCAGACATTTCATGCTCTCGGCAGCCAACCTGGCATGCAAATACAGTGAAACGTCAGGATGAACATAGGATTAACGGCTCACGGCTGGGCGGCTGGGTTTTTTTCACCGCGCACCGACAACGCGATACGTTCTGCGGTGCCGATCGGGATTTCGCCCACCACCGTCACCATCATTTCACCGTCCACCGTATTGAGGCGACGGGATACAGCCACCGTAGGGCCGAGTTGGGTGCGGGTTTCCGTAACACTCGCATCACTGATCGGCTCCAGGAACACCGAGAAACGCGCCAGCCCGTCCTCATACATGAGGCTGTCGACTGTTGCCTTGGTCTGGGCGTCTTTGCGGGCGCTAGTATTGGTCAGTTGAAAGCCGGGCGGCAACCACTCCAAATGCCATGTCTCAGTAGATTGCACTTCTGGAGCCTTCTCATTGGCAACCGATATAGGTGTGCATTCGGTGCTGGGTTGCAGATCGCGATCATCCGGTACGACTGATGTGTTCAACCGCGTGAACTGGAAGCGCTCAAGCAACTGCCCTTGATCACTCAGCAAAAGCGACTTGAGCGGCAGCGCGGTTTCTCGATCCAGGTGCAGCTCGAAACCATAGCGATACTGGTCACGCGGCGTGATCGAGACGATCACGGCGTTACGCCCGGCCACACGGGATTTGCCAATGACGGCCAGTTCGTAGAATTGATTGAGTTTTTGCGGATCCAACGCACGGGATGGCGCATCACGCGAGTTGCCAAGGCCTGCGACAAGGGTGCCGCTGACACATTGGGTCCGGCCATCCAGCCGCACGACTTCCTGGGCAGAACCATCGAGCTGCAAAAGCCGCTCACGGACCTGACCCTCCTGGACACGATGCCAGATGTCATGGGTAGAAAAACTGCCGTTACGTTCGTAGACGAACGTGCCTTGAAAGCTTTGCTGCTGCTCTGCACGCCCAAGTCGAGTCAGCCAGTCTTGGGCTTCATCGACGTGGGCGGGGAGTGCAAACCAACCACTGAGCAAAAGCGTAAGGAGCGGTATGGCTCGCATAGAGCTCCTTACGGATTAGCGGTTTTCCAGGCTTGCTGCGCGAGCGTATGGCAAAGCGCTTTCAGTGCCCTTCAGAGCCGATTCCTGTGCGTGCTGGCGCAGGTAGCCTGGAAGACGCTGGTCCTGCCAGCCGGATTGCCCTTGCAGTACACCATTGGCCATCGGGCCGGTGGTGTCAGAGCTTTCCTTGTAGCCGGCCAGTACCGCTGGGCCTTTGACTTGCGGACCGGCCATCACCGGTTGCTGAGTCTGCTGGGCCAGTTCGGCACCGGCGATTTCGTCCTGGTTGTACAGGCGAACACCGGCCAACACGGCAACAGTCACCGAGGCAGCCACTGCCAAGCGACCCAGGCTACGCCATGGACCACGAGCAGCTTTTGCCGGAACGGCTTCATCAGCCAGCGCGGCAGAAACGGCCGCAGCAATATCCAGACGAGGGATTAGAAGATCCTTGTGCATCACCGCCCGAGCGACTTGGTAACGAGACCAGGTATCACGGGTTTCGGCATCATCAAATGCGTTGAGCACTCGACGAAGTTCCAGTTCATCCGCTTCGTTATCCATCACTGCGGACAGCGATTCCTGCAGGGCGTCACGACTCATGGCGGTTCCTCTCTTGGCTGTCGCCGCTGTCTTTAGTTTTCCTGCAACAACGGTTGCAAGGCTTTATCGATGGCTTCCCGGGCCCGGAAAATCCGTGACCTTACAGTCCCCACCGGACACTGCATGACGCTCGCAATGTCTTCGTAACTCAGACCATCGAATTCACGTAAAGTTAACGCAGTACGCAAATCTTCTGGCAGTTGCTGAATTGTGCGATGAACGGTGCCTTCGATCTCGTCGCGCAGCAATGCACGCTCCGGCGACTCGAGATCCTTGAGGCCGTGATCACCATCGTAAAATTCCGCATCTTCTGAACTGACATCGCTATCCGGTGGGCGGCGTCCGCGAGACACCAGATAGTTCTTCGCCGTGTTGATGGCGATTCGGTATAGCCACGTGTAAAACGCACTATCACCGCGAAAGTTACCAAGTGCACGGTAAGCCTTGATAAAGGCTTCCTGTGCAACGTCCTGCGCTTCATGGGTGTCGTGCACAAACCGCACGATCAACCCGAGAATTTTGTGCTGGTATTTCAGCACTAGCAGATCAAAAGCTCGCTTGTCGCCGCGTTGAACGCGCTCGACCAGCTGCTGATCCTCTTCCTGGGTTAGCATGAACACTCCTCGTTGTACTTGAAGGAGGCTTGCATAACTAAACGATCAGGCTTGCAAACATAGACTCGGTCTTTTCGCAAAAGTTCTCCCCCTTCAAGCAAGTTTCCGGCACGCACTGATTTGGCACACACGAAAAACGCAGCACGGGCATGGCCGACTGCGCGAATAATCTTGTCGCCGGTTTTCTGACGCGTCCAATGCTCCCGACGGGCCAATAAACTCAACGTTTTCCCAGCTTTCGGGCAACCTGCTATTGAGTCGGGGCTTATGCAAAAAGTTCCCACCTCAATAACCTGCCGATTTTACCCTAGCCGTGCACCGTAATCTCACATTGCCACGAATGCCCGGCTATTGTGCCGCTCCACCCCTCTATATACTAGTAGCCCGTGTGACCCTTTGATTCGCCGATCCAGGCGTCCTGTTTGCGCCACCTCTTCGGATCGCTTTTTGCGGAATCCCTCAAATGAGCCAACAGTTTCAACACGATGTCCTGGTGATCGGCAGCGGCGCGGCCGGTTTGAGCCTTGCGCTGACCCTCCCCAGCCACCTGCGCATTGCGGTACTGAGCAAGGGCGACCTGGCCAACGGCTCGACATTCTGGGCCCAGGGCGGTGTCGCCGCCGTGCTGGACGACACCGATACAGTGCAATCCCACGTCGAGGATACCCTCAATGCGGGCGGGGGCCTGTGCAATGAAGACGCGGTGCGCTTCACCGTCGAGCACAGCCGTGAAGCCATCCAATGGCTGATCGATCAAGGCGTCCCTTTTACCCGCGACGAACACGCAGGCAGCGACGACGGCGGTTTTGAGTTCCATCTGACCCGCGAAGGCGGTCACAGCCACCGCCGCATCATCCATGCGGCAGACGCCACTGGCGCCGCCATTTTCAAGACACTGCTCGAACAAGCTCGCCAGCGCCCCAATATCGAATTACTGGAACAACGCGTCGCCGTCGACCTGATCACCGAAAAACGCCTGGGCCTGGACGGCGAGCGCTGCCTCGGCGCCTACGTGCTCAACCGCGCCAGCGGCGAAGTCGATACCTACGGCGCGCGCTTCACCATTCTTGCCTCCGGCGGCGCGGCCAAGGTCTACCTCTATACCAGCAACCCCGACGGTGCCTGTGGCGACGGCATTGCCATGGCCTGGCGTTCGGGCTGCCGGGTGGCCAACCTGGAATTCAACCAGTTCCACCCCACTTGCCTGTATCACCCGCAAGCCAAGAGTTTCCTGATTACCGAAGCCCTGCGCGGCGAAGGCGCCCACCTGAAACTGCCCAACGGCGAACGCTTCATGCAGCGCTTCGACCCACGCGCCGAATTGGCCCCGCGCGATATCGTCGCCCGCGCCATCGACCATGAAATGAAGCGCCTGGGCATCGACTGCGTCTACCTGGACATCAGCCACAAGCCCGAAGCTTTCATCAAGACTCACTTCCCTACGGTCTACGAGCGTTGCCTGGCCTTCAACATCGACATCACCCAAGGCCCGATCCCCGTGGTGCCGGCTGCGCACTACACCTGCGGTGGCGTAATGGTCGACCAGCACGGTCGCACCGATGTCCCGGGCCTGTATGCGATTGGCGAAACCAGCTTTACCGGCCTGCACGGCGCCAACCGCATGGCCAGCAACTCGCTGCTGGAATGTTTCGTCTATGCGCGCTCGGCGGCGGCAGACATCCTTGAACAGCTACCGCGCATTCCGGTGCCCGCCGCCCTGCCCCGCTGGGACGCCAGCCAAGTCACCGACTCGGACGAAGACGTGATCATCGCCCATAACTGGGACGAACTGCGCCGCTTCATGTGGGACTACGTGGGGATCGTGCGCACCAACAAACGCCTGCAACGCGCACAGCATCGGGTGCGGTTGCTGCTGGATGAAATCGACGAGTTCTACAGTAACTACAAGGTCAGCCGCGACTTGATCGAGTTGCGCAACCTGGCCCAGGTGGCGGAACTGATGATTCGCTCGGCCATGGAACGCAAGGAAAGCCGCGGCCTGCATTACACCCTCGATTACCCGCAGATGCTGCCCGAGGCCCGCGACACTATCCTGGTGCCAACCACCTACGGCGGCTGAACTTCAGACGAACCCGCAGGCGTCGATGCACATCGGCGACCTGCGAATCCCTGGGCACACACACCGAACGTATCCGCCATTCGCCCGGCACCCGGTAGCGCAGCACGACGATCAACGGCAATGCGAGGCTGTCCGGTCGCAACTGCACGCTGTGCCAGCCCCGCTGCGCACTGAGCAACTGCCAGCCATCGGCGTCGCGACGCAGGCCATGAATCGACGAACGGTGAGTCAACAGGACAGAGCGCGGCAAAACCCAGGCCGCGTGCGCCAGACACACCAGCAGGCCAAGACTTGAATAGGACAGATCAAGAAACCAAAGCGCACCCAGCGCGAACAGCTGGGCAAGGAAATACCCCGCCAGCAACAGCCGTGAGGCCTGCCAGCGGCATTCGAATGTATTACTTGGGCTGGACACGGTCCAGGATCATCCGAACCATGCGCTGCAGCTCTGGGTCTTCAGATTCGGCGCGCTCCATGAACCAGCCGAACATGTCCTGGTCTTCACAAGTCAGCAGCCTGACGTAGAGGTCGCGATCCACCTGATTGAGCGTTTCATAGACCTCTTTGGTGAAAGGCACCAGCAACACATCCAACTCCAGCATGCCACGACGGCTGTGCCAGTAGAGACGATTGATTTCTACATCTTCGACCATGGAGCGCTCCTCAAATAGGCGGCAAGTATACAGGCCCGACGGCACCGGAACAGTCGGCTTTGGTCGCCCCATACGGAAACTATCCATTTGCCGGGCGCCCCTCTATGATGCACCCATGACTTTTTGACCTGCGATGACCCATGGCTGACTCTGCTTTCTTCTGCCCCCTGTCCCACGAAGGCGTTCTCGCCGTCCGCGGCGCTGATGCCACCAAATTCCTTCAGGGCCAACTGACCTGCAACCTCAATTACCTGAGCGATACCCAGGCCAGCCTCGGCGCGCGCTGCACGCAAAAAGGGCGCATGCAGTCGAGCTTCCGCATCCTGCTGCAAGGTGACGGCGTGTTGCTGGCCATGGCCACCGAGCTGCTGGAACCGCAGCTGGCCGACCTGAAGAAGTACGCCGTATTCTCCAAGTCTAAGCTCACCGACGAAAGCGCCGCCTGGGTGCGCTTCGGCCTGGTGAATGCGGACACGGCCCTGGCCAGCCTCGGCCTTGAGCTGTCGACCGAGACCGAGACCGACAGTGTTGTGCGCAACGATGCGTTGATCGCCATCCGCGTCTCCCCAGGTCGCGCTGAACTCTGGGTGCCTGCCGAGCACGGCGAAGCCGTACGCAATCAATTGGCTGCAACCCTCGATCAAACCGATCTGAATGAGTGGCTGCTTGGGCAAATCCGTGCAGGCATCGGCCAAGTCATGCCACAAACCCGCGAGCTGTTCATCCCGCAGATGCTCAACCTGCAGGCCGTGGGTGGCGTGAGCTTCAAGAAAGGCTGCTACACCGGCCAGGAAATTGTCGCGCGCATGCAGTACCTGGGCAAACTCAAACGTCGTCTGTACCGCTTGAGCCTCAATGCGCCTGAACTGCCCGAGCCAGGCACTCCGCTGTTTTCCCCCAGCCACAACAGTGCAATCGGCGAAGTGGTGCTTGCCGCAAAAGCCGGCGAGAGCATTGAACTTCTGGCCGTGTTGCAAGCCGAAGCTGCCGATAGTGGCGATGTGCACGTAGGCACATTGGAAGGTCCCGGCGTGCAACTGCTCGACCTGCCTTACACGCTCGACCGTGATCGAGAGATCCAGCGCTGATCGCCGTACCTTTTTGCAACACCCTAGAGAGCATGAATGAACAAGCTGGCGGAAAAAGTCCAACAGGCTTTAGTGACGGCCATCGACAACGATGACCTGGTTCTGCCGACATTGCCGGAAGTGGCCCTGAATATTCGTCAGGCCGCTGAAGACCCGGAAATCAGCATCAGCCACTTGAGCAAAGTGATCGGTCGCGATACCGCGCTGTCGGCGCGCCTGATCAAAGTGGTCAACAGCCCGTTGTTGCGCGCCACCCAGGAAGTCACCGACCTGCACACCGCCATCACCCGGCTGGGCACCAACTACAGCAGCAACCTGGCGATTGGCCTGGTGATGGAGCAGATCTTCCACGCCCGCTCCGACGTGGTCGAACAAAAGATGCGCGATGTGTGGCGCCGCAGCCTGGAAGTGGCGGGCGTCAGTTACGCCCTGTGCCGCAGCCACAGCCAGCTCAAGCCAGACCAGGCGGCTCTCGGCGGCCTGGTGCACCAGATCGGCGTGCTGCCGATCCTGACGTACGCCGAAGACCATTACGAGTTGCTCGCGGACCCGGTCAGCCTCAACCACGTGATCGAGAGCATCCACCCGTTGCTCGGTGACAAGCTATTGAGTGGCTGGGACTTCCCGGAAATGCTTGCCAAACTGCCCGGCCAATACCTCAACCTGGAGCGCGATTCGGCCAGCCTCGACTACGTCGACCTGGTGCAGGTGGCTGTGTTGTATTGCCATCGCGGCACCGATCACCCGTTGGCCAGCGTAGCGGTCTCGACCTTGCCTGCGATCAAGAAACTGCGGTTCGACCCGTACAGCGACGCCTTGCGCGCCGAGTTGGATGAAGCCCGCTCGATGTTCTATTGATCAGCCCGCGATAAAACTCACCCGCACTTTCAACCCGGCCAGTTCGCCATCATGCAGGCTGATCTGTGCCAGGTGCGCCCGGCAAATCTCACCGACAATCGCCAATCCCAGGCCAGACCCCATGCCCTGCTGGCTGCGACGGTAGAAACGCTCGAACACACGGTCCCGCTCATCCAGCGGAATGCCTGGGCCATCGTCTTCCACTTCCAGTACCGCCGGCGCCGTCACCCGCAGAATCACATTGCCACCCGGTGGCGTGTGGGCCAGGGCGTTGTCCACCAGATTGCTCAACAGCTCATTCAACAAGGTCGGCTCACCGCGCAGCCACACCGGCTCGTCGGCCTCCAACGCCAGCGCCACGCCGCGTGCGTGGGCCAACGGCGCCATGGCCATACCCAGTTCCCGGGCCAACTGGCTGAGGTCGAGCAACTGCGCGCCACCTTCGGCAATCGCGCGGGCGCCATTTTCAATGCGCGCCAGGGACAACAATTGATTAGCCAGATGCGTCAGACGGTCGGTGCCCTGGGCTGCGGTTTCCAGGGTACTGCGCCAGGTAGCCGGATCCTCGGCACGCAAGCCTAGTTCTAACCGGGCCTTGAGCGCCGCGAGCGGCGTACGCAGCTCATGGGCCGCATCGGCAATAAACTGCGCCTGCCGCTCGAATTGGCCGCGCAGGCGTTCGGTGAAGTGGTTGAGGGAGCGCACCAGCGGGCCGAACTCATGCTGCACTTCCACCAAGGGCAACGGGCGCAAGTCGTCAGGCTGACGCTCCTCTACCGCCGTGCGCAGGCGCTCCAGCGGGCGCAACGCCGCGCTGACCGCAAACCACACCAGCAGCAATGCGCCGACAGCGAGCATCCCCAGGCGCAGCAAAGTGTCCGCCATCAAACTGCGGGCCATGCTCACACGCGCCTCATCGGTTTCAGCGACGCGGATTTCCGCCATGCCGTTCATGTTTGGCTCAGAGACCGCCTTGAGCAGGCTCACCACCCGCACCTGCTGCCCCTGATACATGGCGTCATAGAAACGTGCCAGCGCCGGATAATCGTCGGTGCGTGGTGTACCCGGCGGTGGGCCGGGCAGGTTTTCGTAGCCGGAGATCAGCTTCTGGTCGATGTCGTTGACCTGGTAATAAATGCGCCCGGCGCTGTCGTAGGCAAACGTGTCCAACGCGACATAGGGCACATTCGCACTCAAGGTGCCATCCACCTGGGTCAAACCCGCGGCGATGGTGCGCGCGGAGGCCAACAGCGTGCGGTCGTAGGCGGTGTCAGCAGCTTCGCGACCATTCCAATAAGCGCTCATGCCACTGGCGAGCATCAACAGCACCAACAACAGCGCCAAGTTCCACAGCAGGCGCCAGCGCAGGCTGCTGGGCTTATGCATCGCGGGCTTCCAGCAGGTAGCCGAGGCCGCGGAAGGTCACGATGGCAATGGGCTGGCCGTCGAGTTTCTTGCGCAGGCGATGCACGTAGATTTCGATGGCATCGGGGCTGGCTTCTTCGTCCAGGCCGAACACCTGGGAAGCCAGTTGCTCCTTGCTCATCACCCGGCCCGGCCGGGCAATCAGCGCCTCCAGCACCGCTTGCTCGCGGGAGGTGAGCGTCATCAGCTCGCCGCCCACGGTAAAGCGCCGCGTGTCGAGGTCATAGACCAACACGCCGCAGGCCTGTTGGCGCTCGCCGCCCAATACACTGCGCCGCAACAATGCCTTGACCCGCGCTTCCAACTCGGTGAGTTCGAAAGGTTTGGCAAGGTAGTCGTCGGCCCCCAGGTTCAAACCGTGCACACGGTCTTTCACATCACTGCGCGCCGTCAGCATCAGCACGGGCAGATTCTTCCCACGGGCGCGCAAACGTGCAAGCACTTCGAAACCGTCCATGCGCGGCAGCCCCACATCGAGGATCGCCGCCGCGTACTCCTCGCTGCTCAGGGCCAGGTCCGCCGCCACGCCATCGTGCAGCACGTCAACGGTCAGACCCGTGCTCTTGAGCGCTTGCGCGACACTTTCGGCAAGTTGCAGATGGTCTTCAACCAGCAGGACACGCATGGATTTCTACCTCGTTCAGGGGTGGTCGGCGCCACGCTTTGGCGGGCAGTTTACAGGCGCCGCCTGGCCTGTGAAGCCCGAAAACATTGAAAGGCCACTGAAAGGTTAGTGAAAGCTTCGCCCTTTAGCATCCAGTCACGGTGGTCTATGCCCGCCGAGCTGCCTTCGCGCCGCGCCCGAAAAACGCCTTGAAGCGTTTTCGCCAAAATAAGAACAATAACGGAGTACACAACGATGCTGTCGACACAGCCCCAGGCCCCCTCGCCTGTTCGTTTTTCTCGCCTGACCCAGACCGCCCTCGCCAGTGCTGCTACCCTTGCCGGCTTTTCGCCGCTTAGCCAGGCTGCCTTCTTCGAAGACAGTAGCGCGACCCTGGAAACCCGCAACATGTACTTCAACCGCGACTTCCGCGACGGCACCAGCGCGCAACAATCCAAGCGCGACGAATGGGCCCAGGGCTTCATGCTCAACCTGCAATCGGGCTACACCGACGGCACCGTCGGCTTTGGCGTGGATGCGCTGGGCATGCTCGGGGTCAAGCTCGACTCCAGCCCCGACCGTACCGGCACCGGCCTGTTGCCCACCCACGACGATGGCCGCGCCGCCGACGAGTACTCCAAGCTGGGCCTGACCGGCAAAGTGAAGATCTCGGCCACCGAGCTGAAAATCGGCTCGCTGATCCCCGAGCTGCCGATCCTCAAGCCCAATGACGGCCGCATCCTGCCGCAGACTTTCAACGGCGGCCTGATCACCTCCAAGGAATTCAAAAACCTGGTGTTCACCGGGGGCCGCCTGGACAAGGCCAAGGACCGCGACGACAGCAACTACGAAGACATTGCCCTCAACAACAAGAACAGCCGCTTTGTCAGCGGCGCCACCGGCAAGCACTTCAACTTTGGCGGCGCCGACTACAAGTTCGCCGACAAGATCACCGGCAGCTACCACTTCGCCCAACTCGACGACGTGTACCGCCAGCACTTCCTCGGCCTGGTGGCCGCACGCCCGATGGGCCCCGGCACCTTCGCCACCGACCTGCGCCTGGCCATCAGTGATGACACCGGCAGCGCGCGTGGCGGCAAGATCGACAATACATCCCTCAACGGCCTGTTCAGCTATGCCCTCAATGGCCACAAGCTCAGCGCCGGCTACCAGCACATGTCCGGCGACAGCGCGTTCCCCTATGTGGATGGCAGCGACCCGTACCTGGTCAACTTCGTGCAGATCAACGACTTTGCCGGCGCCGAAGAGCGTTCCTGGCAGGCACGTTACGACTTCGACTTCGCCAAGCTGGGCATCCCCGGCCTGAGCTTCATGAGCCGTTACCTCTCGGGTGACAACATCAAGCTCAAGAACGGCGAGACCGGCAAGGAATGGGAGCGCAACAGCGAGATCAAGTACGTGGTGCAAAGCGGCACATTCAAGGATGTGGCCGTGCGCCTGCGCAACGCCACTTACCGTTCCAACTACTCAGCCCGTGATGCGGATGAAATGCGCTTGCTGGTCAGCTATAGCGTCGCCCTTTGGTAGTACCCCCTCATAACAACAAAGATGGAGATAACCATGACCCCTTCACTGCGTAAATTGGCCCTCGCCGCCGGCTGCATGCTGTTCGCCGGCCAACTGCTGGCCGCCGACGAACCCAAGCGCCCGGAATGCATCGCCCCGGCCTCGCCTGGCGGCGGTTTCGACCTGACCTGCAAACTGGCGCAAAGCGCGCTGGTCAACGAGAAGCTGCTGAGCAAGCCGATGCGCGTGACCTACATGCCTGGCGGCGTGGGTGCGGTGGCCTACAACGCCGTGGTCGCCCAGCGCCCGGCGGATGCTGGCACCCTGGTAGCCTGGTCCAGCGGTTCGCTGTTGAACCTGGCCCAGGGCAAGTTTGGTCGTTTCGATGAAAGCGCCGTGCGTTGGCTGGCAGCGGTCGGCACCAGCTACGGTGCCATCGCAGTGAAAGCCGATTCGCCCTACAAGACCCTCGACGATCTGGTCAAAGCCCTGAAAAAAGATCCGGGCAGTGTAGTGATCGGTTCCGGCGGCACCGTCGGCAGCCAGGACTGGATGCAAACCGCCTTGATCGCCAAGGCCGCCGGGATCAACCCGCGCGAGCTGCGTTACGTGGCCCTCGAAGGCGGCGGCGAAATCGCCACCGCCCTGCTCGGCGGCCACATCCAGGTGGGCAGTACCGACATCTCCGACTCCATGCCGCACATCCTCAGCGGTGACATGCGCCTGCTGGCGGTGTTCTCCGAACAGCGCCTGGACGAGCCGGAAATGAAGAACATTCCGACCGCCAAAGAGCAAGGCTACGACATCGTCTGGCCGGTGGTGCGCGGTTTCTACCTCGGGCCAAAAGTCAGCGATGCCGACTACGCCTGGTGGAAAGACGCCTTCGACAAACTGCTGGCCTCGGAAGAGTTCGCCAAGCTGCGTGACCAGCGCGAGCTGTTCCCGTTCGCCATGACCGGCCCGGAGCTGGACACCTACGTGAAGAAACAGGTGGCTGACTACAAAGTGCTGGCCAAAGAGTTTGGCCTGATCCAGTAATCGCCCCTTCCTGTCGCACGGCCACGCTCCTTTCAACCGGGGCGCGGCCCAGGAGTTTCACATGCTCTTACAACGCATTTTCGCCTCAGTGCTGTTAATGGCCTGTGCCGGCCTGGCCCTGATGGCCTGGCCGTATCAGGCGTCGTTTTCCTACGAGCCAGTAGGACCTCGCGCCTACCCGCTGCTGATGCTTGGGCTGATGAGCCTGGCACTTATCTACATGCTGTTCCGCCCACAGCCGACCAAACACACTGAAGAAGAACCCGCGCTGGACCGCGAAACCCTGATCAAGATCGGCATCTGTGTCGGCTTGTTGATCGTGTTCGCCGGCACCTTCGAATCCCTGGGTTTTATCCTCAGCAGCATGCTGATCGGCATTCCGATGGCGCGCCTGTATGGCGGCCGCTGGCTACCGAGCGTGGTGATCGTCAGCCTGATGGCTATTGGTCTTTACCTGCTGTTCGATAAAGCCATGGATGTGCCGCTGCCCCTCGGCCTGCTCGACGTTCTGGAGAACTGATATGGATACTTTCGGCTATTTGGGCCAGGGCTTCGGCGTTGCACTGTCCCCTTACAACTTGGTGACCGCACTGTGCGGCACCCTGATCGGCACCGTGGTCGGCCTGTTGCCGGGCCTGGGCCCGATCAACGGCGTGGCGTTGTTGATCCCCATCGCGTTCGCCCTGGGCCTGCCGCCGGAATCAGCCTTGATTCTGCTGGCAGCCGTGTACCTGGGCTGCGAATACGGCGGGCGTATCAGCTCGATCCTGCTGAATATCCCAGGCGAAGCCTCTACCGTGATGACCACCCTCGACGGCTACCCGATGGCCCGCAAAGGCCTGGCCGGCGTGGCGCTGTCGTTGTCGGCGTGGAGTTCGTTCATCGGCGCGTTTATCGCCACCTGCGGCATGGTGCTGTTTGCGCCGTTGCTGGCCAAATGGGCGATTGCCTTCGGGCCGGCGGAATATTTCGTACTGATGGTGTTCGCGATTGTCTGTCTCGGCGGCATGGCCGGTGACAAGCCGTTGAAGACCTTTGTCGCAGCGCTGATCGGCCTGTTCCTTTCGGCGGTGGGCATCGACGCCAACAGCGGCGTGTACCGGTTTACCGGCGACAACATCCACCTCACCGACGGCATCCAGTTTGTGGTGTTGGTGCTGGGCCTGTTCTCCATCAGTGAGATCCTGTTGCTGCTGGAAAAAACCCACCGTGGCCAGGAAGCCGTGAAGGCCACGGGCCGTATGATGTTCAACCTCAAGGAAGCGGGCGCGGTCTTTGTCGTCAACATCCGCTGCGGTTTGCTGGGTTTCATCATGGGCGTCTTGCCAGGTGCCGGTGCGACCTTGGCCTCAGCCGTTGCCTACATGACCGAAAAACGCCTGGCCGGTGCCAGTGGCAAGTTCGGCCAGGGCGACATGCGCGGCCTGGCGGCGCCGGAAACCGCCATCGGCGCGTCCGCCTGCGGCGCCCTGGTGCCGATGCTGACCCTCGGCGTACCCGGTTCGGGCACCACGGCGGTGATGATCGGCGCCCTGTCGCTGTACAACATCACCCCTGGCCCGCTGCTGTTCCAACAGCAACCCGACATCGTCTGGGGCCTGATCGCGTCGTTGTTCATCGCCAACATCATGCTGGTGATCCTCAACATCCCGATGATCCGCATCTTCACGCGCATCCTGGCCGTGCCGAACTGGGCGCTGGTGCCGGTAATCGCCATCATCACGGCGATTGGTGTGTACGCGGTTCACGCCACCACCTTCGACCTGTTCCTGATGGTCGGCATCGGCATCTTCGGCTACATCCTGCGCAAGCTCGATTTCCCGCTGTCGCCGGTGCTGCTGGGCTTTATCCTCGGCGGTTTGATGGAGCAGAACCTGCGCCGTGCGCTGTCGATCTCCAACGGTGACCTGCAGATCCTCTGGTCGAGCCCGATCACCTTTGGTGTATGGGTGCTGACAGCGTTGATGCTGGCCTTCCCGTTGATCCGCATCTACCGCAAACGTGCCCTGCAGCGTCGTGCCGTGGCCGATGTCTGAGGTCACCTTTAAACATTGGTGGGGAACACCGCTGGTCGGCCTGGCCGGCGGTTACCTGGCCAGCCTCGTCGGCTGGCCTTTGCCGTACATGGTCGGCTCGTTGCTGGCGATCATCCTGGTGCGTTGCCTCACGCCGTGGCAATTGGCGGAGATTCCCGGTGGGCGCAAATGCGGCCAATGGGTCGTCGGGATTGGCATTGGGCTGCACTTCACTCCGGTGGTGATCGAGCAGGTGATGAGTCACTTCGGGCTGATCTTCTTCGGTGCGCTGGTCACCAGCCTGTCAAGCGTGGTCGGTGTGTGGTTGATGCGCCGCAGCGGTGAAGACCGCGCCACCGCGTTTTTCTCGAGCATGCCGGGCGGTTCCGGTGAGATGGTCAACCTCGGCGCACGCAATGGCGCGGTGCTCAGCCGTGTCGCGGCGGGGCAGAGTCTGCGGGTGCTGGTGGTAGTGCTGTGTGTACCGGCAATCTTCAAATACTTGCTGGAAGGCGGCGCGCCGCAGTTTCATCCGGCGCCGGTGAGTTGGCCTTGGCTGTTGGTGCTGTTTCCGATAGGCGCGCTGGTGGCCTGGGGTTGGCAGCGTTTGCGTCAGCCGAACCCTTGGTTGTTCGGGCCGCTGCTGGTGAGTGCGACGGCCAGCGTCGTGTGGGATTTGCATATCGGTCTGCCAGACGGGGGCAGCCAGATTGGCCAATGGTTGATCGGCAGCGGTTTGGGCTGCCATTTCAACCGGCAGTTCTTTCGCCGGGCGCCATCGTTCATGGGCCGCACCCTGATTGGTACGGCCTTGACCATGGCGCTGGCAACCTTGGCGGCGGTTGGGTTGAGTGCGTTGACCCATCTGGACCTGCGCTCGCTGACCCTGGGCATGATGCCCGGCGGGATTGCCGAGATGAGTCTGACGGCGGAGACCCTGCAACTGTCGGTGCCACTGGTGACAGCGATGCAGGTCATGCGGTTGTTGTTTGTGCTGTTTCTGGCGGAGCCGTTGTTCAGGCATTGGAACCGCCAGCCCTGAGCCGTGCTTTGGTCGTGGTTCCACCGGGAACCATTACCGCTCATCTGAACTGTCATTTACCACAGTAGGCACCCCGCCCCCTGAGCGCTTAACTCAGCGCACGTAGTGCGATAACACTCGCAATACCGACACCATCTCGTTCTGCAGGAATGCCCAAATGACGGAAATTAATGACCCACACGCCTCCCCTGATGACACCGTTGCACCCGCAGCGATCGTGGAAACCCTCGCACTACCGGGCGCCCCCAACAACCTGGTAATGAACCGCGCGGGAACACGCCTGTATGTGACGAGTGCCACTACACCAGGCTCCGTCACCGCCCTGAGCACCCAGCCCCTGAGTATCATTCAGACCATAACAGGACTGGGTTCTCCCATATGGATAGCTATCAAAGCAGATGGCTCATCTATTTATGTGAGTGACAACAGCGTCGCGACTGGAACGTCCATTAACGTTATCGAAACCTTGAACAACACCGTCGTCGAGACCATCACAGGATTCATCACCGTTAACGGCATAGCGCTGAATTCGACGGGTACAAGACTGTACGTAGCCGACCACGGCGCCTCGAAACTGGTTGCCCTTGATACCAGCAATCATCAACGCGTGGGGGAGACCTCGGTGCGTAGCCCCAAGGAAATTCTAGTGGCGCCCGATGACGCTCGCGCTCACATTGCCACGGATCTGGATGGCTGGGTCATCGTCGATCTCGCGAACAACAACGTCCTCGCAACGATCAAAACCGCCGTGGGCATCCCCACGGCTATCGGTTACAGCCCGCGCTATCCACGTGTCTACATCTCCCACCGCGACAGTGGAAGGATGACCATTGGCGATGCACTGATTCCTGATGTCAGCGGGGAGATCAACGGCCTTATGGGACCTTGGCGCATTGCCTTCAATCGACTCAGCGAAATGGCGTATATCACTGAAACAGACGGCGGTCAGATCAGCATCATTGACACCCGTCTGAACCGCATCACTGGCACTATTAAAGGGTTCGACAAACCGCGAGGTATAGTTGTCGCTCCGGATGGCCGCAATGCGTATGTCGCTGATATCGGAAATAGCTCGGTGTCCATGGTCAGGCTTTAGCGCCACACCCGTCAGGCAGACGGCAACCGCCACTCGATCGGCGTCTCGCCATTCTGCTCAAGAAACTTGTTGGTCCGGCTGAAGTGCCCGCACCCTAGGAACCCGCGATACGCCGACAATGGTGACGGGTGTACTGACGTCAGCACCAGGTGCTTGGTCGCGTCGATCAGTTTCTGTTTACCCTGGGCATGGGCACCCCACAACAGGAACACCAGATGCGGCTGATGCTCGCTGACCACTTCGATAATCCGATCGGTAAAGAACTGCCAGCCCTTGCCCGCATGGGCGTTGGCGTTGGCGCGCTCGACGGTCATGGTGGTGTTGAGCATCAGCACGCCTTGGTCGGCCCAGCTTTGCAGGTAGCCATGGTTGGGGATGTCGATGTTCAGATCACGCTTGAGCTCTTTGTAGATATTGACCAGCGACGGTGGCGCCGGCACGCCCGGTTGCACCGAGAAGCACAAACCGTGGGCCTGGCCGGGACCGTGGTAAGGGTCCTGGCCGAGGATCACGACTTTGACCTTATCCAACGGTGTGGAATTGAGCGCGTTGAAAATCAGTGGGCCGGGCGGGTAGATCTCTTTGCCGGCGGCATGTTCCTGGCGCAGGAACTCGCGTAACTGGGCCATGTACGGCTGCTCGAACTGATCCCGCAAGGCGTGTTTCCAGCTAGGTTCGAGTTTGATACGGTCGTCTTCGGTCATGGTTGAATAGTCTTGTAAAAAAGAATGAGGCGAACCCTAGGAAAGCCGACCCCGCTTGTCAATTGATCTGACACACCAACGGCGCTTTCCTACGAAGCGATCATACTCATCCTTCACCTTATCGATTGAGGTCACGATGAACCTGCACTTCGAAGAGCTGACCGGCAGCGACGGTGCCCGCATCGGCATCGCCAGCCTCGACGCTGAAAAATCCCTCAATGCCCTTTCCCTACCGATGATCCTGGCCCTGGGCGAACGCCTGGACGCCTGGGCCAAGGATCCGAACATCCACTGTGTACTGCTGCGCGGCAATGGTCCCAAGGCGTTTTGCGCCGGGGGCGAAGTGCGCAGCCTCGCGCAGGCCTGTCGGGAACAGCCTGGCGTGGTGCCAGCCCTGGCGGCGCAATTTTTTGCGGCGGAATACCGTTTGGATTACCGCCTGCACACTTACCCAAAACCGGTGATTTGCTGGGGCCACGGCTATGTGCTGGGGGGCGGTATGGGCCTGCTGCAAAGCGCCGCAGTGCGCATCGTCACGCCGAGCAGCCGGTTGGCCATGCCGGAGATCAGCATCGGCCTGTACCCGGACGTCGGCGCCAGTTGGTTTCTGTCACGCCTGCCGGGCAAGCTCGGGCTGTTCCTCGGGCTGACCGGCGCGCACATCAACGGTCGCGATGCGTTGGACCTGGGCCTGGCCGACCGCTTCCTGCGCGATGATCAGCAAGACGAGTTACTCGATGGCTTGCTGCAACTGAACTGGCAGGAACAGACCGCGATGCAACTCAACAGCCTGCTCAAGGCGCTGGCCCAGGAAGCTGTCGACCAGCAACCTGAAGCGCAGTGGCTGCCGCGCCGGGCCCAGATCGACGAATGGCTGGACGTGGGAGATGTGCGGTGTGCCTGGCGCAACTTGAGCCCACTGCGTGAGCATGCCGATCCCCTGTTCAGCCGCGCCGGTAAGACGCTGAGCGAAGGCTGCCCGTTGACCGCTCATCTGGTGTGGGAGCAGATCCAGCGTGCCCGACACCTGTCCCTGGCGCAGGTGTTCCAGATGGAATACACGATGAGCCTCAATTGCTGCCGTCACCCGGAATTCAGTGAAGGGGTGCGCGCACGGTTGATCGACAAGGACCAGGCGCCCCATTGGCATTGGCCCGATATCAATACGATCCCGGAGGCGGTGGTCCAGGCGCATTTCAACAAGGTGTGGGAAGGCCGCCATCCGTTGGCGGACTTGTCGGATTATTGATTATTGGCGCCCATAAAAAAGCGGCGCTTCATGCGCCGCTTGCATCACTGGCCTGTCAACGGTGACCGCCGCGGCCACCTCCATGGTCGGAACCGCGTCCATGCCCCCCATTTCCCCAACGATCACCGCCCCAGCCCTGGTTCGGATACGGCCGGTAACCGGCACGCGGCCCGTAGTAACGCGGGGCCGGCTGGTAATAACGCGGGGCCGAGTAATAGCGCGGTTGTGGCGCGTAGTAGCGCGGTGCGGGGTAGTAATCACGGCGGTACTGATACGCCGTGCCGCCGCCGTAGTAATACACCGGTGCCGGTGAGGTGTAGACCTCCGAACGGTAATAGCTCTGGCCGCCATCGTAATAGGGCACGCAAGCGGAAAGGGTCAGACCGAGTAAAGCGCTGAGCAGCAGTCGTCGATACATGGCGGCCTCCTGGACCGCGGAAGAGCACCTCCAGCGACGCTGGAGGGCGGCATCCAGCTTTCGCCGGATGACAAAATATGGGACATCAAAAACTGAATCTGGTGCGTTTTGGACATAGGTTGAAACATCTGTTTCCGACGATCTGGTATCGTGTGGAGACTTCCGCGATGTTTCCTGAACCCACCATGACCACCCCCACTCACTGCCCCGCCTGCGGCGCGCGCAACGACTGCACCCTGGCCGACCCGCGCACAGCCGACCAAGCCTGCTGGTGCTTTAGCGTCAACATCGACCCAGCAGTGCTCGAAGCCCTGCCCTTGGAACTGCGCAACAAGGCCTGCCTGTGCCCGCGTTGTGCCCAAGTGGATGAGCAGTTACGCGCAGCTGAGCCGAAATAATGCGGGTTGACCGTTTCCTCAGTAACCTGCCGCGCTTCAATCGCCACCAGGTTCGCTTGTTGCTGGTTGAACGGCGTGTGTCTGTGGATGGTGTTGCCGTCAGTGATCCTCATCATGAGGTTCGTGAGTTCAGCCGTGTGTGCGTTGACGATGAAGTGTTGCAAGCCGGCAAACCGGCGCGCTACTTCATGCTGCACAAACCCCAGGGTTGCGTAAGCGCAACCGCGGACCCACAGCACCCAACCGTGCTGGATTTACTTGCTGAGCCGGACAAACATGAGCTGCACATTGCCGGTCGTCTGGATTTCAACACCACCGGTCTGATGCTGATCACCAACGATGGCCAATGGTCGAGGCGGCTGACGCAGCCACAGACCAAACTGCCCAAGGTCTACCTCGTAGAGACCGAGCAGGCTATCGGCCCTGAATATGCGAGTACCTTTACCGAGGGTCTGTACTTCGCATTCGAAGACCTCACCACCCAACCCGCCGAGTTGGAATTGCTGGGGCCGACTACCGCACGGCTGAGCATCGTTGAAGGCCGCTACCACCAAGTAAAACGCATGTTCGGGCACTTTGATAACAAGGTGATCGGCCTGCATCGCGAGCGCATGGGCCCCTTGGTGTTGGATGCCGCCCTTGCTCCAGGCGAGTATCGAGCGCTGACCGACGACGAAATCCGACAGGTCTGACGACCGTTCGGCCGGTGATGGCAAAAAAAAGTCCTGTCGCCTTGCGGGGTAGCACCTCTGCTGCTTGAATCAGGATCACCAGTTTAAATATGACTGGCGAGTCGCCTATAACCTCCAAGAAACACCTTGCCCCGCCCGCGCTTGATCTACGGGCCTCTCAGGCAAACAGCCCGCCATAACAACAGCCGTCGGCCAGCCGTCATCGGACCGACATGGGCCCTCCTTTTCCAGGCGTATGCCTACCTGTCACAAAGCTCGTGCAGAGTGATCTGCGCGCTCTACCCGCTTGCCAGGAGTCTTACGACATGAGGCCAGAAATCGCTGTGCTGGATATACAGGGTCAGTATCGGGTTTACACGGAGTTCTATCGCGCGGACGCTGCTGCAAAGACCATCATCCTGGTCAACGGCTCCATGGCCACCACGGCATCCTTCGCCCAAACCGTGAAAAGCCTGTACCCGCAATTCAATGTGGTTTTGTACGACCAGCCCTACGCTGGCCGCTCCAAAATCCATAACCGTCATGAGCAAATGCTGACGAAGGAAGTTGAAGGCCAGCTCCTGCTGGAACTCATCGACCACTTCGCCGCCGAGCACGTACTGTCATTTTCCTGGGGCGGCGCCGCCACCCTGGTCGCCCTCGCCCATCGCCCACGTCGCGTGGAGAAGGCCGTGATCAGTTCGTTCTCCCCGGTGATCAACGCCCCAATGCGCGACTACCTCGAACGCGGCGTCGACTACCTCGGCAACCTCGACCGCGACCGCGTCGGCCACCTCGTCAACAGCACCATCGGCAAACACCTGCCGTCACTGTTCAAGCGCTTCAACTACAAGCACGTGAGCAGCCTGGCCGAGCATGAGTATGGGCAGATGCACTTTCACATCAGCCATGTGCTCAACAGTGACCGCCTGTGCTACCTCAAGGCGGCCAAGCAGATCGACATTCCGGTATTGTTTCTCAACGGTGAATGGGACGAATACACCAGCGCCCAGGATGCCAAGCTGTTTGGCCAGCATGTGGCCAACAGCAGCTTCAGTACGATTCAAGCGACGGGGCATTTCCTGGACATGGAGCACAAGGCGGCGTGCCGGGACAGCCGAGAGGCGGTGGTGGGCTTCTTGAAACCGCAGCGGCAAGTCAGCCGGTTGCGCTATCCCCAGGGTCAGTCGCAGCATGCCTTTGCCATTTGAACGCTTGTGGGGGAGCTGGCTTGCCTGCTCCCACAAGCACGTAACCCACACATTTTTGAAGAAAAACTTCAAATCCCCGCGAACATCTGGTACAAAGTCAGCCGCTCTGAGCGGGTATAGTTTAATGGTAGAACAGTAGCTTCCCAAGCTTCCGACGAGGGTTCGATTCCCTCTACCCGCTCCACTCAAATTCTCGTTTCTCGTCAAGTTGTGTTTGACGGGGGATGCATAAAAAAACCGGTCCTTGATGACCGGTTTTTTTATGGCCGCGATTTGACGCATCAATCATCGCGTCGGGAATACCTGTACAAATACATAATCTTGTACAAGTATCATTCGAACGTGCTGACGCAGAATCACGGAGCCGAGCCATGACACGTCTACTGGTTTCATTAGTATTGATATTGAGTTTGAACAGTTGCGCCAACGTAGGCGTCGAGCGCTACGTTGACCAGCAGCCGCAGCTGGACCTGGAGCGGTTCTTCAGCAAACCCGTCAAGGCCTGGGGTATTTTCCAGAAGCGGTCCGGTGAGGTCACCAAGCGCTTTGAAGTGGATATCGCCAGCCGGCGCGAGGGCAACGCCTTGATTCTCGACGAGCGTTTTCTGTACAGCGACGGCACGCGTCAACAACGTGTGTGGACGCTGACACCGGATGGCCCGGGGCGCTGGAAGGGCCGGGCGGGTGATGTGGTCGGCGAGGCGATCGGCGAAGTGGCAGGTAACGCGCTGCGTTGGCGCTACAGGCTCAACCTGCCGGTGGACGGCTCGGTCTACGAGGTGAGCTTTGATGACTGGATGTATCTGATGGACGAGGACACCCTGATCAACCGCTCCAGCATGACCAAGTTCGGCGTCGAATGGGGCCAGGTCACGCTGTTCTTTCGTCGCCAATGAATGACCCGCAGTGAGGGTGAAACATGAACCTGCAAAGGCTGACTGAGTTGGCCCTGAACGGTGAAGTTCGAGAGCTGGAGTTACTGTCGCTGGAGGGTGGCTTCTATATCGCGCGTGTCAGGCTGGATAACGCTGAGATGACACTGCAGGGCGATGACGCCAAGCCGCTGCGCATCGGCTCCACCACGCATTTGCGCAGCCTGTTGCAACGGGTTCCACCCTTTCCCTGCGTGCTGGTTCAGCACTGCGTGCACGATGAAATGTGCGGCGTGCGGGAAGGACCGATCGGCGCATTGCGCATTCCGTTTACGCTGGCCTCGTCCCTTTAAGATTTGGAATTTGTTGGCTCCCCTCCCCCTTGGTATGGGCGGCCTGGGAAGGCAAGCCTATGCAGTGCGCCAAGTGACCTAGGCGGCTTGATCCACGCGGTCCTGCGCCGCTTCCACCAGCATCAGCCCCAACTCGATCATTTGCTGAATCGCAAGGGCCAGGTAGCGCTGTTGGGAAGGCAGGGTTTCGGCGAACTCACTGGTCATGGCTCCCGCGCCGGCGATGGTTTCGTAGGCGTTGGCGAGCAGTGCTTCGGTGTTGGCTTCGGGACGGACGCTGAACAGTTTTACGGATGGATTACATGAGTCATTACACATCTGTTGATCCTCGGTAAGAACCACCTTCCAGAGCTACTAAACAATGGGTGGCGGCTGTATGCAGGTTAGTAGACCGGCGGATCAACAAAACCGGCGCACTCGAAAGTGCCCTGCGTACAGCCACCATTGAGCACAGACACCAACATGCCTAAACGATGGTACAGCCATACGCCGTTGATCAAATCGAGCTACTAAACCCGACCGCTGATGGGCAGCGGCAGACGAACCTTAAAGAGGTCGCCCAAGACGCACAACTCGGACGATTCTGATGGTTGTGTAGGCAATGCCGCAAGGTTCGAATACAGCCTCTCTCCCCGAACTGCCACTGCAAATTTTGGCAACAGGAAAACGTCCAAGAACGTTTGAAACCGAAGCGCTCCCCACGCATCCTCCCCAGCCTTTGCCATCTGCCATTCCTATTGCCAACAAGTATCCACTTGGATACAGTTAGGCCACGCGAGGTCCTGTGAGCTATTTGATCCAGCAAACCCAAGCCTTCATTAACTGGCGTTCAGAAGTACGCGACCTACGAGCAAAGATCGCAATAGGTCGACGTATCGAAAGAGCCAGCATGGGTAACCTGGGCGATATCAAGACACTCGGTAGCGGCATCTCAGAAATGCGGATAGACGTTGGTTCGGGTTATCGAATTTATTTCACTTTGCGAGGTAAGGTGATCGTCATCTTGCTGGTAGGCGGTGACAAGTCTTCCCAGGACACTGATATCCGTAGAGCAAAAAAATTGGCAAAAGAGGTTTGATCATGAAACAAACGCTGACGACATTTGATATGGCCGAATTGCTCGACAGCGACGAGGCCATCAGTGAATACCTCTCTCAGGTTCTGGCCGACGGCGACAATCAAGAATTTCTTCGCGCCATCGGCTACGTCGCTAAAGCCCGAGGAATGACCAAGATCGCTGCCGAAACGGGCATGGGTCGTGAGAGCCTTTACAAGGCATTCGCCCCTGGCGCAAAACCTCGCTTCGAAACTGTACTCAAAGTACTCCACTCCCTCGGTATCGATCTATTTGCGAGGGCTGGACATTCGGTCGACCGCTCGATTATTTGAGCTCGAAGCCCCGCCGCACCACCCACGCCAACGGCAACGTCACCAACAACCCCCCCGCCAATACCATCACCGCCACCGACACGCCCAACGCATCCCCAACCCCGCCGAACACCACCGGCGCCAGCGCACCACCACCGATGGTGCCGGTGTAGAACACTGCAAACGCCTGCTCTCGCTTCCCAGCGCCCGCCAGGTCCGGCACGGCGCCATACAGCACCGAAGACGTACCGTTGAGCACCAGGCCCAATAACGGCAGCATCGCCATCAACCCGGCCAGCGGCACATACACGGCGGCAACGATCAGCAACGCGGTGCTGGTTTCCGTTAGCCACACGGTTTTCATCATGCCGATGCGCGCCCCCAGGTAACCGCAGAGCAATTTGCCGAATGCGCCCCCGATAAACAGCAGCGTCAGGGCCAGGCCGATACCGGCAATGCCCGCGCCTTTCGCTTGCAGCAGAAAGGGCAGGAAGGTGAGAAAGCCCATGCGTACGGCGCTGTCGAGGGTGCCTGTGAGAATCAAGGCGCGCAGGCCGGTGACGGAGCCACTTCCGCTGAAAGGCTTTGCGTTTTTTGTAGAGATGGATTCGGATGCTTTTGCAGGAACCAGCCACCACAGCAGCCCCGCCGCCGCCAAGCCGAGCAACCCCAGCACCGTGGCGCTGGCACGCCAGCTGATGACGGTGAGCAGCAACCCGATCAAGCCCGGAATCAGCGTTTTGCCGATATCGCCGGAAAAGTTGTACTGGGACAATGCCTGCTTGATTCCGCCACCGTCCTCGTAGGCGTCGCTGATCATCGAAGAGGCCAGCGGGTGTTGGGTGCTGGCGCCCAATCCACCTAACAGAAGTGCCAGCAGCAACATCACCCATCCAGTGGCTTGGCCCACCATTAGATAAGCCGCACCGGCAAGTGCTGTGCCGCCCACCAGCATCGATACACGGCCCCAGCGTTTCGCGGCGCGGCTGGCCATGAGTTGGAACACTGCCATCATCCCGGAATAAGCACCGCGTAACAGTCCGATCTGGGCGTAGGACAGCGCAAACTGCGCCTGCCAGATTGGGAGTAGCACGTAGATGACATCGGTAAGGCCATCATGCACGGCATGGGCACTGCAGCCGGCGATCAAGGTACGGCGGCGGTTTGAGGTGTCGTTCATGGCGTCACGATCAGTTGAGGTTTAACAGGCTTCCAGCCAGTGAGCGCGATCAACAAGGTCAACACCTGGAAGGTAATAATCAGCACCACGCACCCGGCCCAGCCCCAACGCTCCCAGATCAATGCCGGCACAATCGCACCGCAACTGCCGCCCAGGTAGTAACAGGTGAGGTACACGCCCACGGCGCTGGCTTTGTTGTCACCTGCGCTCGCGGTGGTGAATGCGTTGGCCGCCGCCTGGGCCAGGAACACACCGGTGGAACTGAGGGCCAGGCCTGCCACGATGCACCACAAAGAGGGCAACAGCGTCAGCGCGGAGCCGGTAATACCCAGCACCGCAGCCACGCTCAGCAGTTCAGCATGTGGCCGGGCCTTGCTGAGACGGCCGGCGATGGGAATTACGATCAGCGCCAGCAGGAACACCATGTACAGCGTGCCCAACGCCGCAGGCCCCAGGCTGAACGGCGGTGATCCGAGATACAAACCTGCGTAGGTAAACGCCGCCACCTGGGAAAACAGCACGCAAAAACCTACCGCGTAGGCGGCCAATAAAGGCTTGCGAAATACCGCCGAAAACGCAGTTTCAACCCTCACGGAGCGCGCACGGCTGACCGGCAACAGGAACTGGATAAACCCACCCACCATCAGGCTTAGCACCGCCATCAATTCAAAGGCTTCGCGCCAGCCCACGTACTCCGTCATTACACCCGTGACAAAGCGCCCGGCAAACCCACCCAACACCGTCCCGGCCACGTAAAGGCTGGTGACCTCCGTGACCGTGCCGCCACGCCAGCGGTCGCCGATATAAGCCACGCTGGTGGCGAACACCACCGGGATCAGCATGCCCTCCACAAATCGCCACACCAGCACCTCGGCAAAGCTGTCGGCATAGGCTGTCATCAACGCAGGCACCGCCAGCAACAACGCCGCAGCGCTGATCACCGTGCGTTGCTCAAAGCGTCCGGTCAGCCGGCTGACGAAAGGCGCGGTGATCGCCACCGCCAAGGTGGTCACCGTAATACTCCACCCCGCCGCCTTGGCGCTGATGTGAAACTGCGCGGCGAATGTCTGGAGAATGCTCTGGGTGGCATACAGGTTGAGAAACGCCGCGCAGCCACACAGGAACAGGGCAAGACGGGCACAATGCAGGCGCGGTTTCATGAAACCTCTCGTTTTATTTTGTGAGGTCTTTATAGAATGGCCGGCAGGTCTAGAACCAATACCGATTTCGGACCGATCGATACCCAAGGATCAGGATGCTCGACCTACGCAAGCTGCGTTACTTTCTGACGGTCGCCGAGGAATTGCACTTCGGCCGCGCGGCCATTCGCCTGCACTTGGCGCAGCCGCCGCTGACACGCCAGATCTCGGCGCTGGAGACCGAGTTGGGCTTCAAGTTGTTTGATCGCACCAGCCGCACGGTCAGCCTCACCGCGCAAGGTCGCTCGTTCCTGCCCTATGCCCGTGGTGTGCTGGAGCAGGTTGAGTTGGCGCAAGTGATCGCCGGCAAACTGGCGGCGGGCACTGCGGGGCAACTGACGCTGGGGTATGTGAGTTCGATCGCGCTGTCGGACCTGTTCAGCCAGGCGATCCAGGCGTTTGCCCTGCGTTTTCCCGATGTGCAATTGACCCTGGTGGAATGTGCCTCCGGCAGCCTGGGCGCGCAGGTGGCGGACGGGCGGCTGGATATCGGTTTGAGTCGCCTGTTGCCGCAAGATGAAGCGGTGCAAGCGCTGTCCCTGGGCGAAGAAAGGTTGGTGGCCGCTGTGTCCAGTGAGAGCCCGTTGGCCCGTCAGCCGAGCGTCAACCTGGCGCAGCTCAGTGCCTACCCGTTGATCCTGTTTCCGGCGGATTATGGATCGGGGCTCAACCAGTCCATCGAGCAGCTGTATCGACATCACGGCCAGCCTTTGCGCCCGGGCCCGACCGGCCGGCAGATCACGTCGATCATTGCGCTGGTGGCCGCCGGACAAGGTGTGGCGTTGGTGCCGGCATGTACGCAGAGTTTGATGAATAAAGGCGTGACGTACCGGCCTCTGGTGGAAGTGGATGCGTGTGCTCAGTTGTTGGTATTAACCCGTACTGAAACAAAAAGTGTGCTGGTTGATGCGTTTCTCGCCGTCATTGCGCAGCCCCTACACACGCGGTAACTCGATAGCAAAACCTCGCAATACCTCTCCCCGACGCCATTCCTACGCCCTCATACACTCTAATTACCGCCTACCCCAAAGACCGGTCATCGACCACTGGTAGGTAGAGTGTTGATAATTTCTTTTCAGTGGTTATAGTCACCACCAACACACACCACAAGGAGGTGTTGTGGATAGCCGATATTTGATAGGTCACATCGTTGCGGACGGTTGGTATCTGGCGCGTATCAGAGGGAGTCATCATCACTTCAAGCACCCGACTAAACCGGGGCTGGTGACGATTCCACATCCAAAGAAGGACCTGTTGGACAAGACCGCCAAGAGCATTTTGAAACAAGCTCTGTTGAGTTAAGCGTCCGTGGAGGACAACAGACATGCTTTACCCGATTGCAATTTCAACCGGTGACGAGGATCACGCCTGGGGCGTGGAAGTGCCGGATATTCCTGGTTGCTATTCCGCCGGTGACGACCTGGACGACGCCATGGCCATGGCCCGCGAAGCCATCGAAGGGCACTTCGAGATCCTGGCCGAAGACGGTGCGCCGATTCCCAGTGCGCAGAAGGTCACCCTGCATGCCGCCAACCCCCAGTACGCAGGCTGCACCTGGGCCGTGGTAGACATTGATGTCACCAAGTATCTGGGCAAGGCGCAGAAGCTCAACATCACGTTGCCGGGTTACCTGCTGAACCGCATCGATGAATATGTACTGCACCATCCGGAAGAAAAAAGCCGCTCGGGGTTTCTGGCGTCGGCGGCGCTTAAAGTGCTGCAACAGGAGGGGTAACGAATGGCTCTACTGGCGGCATTGAATTTGATCGCAAGAAACGTAGTTTGCCGATCAGCGCTCCCCTCTAGACTCCCACTGCACCCACCTTCAGGAGCCCGATCATGCCCTACGAATACAAGCTCATGCCCTCCCCAGTCGGCCAACTCACCCTGGTGGCACGCGACGGCAAACTCAGCGCCATCCTGTGGGAAACCGAACGCGCCAACCGTGTGCGCCTGGGCCAATTGTACGAGGCGCCTGAAAGCCCGGTGCTGTTGGAAACCGAGCGTCAATTGCAGGAGTACTTCGCTGGCAACCGCCACCAATTCGAGCTGGAACTGGACTTCGCCGGCACCGATTTCCAGAAACAGGTCTGGCAGGCCTTGCTGACCATTCCCTTCGGCGAAACACGCAGCTACAGCCAGATCGCCCAACAGATCGGCAACCCGAAAGCCGTACGTGCAGTGGGTGCAGCCAATGGGCGTAACCCCATCTCGATCATTGCGCCGTGTCATCGGGTCATTGGCGCGTCAGGCGGGCTGACGGGTTTTGCGGGAGGCTTGGAAGCCAAGCAATATCTGCTGGCGCTGGAAGGTACAGGCCAGGCTGAATTGGCGTTCTGAAGACCCACAGCAAATGTAAAAAGAAATTTCAGAGAGTCCCTGCGGTCCATTATTTCATCACCCCTTCCTAGGAAAACGGTCATGAAATTCTCCGCAGTCTCCCAATCCCTGTCCCGTTGGGCCGGCAGCCCGCGCACGTTCTACGCAGCGGTGGCGTTGATCCTGGCGTGGAGCCTGAGCGGGCCGTATTTCCACTACAACGATACGTGGCAACTGATCATCAACACCTCGACCACCATCATCACGTTCCTGATGGTGTTCCTGATCCAGAACACGCAAAACCGCGACAACGACATCCTGCATATCAAGATCGATGAACTGCTGCGCGTGTCCAAGGATGCACAGAATGCCGTATTCAGCCTGGATGGCCTGGATCGCAAGGAACTGGAAAAACTGCGCCAGGAATACCGCAGCATCGGCAACACCGGCACGGTGAGCCTGAACAGCAGCTGCGGTCATGCTGCCGACGATGCGGCACCGACCAAAACCGATTTGAACCAGGCATAAAGAACGGCGGTTGGATCTGATCCAACCGCCGTTGTTTTATTTCAGATGACTAACTTAACCGTCGCCTTGATGACCTTTACCGTAAGTCGATGCCAAGGCCCGAGCCTTCTGCAAACGCTCTTCCAGCTTGGGCAGCGTCTCGTCGACCAGCGCTTTTATTTCCGGCACATCCGACGCCGCGCCTTCCTGTTTGAACAGCGCGATGGCGTCTTCATTTTCCTTCACTTGCTGCGCGGTGTAGGCCGCATCAAACGAGTCGCCGTCCTTGAGTTCGGGCATCAGGGTTTCGGCTTTGTCGACGATCTTCTCGCGCGGCGCCACCGGCAGGTCGAGCTTCTTGGCAATGGCCGCCAGGTGCTGGTTGGCCAGAGTGCGCTCGTTGATCACCTCGATGGTGTAGTCCTTGATTTCCTGGGACGAGGTCTTGGCGTGGGCCATG
Source organism: Pseudomonas sp. FH1 (assembly GCF_000510895.2). Taxonomy (NCBI): domain Bacteria; kingdom Pseudomonadati; phylum Pseudomonadota; class Gammaproteobacteria; order Pseudomonadales; family Pseudomonadaceae; genus Pseudomonas; species Pseudomonas sp. FH1. Next base: position 218,977 of record NZ_AOHM01000129.1, read on the forward strand.
CGACTGGTTTCGATATCGGCCATACCCTTGGCCGAAGCCTGCTCGATGAATTCAGCAGGCGACTGGGCGAAAGCATTGCTGGCGCCGAGGCCCAGCAGCATCGCGAAACTGGCGGTGCGTAACCGGATAGCCATGCGGCTCATGATGGGTTCCTCCAGGCTGAAAATAAGGGCGGGGGAACACACCCCGCCCTCAATTCGAATTTTCAGGGCGGCAAAGGTTTAGAAAAAACTCGCCAGTGCGACGAACGGTCGTCGTCAAATCAAGCGGGTTTGCTGCCAAACAGGCCCGGCAACGCGTGCGCCAGGGCGTTGATGGCGAAGCCGATAAACATCACACCACAGAGCTTGGTGATCAGGATTTCATGGCGTTGATACACCGTACGCACCCTCTGCGCGCCGACCACGCCAATCAGGATCGCGTAGGCCAGCAGGCCGCCGACGAAGCTGAGGAAGATCAACGACGGCAGCATCGACCAGGTCAGCAACTCGGCACGGCTCGACAACAACGCCGTAAACGTCGCCACCGCCACCGGGTACGCCTTGGGGTTGGTCAGCCCGAATAGAATGCCATGCCAGAACGGATGCCGTGCCGCGCCCTGGGGCGCATCACTGCTGCGACGCTGAGTGCGAATCGCGCGCCAGCCGAGCCAGAACAGGTACAGGCCGCTGAGTACGCCGAGCACATCAAACGCACTGCTGCCCACTTCCCGCGCGCCGACGATAGCGATCAGCGCCGTGGAGCACCACACCACATCCCCCAGCAGATGCCCGCACAAGAAACCCGCCCCGGCCCGACGACCACGGGCGGCGCCGATACCAAACACGGCCAACACCCCCGGCCCCGGGGTAATACCGTAGATGAAACCTGAAGCGAGGACGGCGAGCAGCAAGGATGGGGTCATGGGCGCGACTCAAACGGAGGGTTAAGAGGTGGATGGATTCTGCACGTTCCCGCGCTACGGGTAAAACGTCATTCCGGCATAAGGCTTGGCGCGACAGGCTTGCAGCCTTGAGGCCAGGTCGCCGACGTGGGCTTCGAGCTTGTGGCCATCGGGGTCGAGAAAATAGAACGAAGCACCTTCACTGCGGTTGTCGCGCCATTCTTCTACCTGCGCTGCTCGCAGGCGCTCTACGAACCTGGTGAAGTCAGCCGCAGCCACGGTAAACGCGTAATGGGAGTAATCGGCGGCCGGCTTCGAGTCGCGCAGCGGATCGAGCGATAAGCACAACCAAAGGCCCGGCAGTGAGAGATAGGCGCCAGCGTCCCAGGTGGCGTCGAGGTGAAGTTGCAGCAGCTCACGGTAGAAACGGATGCTGCGCGGCAAGTCGGTGACGGCCAGGGTCAGGTGGTTGAAGCCTGAGAGCATGGATACTCCTTTTACAATCAGAACGCCCCCTGACGAACGGGGGAAACCAGGGACACGGTGACAATGTAGTATGTTGCACTACATGTCACTACAACGAGGTCGTCATGTCTGTCATGTCCCTACGTATACCGGAAGATATCGCCGATACGCTTGCCAGTCTCGCCAAGGCCACCGGGCGCAGCAAATCCTTTCTGGCGGTAGACGCATTGCGCGAATACCTCACGCGCGAAGCCTGGCAAATTGAGGAAATTCAAAAAGCATTGAAAGAAGCGGATGCGGGTGATTTCGCTACCGCTGCCGAGGTAAAAGCTGTCGCTGATAAATGGCGCACTAATGCAGGTTGAGTGGCTGAGGGCAGCCCTCAGGAACCTTGACGATGAAGCCGCTTATATTGCTGAAGAAAATCCAAAAGCTGCCCACGAATTTGTCCAGGCAATCTTGACTGGACTCCAACAGATTGCTGAATTTCCAGCGATGGGAAAAGAGGGACGCGTGCCAGGGACTCGCGAATGGGTCGTGCCTAGATGGCCCTACATTGTCCCGTATCGCATCCGAGGGGGCCGATTGCAAGTCATGCGGATCTTCCATACCCGGCGCCAGCCACCCGCATCCTGGTGATGAAGGCTCAGATTTTTAACACCCCCTGCACCTGCCCAATCAACCACTGCAAACCCGAATCCCCACCCCGCCGTGCATGCCACGCCAGCTCGAACGCAAACGACGGAATATGAAAGGGCGGCGGCACCGCCAGCAAATGCGCGTGATCAATCTCCAGCAAGCCTCGGGAAGACACGGTCAGGATCAAGTCCGTGCCGCGGATCAACTGCGGCGCCACGCCCCAGTGCGGCAGGCTGATCGCCACATGCCGACGCTCGCGAATCGCTGTCAGCGCCCGCTCGATTTCCGGCGTGCCGCTGCCGCGCATTTCCAGCAATACATGGGGACGTGACAGGTAGGTGGGCAGATCCAGTGTGCCGCTTGCCGCAAGGCTGTCGCGGTCGACCAGGCAGGTGTAGTGCTCTTCGAACAATGGCGTAGTCCGCAGTTCGGCGGGCATGTCGGGGAATACGCCAGCCGCCAGGTCGAGATCGCCATTGAGCACCCCGTCCACCATGCCCTCCCGGCTGGCCTGGATGATTTGCAGGTCGATACCCGGCGCTTCGCGGCGCAGCACTCGCACCAGGTCGGGTAGGAAAATCGCCGCGCTGTAGTCAGACATCGCCACGCGAAACCTGCGCTTGGCCGACGCCGGGTCAAAGCGATTCGGCGCCAGCAACGCCTGCACCTGGGCCAGGGCTTCGGCCAGTGGCGCGGCCAACTCCAGCGCGCGGGCAGTCGGCACCAGGCTGCCACCTTGGCGCACCAGCAGCGCATCACCGAGCAGGTCACGCAAACGCGCCAGCGCGTGGCTGACTGCCGGCTGGCTCAGGTGCAAACGCTCAGCCGCGCGGGTGACGTGTTGCTCGCTGAGCAAGGCGTCGAGGATCACCAGCAGGTTGAGGTCGATGCGGCGCAGATCATTCATCAGCTGCATGCTCGGCATAAGAACTTGGAATTTAAATTTGCGCGACGAATAGCCTAGAGTCCAGCAAAACCTCTGGGAGATTCGACATGACTACGCTGCATTGGGTGGGCTTATTGGCGCTGGCGGTCATCGCCGGCGCGGTGGTGCCGTTTCAAAGTGCGATCAACGCCAACCTCGGACGCGGCCTCGGCCACCCGTTGTGGGCCACGTTGGCGTCGTTGCTGGTGAGTATCATCGTGTTACTGCCGGTGATTCTGGCGCTGCGCCTGCCGTTGCCGAGCCTGGCGTTTATCAACAAGGCGCCGCTGTGGATGTGGGCCGGTGGCGCGTTTGGCGTGTGTTTTATTTCCCTGGCGTTGATGCTGTTGCCCAAGCTCGGCGCCTCGGGGTTTATCGCACTGGCCATGGCCGGGCAGATTCTGGCGTCGCTGGTGCTGGATCACTTCGGCCTGTTCGGCCTGGTGGAGCGCCAACTGACAACGCCCCGCATGCTGGGGGCGTTGTTGTTGATCGGCGGCGTGGTGTTGATTCAGTTCAGCGCCACGCCCGCTCGCGCCTTGGCAACCGCTGGCTGATCAGCCCTTATCGAGGGTGCGCAGTTTTTGCGGCAAGCCCCACAGCAGCAAGGCTGCCGCCAACAGTGCACACACGCCAATCACATACAGCGCCGGCGTGGTGCTGCCGGTGAGGTCCTTGATCCGCCCCACCATCACCGGGCTGACAATGCCACCAAACTGGCCGAGGGTATTGATCACCGCAATACCACCCGCCGCGCCGGCGCCAGCACCGGCCAGCAACTTGGGTGGCAGGGTCCAGAAGGTCGGGATCGAAGCGATGATGCCCGCGCCCAACATACCCAGGGCGATGATCAGGAAGGTGGTGTGATCGGCAAAAATACCGGCACTGAAGAAGCCCACCGCACCGAGCACCACCAGGCCACAGACGAACTTGCGACGCTCGCCCGTGGCATCCGACAGCCGCCCGATCACCACCATGCTGATGGCACCACACACATAGGGAATCGCCGTGAGCAGGCCGATCATCACCGGGCTCTGGGTGCCGGCGCTGCGGATCAACTGCGGCGCCCAGAAGTTGAGGCCGTAGGACGCCACCTGGATCAGGAAGTAGATGAAGCCGAGCATCAGGAACCCAGGAATACGGATCGCCGACAACAGCGAGCCACCGTGCTGGTTCGGCTCATGCTTGGCGATGCGACTCGACAGCAAGGTCTTCTCCGCCGCCGTCAGCCAGTGAGCGTCTTCGATGCGGTCCTTGAGCAAGGTCAGCACCAGGAAACCCAGGCCGATACACGGCAAACCACCGAGCAGGAACAACCAGTGCCAGCCGCGCATCTGGAAGACACCGTCGAGGTGTTCCAGCACCAGGCCGGAGAACGGTGCGCCCACCAGGCCCGCAAAGGCCGAGGCCAGGAACAGCATCGAGGTGATGCGCCCACGGAAATGCTGCGGGAACCATAAGGTCAGGTAATACAGCACGCCGGGCGCGAAACCCGCCTCCATGGCGCCGATCAGAAAGCGCAGCGCATAGAACTGCCATTCGGTGGTAACAAACACCATGGCCGCCGTCGCCAGCCCCCACGACATCATGATCCGCGCAATCCAGCGCCGCGCGCCGACTTTGTACAGCATCATGTTGCTCGGCACTTCGAAGATCACATACCCCACTACAAACAGCCCGGCCCCCAGGCCGTAGGCGGTGTCGCTCAGGCTCAGGTCAGCCTGCAACTGGAACTTGGCGAAGCTGATGTTGATCCGGTCAAAAAACGCGAACAGGTAGCACACCATGATCAGCGGCATCAGGCGCCAGGCGACCTTGCTGACCAGGGCTTTTTCGGCATCGATTTCAGCGGCCGGGCGCGCGCCGGCCTCCAACGTATTAGTGCTCATGGTTTCTCTCCAGCGGGCTGCTCACAGGCGCCCGATTGTTTTTGTTGTCTGGTGCGGTGTTACAGCGTGGCGATGTAGGCAGGCGGTGGATGCAGATCGCAGTTGCGTCCGGCCTTGGCGACCTGGCCAGGCAGTTCGTGGCCCAACAAGGCCGGCAAGCGGCGAGACATGTGCAGTAAGTGCGGCAGGTCGATACCGGTATGAATCCCGACTTCATCACACAGGTTCACCAGGTCTTCGGTGCAGATATTGCCCGACGCCCCCGGCGCAAACGGGCAACCGCCCAAGCCCCCCAGCGCCGCGTCAAAACGCCGGGCGCCGGCTTCATAGGCGGCCAGCACATTGCACAAGCCCAGGCCCCGCGTGTTGTGGAAATGCAAGGTCAAATCGCTGGCGGACACACGCTCCAGCACGCGTTTGACCAGGCGTGCCACCTGACGCGGGTTGGCCATGCCAGTGGTGTCCGCCAGGCTGATGCCCTGGATGCCCAGCGCTTGATACGCCTCGACAATCTGCAACACGCGGTCTTCATCAATCTTGCCTTCGAACGGGCAACCGAAGGTGGTGGCGATGCTGCCGTTGAGCCTCACCGGGTAATCGCGGGCAAAACTGACGATGTCATCAAACGCCGCCAATGACGCTTCGCAACGCATGCGCATATTGGCCAGGTTGTGGGTCTGGCTGGCAGACATCACCAGGTTCAGCTCATCGGCGCGGGACGCGATGGCACGCTGCGCGCCCTTGAGGTTGGGGATCAGCGCCACGTAGATCACACCCGGCCTACGCTCGATGCCCTGGAACACTTGCTCGCCATCACGCAACGCCGGAATGGCCTTGGGCGAGACGAACGAACCGGCTTCGATCCGCGAAAAACCGGCGAGGGACAGCTGGTCGACCAGGGCGATCTTGTCGGCCGTCTCGACCCAGGTCGGCTCGATTTGCAGGCCGTCGCGCGGCGACACTTCTTGCACGATCATCGCGTCGGAATAATCAGCAATCATTGCACCACTCCCGAGGTTTTCAGGCGTTGGATATCGGCGCCGGTGAGGCCCAGGCTGCCGAGGATGTCGTCGGTGTGCTGGCCCAACGTCGGGCCCTGCCAGTTCACGCCGCCAGGGGTTTCCGAGAGTTTGGGCACGATGCCGGGCATTTTCACCGATACGCCGCCGGGCAGTTGGGCTGTGAGCAACATGTCACGCGCCTGGTAGTGCGGGTCGCTGACGATATCGGCCACGGAGTAGATACGCCCGGCCGGTACTTCGGCGGCTTCCAGGGCGCTGAGTACCTGCTCGATGGGCAGGCTGCTCGTCCAATGGGTGATCGCCGCGTCGAGCAATCCACTCTTGGCGGCGCGGCCATCGTTGTGGGCGAACTCAGGCGCGTCAGCCAGGTCGGCGCGGCCGATGGAGTGCATCAGGCGCTTGTAGATCGGGTCGCTGTTGCCGGCGATCACCACATAGGCACCGTCGGCCGTCAGGTAGGTGTTGGACGGCGCAATGCCCGGCAAGGCGCCGCCGCTGCGTTCGCGCACATGGCCAAGCATGTCGTATTCCGGCACCAGGCTTTCCATCAGGTTGAACACACTTTCAGCCAGCGACACATCGACAATCTGCCCATCGCCCTGCCCCGTCTTGACCCGCAGCAGCGACATCAGCGCGCCGATCACACCGTGCAACGACGCCAGGGAATCGCCCAGGCTCACGCCCACTCGCGCCGGCGGTGAATCCGGGTTACCCGTGGTGTAGCGAATGCCGCCCATGGCCTCGCCGATCGCACCAAAGCCCGGACGATCGCGATAAGGGCCGGTCTGGCCGTAGCCCGAGATGCGTACCAGCGTCAGCTTGGGGTTGAGGGCATGCAGCACGTCCCAATCGAGACCGAGTTTCTCCAGGCCACCGGGCCGCAGGTTTTCGATCAACACATCGGCGTCGCCGAGCAGTTGCTTGATCAAATCCAGGCCTTCCGGCGACTTGAGGTCCAGCGCCAGCGACTTCTTGTTGCGCGATTGCAGGTACCACCACAGCGACGTGCCTTCGTGCAGCTTTCGCCATTTGCGAAGCGGATCGCCCTGGCCCATGGCTTCGATCTTGATCACCTCGGCGCCAAACTCGGCCATGAGCCGGGCGGCGAACGGCGCGGCAATCAGGGTGCCGATCTCGATCACCTTGATACCGCTCAGGGGAGCCGTCATGGGGTGTACCTCTTATTCTTGGAATGTGATGCCAAGACTAGAGGCCAGGTGCAGGAGAAATCCAACCGTCAGTTGGCAAGGAGCGTTCGCTAAACGCGAACACTCAGATAATCGAACAGCAACCGACTGACCGGCGACAACTGCGCCTCATCACGCACCACCAAAATCAAGCTGCGATCCGACCAGTCATCCGTCAGCGGCACGGCATGCAAACCCAGTGCACGACCAAACAGCTCATAGGCTTTCTGCGGCAGGATACCGATGCCCATGTTCGCCTGGACCATCCGGCACATCGCATCGAACCCCGGCACATGAATGCGCAGGCGCAGCATCCTGCCCGCCTCGCGCGCGGCGGCGTGAGTGCGCATGTTGATGGAGCTGGCGGCGTGCAGGCCGACGTAATCACTGTCCAGGGTATCGACAAACGCCAGGGTTTTGCGCGCCGCCAACGGGTGATCCGCCGGCATCAGCACCACTAGCTTGTCGTGGCGATACGTCACGCTGGGCAGGCCTTTGGTGTCGGTGTCACTGGAGCAGATGCCCAGGTCCGCCACGCCGTCCAGCACGCCTTGCACCACGCCATTGCTGGGACGTTCTTCCAGGTCGGTTTTCACTTCGGGATGCCGCTCGGAAAAATCCCGCAGGTCTTCCGGAAGGAACTGAATGATTGCCGACAGATTGGCCAGCATCCTCACATAACCGCGCACGCCGTGGCTGTGCTCGCCCAGCTCCAGGCCCATCTTCTCGACGTTGAACAACATTTGCCGCGCATGGTGCAACAAGGTTTCACCGGCCGCAGTCAGGTCCATGCCCTTGGCCCGGCGCACGAACAAGCTGACGCCCAGCACCTGCTCCAACTCCATCAAGCGCTTGCTGGCGGCCGACACGGCAATGGCTTCACGGTTGGCGGCGCGGGTCAGCGTGCCTTCCTCAAATACCGCAACGAACAGCTGCAGCGTGATCAGGTCCAGCCGCCGCACCAGGCTCTTGTGCAACATCAGCGACGCTCGCTGGCCAGCCGATTGATCTCGGCCTGCTCCACTACCGGCTGCGGCGCGCCTTGGCTCGCGGCCTGCAACATCGCCCGGCCCACCGTTTCGGTGCTCACCACCCAACCCGGCTTCAGCCGTCGCACAAACGTCAACAGGGGGCCAAGCACCGAGTAGAAGGATTGGTAAAGCGGCGTCTTCGAACGCACGCCATGCAAGGGTTGTATGACGCCCGGACGGAACAGGTACACCGCCTTGAACGGCAGGCGCAGCAACGCGTTCTCGGTCTTGCCCTTGACCCGCGCCCACATCGACTTGCCCGCCTCGGAGCTGTCGGTACCGGCGCCGGACACATAGATAAACGTCATCTGCGGATTGAGCCGCGCCAGGGTGCTGGCGGCGACCAGGGTGAGGTCGTAGGTGAGGTGGGTGTACTTGACTTCATTCATCCCCGCCGACGAAACGCCGAGGCAGAAGAAACACGCATCAAAGCCTTGCAACAGGTTTTCCAGCGGCTGGAAATCCAGCATGTCGCTGTGCAACACCTGATGCAGCTTGCCGTGTTCCTGGGTCAGGGCTGTGCGGCCGACAGCAACGACTTCCTGCACGTCGGCGGCCAACAGGCACTCACGCAGCACGCCCTGGCCGACCATGCCGGTGGCGCCGAATAACAGAACTCTCATGGGTTGGTTCCTTGGTTACAAACGATTAGCCGCACGTTAGAGACAAACACACTATCAGCTTGTAGCTTACCGCTGAAAAAGGAAAAATCGGCCCTTGAACAATACCACCACCCTTGCCCTGGCCTGCAGCGCCGCCTTCCTCGCCCAGGTCGGCATCAGCAGTTACCTGCCCGCCGTCCCGGCCATTGCCCACGCCCTCCCCGCCGCCGAAGACCATGTTGCCCTGGCCCTGGCGATTTACTTGGTCGGCATGGCTTTGCCGATGTTGCTATGGGGCAGCCTAGGTGAGCGTTTTGGGCGCAAGCCCGTGCTGCTGGCTGCACTCACGGTGTATGCGCTGGCCAGTGCAGCAATCCCCTTGGCGTTCAACGTTGAAACCTTCCTGTCATTGCGGCTGGTTCAAGGCTTGGGCGCAGGCGGTGTTTCGGTGATGGCGCGGGTGTTGGTGCGCGACAGTTCCAGGGGTGCGCTGTTGGCGAAGGGTTTGTCGTGGCTGGGCATGACCTTCGTGGTCGCGTTGGGTATCGGGCAATTTGCGGGTTCATTGTTACAAGTGGCGTTCGGCTGGGAGGCGATCTTCTATGGGTTGGCGATTGGCGCGGTTGGGTTGATGCTGGTGCTGCACCGCGTAACGTTCCCGACGCTGGTGAAAGTCGACTCACGGGTCCGCGCCTGGCACATCTACGCCACGATCGTTCGGCATCCGCCGTTTCTGCACGCCGCCTTGGCCGGTGGTTTGGGTTACGGGGTGATCATCGCGTTCAACACCTGCGCGCCGCTGATCCTGCAGGGCCGTTTCGAGTGGAGCGCGGCGCACTATGGTTGGCTGGGCTGGCCGATCAGCGCGGCGTATCTCGCGGGGGCGTTGATGGTTAATCGCTTCGTTGCTCGCACGGGTCGGCTGAGGATGATGGGCTGGGGCGTCACCCTGGTATTGCTGGGAACGGCGGTGATGCTGCTCGGCAGTCTATTCGCCAGCGGGCTCGCCATCTTGCTGTGGGTGCCTTATTGCCTGGCGGTGTTCGGGCAATCGATGAGTTATCCGATCAGCCTGTCCTTGGCCAATGATGAAGCGCCGGTGAGCGGGTCCTACGCCATGGCCTTGAGCGGATTCATGCATCAACTGATGGCCGCGTTGATCGGCGGTGTGGCGAGCCTGCTGGCTCACCAGCAGGCGTGGCCGTTGGCGGTTTTATGCCTGGTGTTAGCGGGCGCTGCATGCGTGTGCGTCGCCCGCTGCCACGCGGATCAAAACGCGCTGCGAAAGATCTCCTCAATCTGACGCTGATCCGCCCGCCGTGGGTTGGTCAGCCCACAGGCATCCTTCAGCGCGTTGGTCGCGAGCAAGGGGATGTCCTGCAACTTGGCGCCCAGATCGCGCAGTCCGGCCGGGATTTCGACATCGTGGGCCAGGCTGCGAATCGCGGCGATGGCGGCCTGGGCGCCTTCTTCATCGGTGACGCCCTTGACGTCGGCACCCAACGCACGGCCTACGTCGCTCAGGCGTTTGGCGCTGACGCTGGCGTTGAAGCTTTGCACATGGGGCAGCAACACCGCGTTGCAGACGCCGTGGGGCAGGTCGTAGAAACCACCCAGTTGGTGCGCCATGGCGTGCACAAAACCCAGGGATGCATTGTTGAAGGCCATGCCGGCGAGAAATTGCGCATAGGCCATGTTCTCCCGCGCGGCCATGTCGCTGCCATCGCGCACCGCCAAGCGCAGGTTGGCGCTGATCAGTTCGATGGCCTTGATCGCGCAGGCGTCGGTGATTGGGTTGGCGGCGGTGGACACGTAGGCTTCGATGGCGTGGGTGAGCGCGTCCATGCCGGTGGCGGCAGTGAGGCCCTTGGGCATGCCGACCATCAGCGCCGGGTCATTGACCGACAGCAGCGGCGTGACGTTGCGGTCGACGATGGCCATTTTCACGTGGCGGGTTTCGTCGGTGATGATGCAGAAACGGGTCATCTCGCTGGCGGTGCCGGCGGTGGTGTTGATAGCCACCAGCGGCAATTGCGGTTTGGCGGACTGATCGACGCCTTCGTAGTCGCCGATATGCCCGCCGTTGGTGGCGCACAGTGCAATGCCCTTGGCGCAGTCATGAGGCGATCCGCCGCCCAGGGACACCACGAAATCGCAGGCGCTTTCCTGCAACAGCGCCAGGCCTTTCTCGACGTTTTCCACATTCGGGTTAGGCTTGGCGCCGTCGTAGATCACCGAGTCGATGTCCTGCATCGCCAGTTTCTCGGCGATCATGCTCGCCACACCGGCCTTGGCCAGGCCGGCGTCGGTGACGATCAGCGCCTTGCGAAAGCCGTAGTTGCGAATGGCGGTCATGGCTTCGTCGAGGCAGTCGATGCCCATGATGTTCACGGCGGGGATGAAGAAGGTGCTGCTCATGGTCAATCCTCAGAGGCTTTATACCTACAGCATCAACCTGCGCCAGCCTCCGTATCTTGATCAGGATCAACGCCGGGCCGTGATAAAGTCTCCGTCCAGCCGATTTCGAGTAGACCCGCCGCAATGAAGGATTTCCAGGATATTGACGCCCACCTTGAAGACTGGAGCGCACTGCGCAGCAGCACGGACTTCAGCGGGATTCTGATCGGCAATGGCGCGAGCCGTGCCATTTGGGAAGACTTCGCCTACGACTCGCTGTTCGAAAACGCCCGCACCGTTGAGGAAAAACCCCTCAGCCAATCCGAGCTCAGCGTGTTCGACGCCCTGCAAACCCGCAGTTTCGAGCAAGCCCTGGGCGCGTTGAAGACCACCAGCCGGGTCAACAAGGCCCTGGCGGTCAGCTCGGCGGCGCCGCGCAATCGTTATTACGCGATCAAGGAAGCCTTGATCAATACCATCCATGCCGTGCACATCCCGTGGCGCCTGGTGCAGCCGTCGACGCTGGCGACGATCAACGCTGAGCTGAAGCAATACTCGACGGTGTTCACCAGCAACTACGACCTGCTCAACTACTGGGCCATCCTACACGAGCCGGGCATCGACGACCTGTTCCGCAGCGCCGACGCCAGCTTCGACCTGCGCAATACCCGCACCGACGCCACGCGCATCCTCTACCTGCACGGAGGCCTGCACCTGGTGCGCAACCTGGATGGTACCGCGCGCAAATTGCCGACCACCGACAGTACCTTGCTCAGCAGCTTTGCGATCAACAACACGATCAAGACCCTCGATGATGTGCCGCTGTTTGTCAGCGAGGGCAAGGCTGAGGAAAAGCTCAAGACCCTCCGCAGTTCGGATTACCTGTCGTTCTGCTATGAGCAGTTGCTCAACCACGAAGGTGCACTGTGCATCTTTGGCCATGACCTGGGAGCGCAGGATAAACACCTGGTGGATGCGATTCGCCAGGCCAAGCTGACCACGCTGGCGATCTCGGTGTCGGGGCGCAGTGAGGGGTTTATCCGTCAGCAGAAGCGGCGGTATTCGGAGTTGTTCGACGGGACTGGCGTGGCACTGAAGTTCTTTGCAGCGCGCACGCATCCATTGGGCAACCCCGCACTGTCCGTCCCTGTCGAACGCTGATCACGCTTCGCTGCTGTGCACCACCACCAATAGCTGTGCCTGCACCGGCCCCACCGAGCGCAACCGATGGGGCTTCTGCGCATTGAAGTGCAGCGCATCGCCGCGCTCCAGGATCACCCGTTCGTTCATGAAATCCACCTCCACCTGGCCTTCGTGCACAAACAGAAACTCTTCCCCCACATGCTCCTTGAAGGTCTTGTCGGTGAACTCCGCCGGCGGGTAGATGATGAACGGCAGCAGGCTGCGTTCGCTGACCTGATGGGCCAGCACCGCATAGCCCGGTGACGTGTCCGGCCGCTCATGGCTGCGCACCAGGCTGTAGCTGTCGAGGCTGACGCTGTCTTCGCTGAACAACTCTTCGACCTTCACGTTCAGCGCCTTGGCCAGTTTCAGCGCGGCGGCAATCGACGGCGTATTGAGCCCGCGCTCGACCTTGGACAGGTAACTCTTGGTCATCCCGGACTTTTCGGCCAGGACATCCAAGGTCACACCAAGTTTTTTTCTCAATAATTTCAAACGGATAGACATGCGCTGCGATTAATCCATGCAGAAAGCGATGAGCTGTGCTTGCAAATGACACAAAGTGTCATATAGCATCGTTAGTGTCATTTGCAGCCACCAAGGGCACCCGATATGGCCAAGACATTAGCACTCCCGAAAGACCAACTGGTCAAGCAAGCACTGGTCCAGATGCAAAACACTCTGGCGGATAATACGTGGACCGTTCGGCAAAAGCTGGCGCTCACGTGTCGCATCCTGTTCGAGAACGGCCACGACTCCGGCCTGGCCGGGCAGATCACAGCGCGCGGGCCGGAGCAAGGCACCTATTACACTCAGCAATTGGGCCTGGGTTTTGATGAGATCACGGCCAGCAACCTGTTGCTGGTAAACGAGGACCTTGAAGTATTGGAAGGCCACGGCATTCCCAACCCGGCCAACCGTTTTCACAGTTGGGTGTACCGTGGGCGCCCGGATGTGAACTGCATCATCCACACTCACCCGACCCACATCGCCGCGCTGTCGATGCTGGAAGTGCCGCTGCAGGTGTCGCATATGGACCTCTGCCCGCTGTACGAAGACTGCGCCTTCCTGGAAGCCTGGCCAGGTGTGCCGGTGGGCAATGAGGAAGGGGAAATCATCACCACGGCACTGGGTGACAAACGCGCGATCCTGCTCTCACACCATGGCCAGTTGTCCACCGGGGCGAGCGTCGAGGAAGCCTGCGTGATCGCGCAGTTGATCGAGCGCGCGGCCAAATTGCAGTTGCTGGCGATGGCGGCTGGCACCATCAAGCCGATCCTGCCGGAACTGGGGCGCGAGGCCCATGACTGGATCTCCCGGCCCAAGCGCCACGGCGCCGCGTTCAACTACTACGCCCGGCAGAACCTGCGTCAACACGCCGATTGCCTGAACTGACTTGCCCTTTTTCGACCGGAGACTTCCCATGTCCAGCCCAACCATTCACGGCATCATCGGCTACACCATCACCCCGTTCAGCGCCGACAGCCAACGCATTGACCTCGACGCCCTCGGCCGCTCCATCGACCGCCTGATCGACGGCGGCGTACACGCCATCGCCCCTTTGGGCAGTACCGGTGAAGGTGCCTATTTGAGCGACGCCGAGTGGGACGAAGTCAGCGCCTACAGCCTGGCCAAAATCGCGCGGCGCGTGCCGACCATCGTCAGCGTGTCCGACCTCACCACCGCCAAAGCCGTACGCCGCGCCCGCTACGCCGAGGCCAATGGCGCCGATGTAGTGATGGTGCTGCCGACCTCCTACTGGAAACTCAGCGAAGCGGAAATCATCGCCCACTACGCCGCGATCGGCGACAGCATCGGCGTGCCGATCATGCTCTACAACAACCCGGCCACCAGCGGCACAGACATGTCGGTGGACCTGATCCTGCGCATCATCAAGCAGGTGACCAACGTGACCATGGTCAAGGAAAGCACTGGGGACATCCAGCGCATGCACCAACTGCATCGCCAGAGTGACGTGCCGTTCTACAACGGCTGCAACCCGCTGGCGCTGGAAGCCTTCGCGGCGGGTGCCAAGGGTTGGTGCACGGCGGCGCCGAACCTGATCCCACAGCTCAACCTGGCGTTGTATGAGGCGGTGTTGGCCAATGACCTGACCCAGGCACGGGAGCTGTTTTACCGCCAGTTGCCGTTACTGGACTTCATCCTCAGGGGTGGGTTGCCGGCGACCATCAAGGCCGGGTTGCGGTTGACCGGGTTGGAAGCGGGCGATCCGCGCCTGCCGGTGTTCCCACTGGGCGAAACCGGGATAGAACACTTGAGAAAACTGCTGACAACCGTCTGAAGCAGGCAGAAGGAGCCGGATATCCGGCTCCGACAAAATAAACGAGACAAATGACAATGGTTCTCGATACCATTCGCGACTTTCTCCACGTCGTGCTTCGTCAAGAAGGATATCCATGTCTCGTCCCAAGCCCGACCCGTTGTCGGCCGATGCCTTTCGCGGGTTCTATACAGACATCCTGTATTTCCTGCGCAAGCGCACCGACAACGCCAGCGACGCGGCGGACATGACCCAGGATGTCTTCACTCAGTGGCTGGACTACCGCGACCGGGCCAAGGTCGAGCAGCCACGGGCATTTCTGTTCCAGATGGCGCGCAACCTGCTGCGTGATCACTGGCGCAAACAGAAGGTACGGCACACCGTCCACTCCGATCAGGCCGAAATGGACGCCGAGCCGGTCACCGACGAGCAAAACGATCCCATGGCCGCCGTGCAGCGCTTGCAACGCCTGGAACAGTTGAAAGAAGTCCTCGCCGAACTCTCGCCCCGCAGGCGAGAAGCCCTTATGCTGCACCGCTTCGAAGGCTTGAGCCAGGCGCAGATCGCCGCGCGCATGGGCATTTCGACCAGCATGGTGGAAAAGCACATCGCTTTTGCCCTGCTGCATTGCAAGCGACGCCTTCAACACGAACCCGGCACGGAGCAGCCAGAATGAACCGCCTGAGCGACACCGACGTGCTCGACATCGAAGACAGCGACGCCATCGATGCCCAAGCCGCCAGCTGGTTTGCCCGCAACCGCAATAATGACGCGGGGCGTGCCGACCGCAAGGCTTTTGCCGCCTGGCAAGCCGAGCCCGCCCACGCCCGCGCCTATGCCGAATTCGAGCAACTGTGGGCCGACCTGGCCCAGTTGCAGCAACTGAACAAACCCGTGGCGCTGCCCAAGCGCAAACCGTCGGCATGGCGCCCTGCCCTGGCCGTGGCCGCCGCCCTGTTATGCGCGGTCATGACCACGCCTATCGGCGCGCCCCGCGAGCTGTATCACACCCAGGTCGCAGCCCACGCCAAAGGCATGCGCACCCTCAACCTGCCCGACGGCAGCACCTTGTATGTGAATGCCAACACCCGCGTGCGCGTAGATTTCACCGCGCACCAACGCATCGTGCACTTGGACAAGGGCCAGCTGTACCTCGAAGTGGCCGCCGACAAGGAACGACCGCTGTTCGTGCAAGCCGGCGAGGCCAATGTACGCGTGGTCGGCACCGGCTTCGATGTGCGCCGCAGCCAGCAGCAACTGGTGGTCAGCGTCGCCCATGGGCAGGTCGCATTCGAGCCGGATGCCAAAAGCCCCGTCACCCTATTGGGTGCGCAGCAGCGCGCGATCTTCAGCTACGCCAAAGGCACGTTGCAGCAGCAAACCCTCACCGCCGAGGAGGTCGCCGACTGGCGCAGCGGCCACCTGTCGTTTCGCAACCGCGAGTTGGCCAGCCTGATCGATGAGCTGAGCCTGTATCGCCCACAGGCGCCGTTGCAGGTCAGCAACGCCGTGGCGCACTTGAAGGTCTCGGGCAATCTGGATGTGAATGATCCCGACGCGCTGCTCAACGCCCTGCCTGCCCTGCTGCCGGTGAAAACCGTGGCGTCGGCCGATGGCATCGTAAGGATCGAACCGAAATAACCCTGCAACATTCTTATTTGAGAATATTTTGCATTCACAGGTGTGGTTTTTTCGACCAGCCCCGTCTTCCCCCGGTCTGCGTTTGATACGCACACCTTTTCGGCCATTTGGCCACACCGGGGGATTTCATGTTTCGCGCGCCTTGCCACGCTTTGCACCTGCTTCTTCGACCGACGCTCATCGCTAGCTGCCTGGTATTGAGCCTCAGTGCCCAGGCCGAATCGCTCACGCTGCAACTGCCTGCGCAGTCGCTGGCCACGTCCCTGAGCCAGGTGGCGCAGCAGGCGAAAATCCAGTTGCTGTTCGATGAAGAACTGCTCAAGAACGTGCAGGCGCCGGCACTCAACGGCGACTTCACGCCGGAAGTGGCGATTCGCACCCTGCTGAAAAACGGCGAGTTCACCCTGATCAAGGTCGGGAGCACCTACGTCGTGCGCCCGGACGAGGGCAAGACCACCAACAGCGGTGCCATCCAACTGGATGCACTGAGCGTGATCGGCACCGGCACGCAGGTCGACTCCGTCACCGTAGGCCGCTCGACTTTAAGCCAGGCGGACATCAACCGTTACCAACCGAATAATATTCCCGCGCTGCTGCAAACCCTGCCGGGTGTGTTTATGGGAGGCTCGCCCAAACCGGGTGGCCAGACCATCAACATTCGAGGCATGGGCGAGGCCGAAGACATACCGATGACCGTCGATGGCGCCACCAAAAGCGGCTTCGAGCGCTATCAGCAGGGCACCGTGTTTATCGAGCCCGAATTGATCAAGAGAATCGAAGTGGAGAAAGGCCCCTACTCGGCCTTTACCGGTAACGGCGGCTTCGGTGGCACGGTACACATGGAAACCAAGGATGCGCCAGACCTGCTTGAAGACGGCCGCAATGCCGGGGCGATGCTCAAGTATGGTTATTCGAGCAATGACCACGAACAGGTCTACAGCTCGGCCATCTACGGCCGCACCGATGATGCTCGCTTCGACGGCCTGGCCTACATCACTCAGCGCGACGGCGGCGACATGAAGCTGGCAGCCACCCCGCCGGACAAGTACAACGAGTTTCCGATCAACCCCAAGCGCCTGCCCAACAGCGCGCAGAATGTCGACGGCGCCTTGTTCAAGGTCAACGCACATTTTACCGACGAACACAGTATGGGGCTGTCGTATTCGCGCTCGCGAAGCCAGCGCTGGACGCCCTTCTCGGCCAAAAGCTACCCCACGCCACCGCTGCAATCGGCGATTGACCGTTACGGCTACGAAGGCGCGCTCAAACGCTTCCTGGCGGATCGCGAAACCATCGACACCACATATTCGGGCAAATATGAATACAAGCCCCTGGACAACCCGTTGGTGGATTTGAAACTCAGCTACTCCGTGTCCGATACCGACCAGACCGATGAGCGCAACGAAAATGCCTCGTTCTCCCTGGCCACCGGCGGGCGCAAGATGGACACTTCCTACAACGACAAGATTCTGGAAGCGCGCAACATCAGCCTGTTCACCACCGGGCCACTGGAACACGCGGTGACCACGGGCGTGCAGATCCGCAAACACATCCGCGAGACCGAAAGCTGGATGCCCGGTGCCGCCTACAACACGCCCCGCTATAACTACGGGCACTTCCAGCCCTATTTCATGCCCCACGGCAAAGTCGACACCAACTCGCTCTACCTTCAGGACGCCGTGACCATCGGCGACGTGACCATCACCCCGTCCCTGCGCTACGACCACGTGCGCAACCGTGGCGAAGCCAATGATGCGCCTTACTACAGCAATCCGAATCCGTCTTTCGGGCATGACTACAGCGACCGTACCTACACCGGCTGGTCGCCACGCCTGGCAGCCTACTGGAACATCACGCCGGATGTGGCAATGTTCGCCAGCTGGAACAAAACCTGGCGCGCCCCGGTGATCGACGAACAGTACGAAGTGCAAGGCATCGGCAGCCGAACCGCCACCAGTGTCGACCTTGACCCGGAACGCATCACCGCGATCACCGCGGGCAACGTCACCAACTTCTCCGGTGTTTTCACCCGCGAAGACAACCTGCAACTACGCACCACGCTGTTCCACAACCGTATCGAGGATGAAATCTTCAAGGCGACCGGTATCGGCTGCGAGCGGCAGAACTCGGTCCCGGGCAGTATCGATACGGTCTGCGGTGGAGATATGGCCGCCAAATCCAACTACCGCAACGTCGGCGGTATGACCATCAAGGGTTTCGAGGTTGAGGGTTACTACGACTCCACTTACCTGTTCGGCTCCCTGTCCTATTCCTGGGCCACCGGCAAGCGCGACAACCCTTACACCAACCCATGGGCCACCGGTACTCACGTGTGGGCGCGTGATATTCCACCGGCCAAATGGGTGGTGGTACTAGGCACCAAGATCCCGAGCTGGGACGCTCAAGTGGGCTGGCAGGGACAGTTCGTACGCAAGACCGACCGTCTTCCCAGCGACAAATACTCAAGCAGCCTCAACAGCGTGGCCGGCGACAGCTTCTACGACCAGTACGACAACGCCAGTTACGATACCCAGGGCCTGTTCGCCAGTTGGAAACCGCAGCAGGCCGGCCTCAAGGGTACCGAGGTCAACTTCACCGTCGACAACTTGTTCAACCGCAACTACCGCCCCGCCCTCAGCGGCGACCGTGCCTACAGTGAGGGGCGCAACGCCAAGGTCAGCATCACCCGTTTCTTCTGAAAAACTGTACGGATAAATCCGCACGCAGCTGTAAGCCCGCAATCGGCGGGGGATGTGGCTAGATGGGCTTCCCTTGAAGCCCTCTAGATTTCGGTTCTTCCCCATGAGCTCGCGCGAAAACACCGGCATGGCCCTCGGCCTGCTGGGCGTCATCATCTTCAGCCTGACCCTGCCCTTCACCCGCATCGTGGTGCAGGAAATCCACCCGTTGCTCAACGGCCTGGGCCGCGCGTTGTTCGCGGCAATCCCGGCGGCGGCGCTGTTGCTGTGGCGCCGTGAGCGCTGGCCGACCTGGCGCCAGGTGCGCGGGCTGTGCCTGGTGATCGCGGGCGTGATCCTGGGTTTCCCGGTGCTGTCGGCCTGGGCCATGCAGACCTTGCCGGCGTCCCATGGCGCGCTGGTCAACGGCCTGCAACCGCTGTGCGTGGCGCTGTACGCGGCGTGGCTGTCCCATGAGCGGCCGTCGAAAGCCTTCTGGGCCTGTGCGGCGCTGGGCAGTGGCTTGGTGTTGAGCTACGCGTTGATCACCGGCGCCGGCAGTATCCAGGCCGGTGATTTGCTGATGCTCGGTGCAATCGCGGTGGGCGGCCTGGGTTATGCCGAAGGCGGCCGATTGGCCAAGGAGATGGGCGGCTGGCAGGTGATCTGTTGGGCGCTGGTACTGTCGACGCCCGTGCTGATCGGGCCGGTGTGGTACCTGGCGGCGCAGCATCAAGGGGCGATTTCCATGCGCGCCTGGTGGGCGTTTGGCTACGTGTCGCTGTTCTCGCAGTTCCTGGGGTTCTTTGCCTGGTACGCCGGGTTGGCCATGGGCGGGATTGCGCGGGTCAGCCAGATCCAGCTGTTGCAGATCTTCTTCACCATCGCGTTTTCGGCGCTGTTCTTTGGCGAACACATCGAGCCAATCACCTGGCTGTTTGCCTGTGGGGTGATCGTGACGGTGATGCTGGGGCGCAAGACGGCGGTGCAGCCTGCGCCCGTGGCTGTGGCCGATCAGGCCAGGTAGCCATCCGCGCGCAGCAGGGTTTCCAGGCAATGTTCGGTGATGTGGTAGAACGCTTTAAGCGCCTGGATTTTCTCCAGCAACTGCGCGTTGTCCACAGGCTCGGCGCGCTTGACCGCCAGAATCATCTTGTTCTTGTTGGTGTGTTCCAACGAGATGAACTCAAACACCTTGGTCTCATACCCACAGGCTTCGAGGAACAGCGCACGCAAGCTGTCGGTGACCATTTCGGCCTGTTGGCCCAGGTGCAGGCCGTATTGCAGCATCGGCTTGAGCAGCAGTGGGCTCTGGATCTGCAGGCGAATCTGCTTGTGGCAGCACGGCGAGCACATGATGATCGACGCGCCGGAACGGATGCCGGTGTGGATCGCGTAGTCCGTGGCAATGTCGCAGGCATGCAGGGCGATCATCACGTCCAGTTCGCTGGGCGCCACACTGCGTACATCGCCGCACTTGAACACCAGCCCCGGATGCTCCAGGCGGGCGGCCGCTGAGTTGCACAGGGTCACCATGTCTTCGCGCAGCTCGACGCCGGTCACTTCGCCCTCGGCCTTGAGGGTGTTGCGCAGGTAGTCGTGAATCGCGAACGTCAGGTAGCCCTTGCCCGAGCCGAAGTCAGCGACACGCACCGGCTGGTCCAGCTTCAAAGGCGACGAGGTGAGCGCGTGGCTGAACACTTCGATGAACTTGTTGATCTGCTTCCACTTGCGCGACATCGACGGGATCAGCGCCTGCTTGGCGTCGGTCACACCGAGGTCGGCGAGGAATGGCCGGCTCAGGTCGAGGAAGCGATTCTTCTCGCGGTTATGCTCAGCCGACGGCGCTTCACGCAGTTGCTGTGGCTTGCTTTTGAACAGCGAGCTTTTGTTCTTCTTGCTGTATTCCAGCTGGGCTTCGTCAGTCAGCGACAGCAGGTGCGCGTTCTTGAACTGCGCCGGCAGCAACGCGGCAATCGCTGCCACACCTTCGGCCTGCGGGAAGTTCTTGGTGATGTCGCGGGTCTTGTAGCGGTAGACGAAGGACAGGCACGCCTGCTCCTTGACCGTGACCGGCTTGATGATCAGCCGCTGCAACTCGGCTTCCTCACCGACGTACTTGGCCAGCACCAGCTTGATAAAGGCGTTTTGCGCGAGGCTTGCGCTGAGCAGTTCAATGAACTGGGCGTGATGATCCGGCGCAGGGCGGGCAGGTTGAGCGGTGACAGACATGAACAAAAACGCCTCGGGCAGGGAATGCCGGGCATTTTAGGGGGGATAGCCCGCCAGGGCACGGAGTTATTTGACCAGCGGTACGCCTTACTCCAGCACCACCAATCGATTGGGCAGTTCATTGCGGGTTTGCGTCACCGGCACATGCACCTTCAACAACTCGCCGCAGGCTTCGATGCAGTCGATAAACCCCGCCAACGTCTGCCCCTGTTTCACCTGCTGGGTAAACGCCTTGACGATCACATCCCAACTGCCGTCATCCAGGCGCTTGGAAATGCCGTCATCCACCAGAATCTCCACGTACCGCTCCGCCTCGCTGACAAAAATCAGCACGCCGGTGCTGCCCAGGGTGTGGTGCAGATTCTGCTCCAGGAACTGCCGCCGCGCCAGGTTGGACGCACGCCAGTGGCGCACCGAACGGGGGATCAACCGCGTGGTCACCTTGGGCAAACGGAACACCAGGCACAACACGATGAATGTCGCCCATTGCGCCAACAGCAAGGTGTACATGGTCAGGTAACCCGACAAGTAATGCACCACGCCGGGCACCACCAACGCGATCAGACTGGCCCACAACAGCGGGATATAAGCGTAGTCGTCGGCGCGGGCGGCCAATACGGTCACCAGCTCCGCGTCGGTGGTTTTCTCGACGCGGGCGATCGCTTCCGCGACTTGGCGCTGCTCGTGTTCAGTCAGTAATGCCATGGTTGTGCTTGCTCTCTCATTATTATCATCACCAGCCGCCTGAAGCCCCGCCGCCGCCGAAGCCGCCACCGCCGCCCCGAAAACCACCGCCGCCTCTCCCGCCGCCACCGCCACGGCCGCTGCTGCTGAGAATCGCCAGCAAAATAGCGCCCACCGGCAGCCCCATGCGATTGCACAGCCACAACACGCCGATCAGCAGGATAAACAGGCCGATGGAAAACCCGGGATTATCCTTGGCAAAGTTGGCATCCGCCACATGCGCCGGCACCGCCAGTGGCTCGCCGCCCACCACCTGCACCATCGCGGCCACGCCGTCGCTGATGCCTTTGCTGTAGTGACCGGCCTTGAACGCCGGCGCAATCACCTGGTTGATGATCACCCACGACTGCGCATCGGTGAGCACACCTTCCAGGCCATAGCCGACTTCGATGCGCAATTTGCGCTCATCGCGGGCGACGATCAACAGCGCGCCGTTGTCCTTGCCCTTCTGGCCGATACCCCACTCGCGGCCCAATTGATAACCGAAGTCCTCAATGGGCACGCCCTGCAGGTCAGGCACGGTGACCACCACGATCTGGTCGCCGGAGGTCTGCTCCAGCGCCTGCAACTGCTGGGTCAGTTGCTGGCGCGTGGCCGGGTCGATCATCTGGGCGTTGTCCACCACCCGCCCGGTCAGCGCCGGGAAGGTCAGCGCTGCCTGGGCCGCACCGACGCAGGCCAACAGCCACAACGCCAGGCCTATCCGTAATAAACGCATCGACACCTCAGTGCAGCCTTATTTGAACTTCACTTGCGGCGCTTTATCGGCATCGGCACTGGTGGCTTCAAACGTGGCGCGGATCGGCAAGTCGCTGTACATCACGCTGTGCCACAGGCGGCCAGGGAACGTGCGGATCTCGGTGTTATAGGCCTGCACCGCCTGGATAAAGTCGCGGCGAGCCACGGCGATACGGTTCTCAGTGCCTTCAAGCTGGGATTGCAGGGCCAGGAAGTTCTGGTTGGCCTTCAGGTCCGGGTAGCGCTCGGACACCACCATCAAGCGGCTGAGTGCGCCGCTCAAGCCATCTTGGGCCTGCTGGAACTGCTTGAGTTTTTCCGGGTTGTCGAGGGTGCTCGCATCCACCTGGATCGAGGTGGCCTTGGCCCGCGCTTCAATCACGGCGGTGAGGGTGTCTTGCTCATGGGCGGCGTAGCCCTTGACCACTTCCACCAGGTTGGGGATCAGGTCGGCGCGGCGTTGGTACTGGTTCTGCACCTGGCCCCAGGCCGCCTTGGCCTGTTCATCCAGTGTGGGAATGTTGTTGATGCCGCAACCACTCAATACGGTACTAATTAGTAACAAAACTGCGGCTTTCACGCCCCAGCGGTAGCCTTGTGCTGCTTGCATGGTGTTTCTCCTGGCGAACCTTGGTGGAATGTGGCAACGGTAAGGCATAATCCGCTGCCGCGACTGGATTGCATCAGATCAATCAGCTAAAAAGATGCCCAGCACAAATA
The DNA here is from genome assembly GCF_000510895.2 of Pseudomonas sp. FH1. NCBI lineage: Bacteria > Pseudomonadati > Pseudomonadota > Gammaproteobacteria > Pseudomonadales > Pseudomonadaceae > Pseudomonas > Pseudomonas sp. FH1. The sequence continues at coordinate 242,233 of NZ_AOHM01000129.1, forward strand.
AGAGTTCAGAAGTGTGGTGCATTTTCTGCAATAACACTCGAACAACAACATATGTTCCCCACATTTTGGCAGATCAGCGCATTTTCGCTGTGCAGTGAGCCGAAAAAGGATATTCATGAAAAAGCTGTGTTTGCTCGGCCTTGTTGCCACTCTGGCCAGTCACCCCGTATGGGCAGAAACAAAGCCTGCTGCGCTTAAAGACAAGGACGCCTTCGTCAGCGACCTGCTCAAGCAGATGACCCTGGATGAAAAGATCGGCCAATTGCGCCTGATCAGCATCGGCCCCGAAATGCCCCGCGAACTGATCCGCAAGGAAATCGCCGCCGGCCGCATCGGCGGCACCTTCAACTCCATCACCCGCCCGGAAAACCGTCCGATGCAGGACGCGGCGATGCGCAGCCGCCTGAAGATCCCGATGTTCTTCGCCTACGACGTGATCCACGGCCACCGCACGATTTTCCCGATCAGCCTGGCCCTGGCCTCCAGCTGGGACATGGACGCCATCGGCCGCTCCGGACGCATCGCCGCCCAGGAAGCCGCCGCCGACAGCCTCGACATCACCTTTGCGCCGATGGTCGACATCTCCCGCGACCCACGCTGGGGCCGCACTTCCGAAGGCTTCGGTGAAGACACCTACCTGGTTTCACGCATCGCCGAAGTGATGGTCAAGGCGTTCCAGGGTGTGAGCCCGGCGAATGCCGACAGCATCATGGCCAGCGTCAAGCACTTCGCCTTGTATGGCGCGGTGGAAGGCGGCCGCGACTACAACGTGGTCGACATGAGCCCGGTCAAGATGTACCAGGACTACCTGCCGCCCTACCACGCGGCGATCAAGGCCGGTTCCGGCGGCGTGATGGTGGCGCTGAACTCGATCAACGGCGTGCCCGCCACCGCCAACACCTGGCTGATGAACGACCTGCTGCGCAAGGACTGGGGCTTCAAGGGCCTGGCCGTGAGCGACCACGGCGCGATCTTCGAGCTGATCAAGCACGGCGTGGCCAAGGACGGGCGTGAAGCCGCCAAGCTGGCGATCAAGGCCGGCATCGACATGAGCATGAACGACTCGCTGTACGGCAAGGAATTGCCCGGCCTGCTCAAGTCCGGCGAGATCGAGCAGAGCGACATCGACAACGCCGTGCGCGAAGTGCTCGGCGCCAAGTACGACATGGGATTGTTCAAAGACCCGTACCTGCGCATCGGCAAGGCCGAGGATGACCCGGCAGACACCTACGCCGAAAGCCGCCTGCACCGCGCCGAAGCCCGCGACATCGCCCGCCGCAGCCTGGTGCTGCTGAAAAACCAGAACAACACGCTGCCGTTGAAGAAATCCGCGACCATCGCCCTGGTCGGCCCGCTGGCCAAGGCGCCGATCGACATGATGGGCAGTTGGGCTGCCGCCGGTAAGCCGGAACAATCGGTCACCCTGCTCGACGGCTTGAACGCGGTGATCGGCGAGAAAGGCAAGATCATCTACGCCCGTGGCGCCAACATCACCAACGACAAGGCCGTGGTCGACTACCTGAATTTCCTCAACTTCGATGCACCGGAAGTGGTGGATGACACCCGCCCAGCCCAGGTGATGATCGACGAGGCCGTCAAGGCCGCCAAGGATGCCGATGTGGTGGTGGCTGCCGTGGGCGAGTCCCGTGGCATGTCCCATGAATCCTCAAGCCGCACCGACCTGAACATCCCGCAAAGCCAGCGCGACTTGATCAAGGCCCTGAAGGCCACCGGCAAGCCGCTGGTGCTGGTGCTGATGAACGGCCGTCCCCTGTCGATTCTCGAAGAGAACCAACAGGCCGACGCGATCCTGGAAACCTGGTTCGCCGGCACCGAAGGCGGCAACGCGATTGCCGACGTACTGTTCGGTGACTACAACCCGTCGGGCAAATTGCCGATCACCTTCCCACGCTCGGTGGGGCAGATTCCGACCTACTACAACCACCTGACCATCGGCCGGCCGTTCACCCCAGGCAAGCCGGGCAACTACACCTCGCAGTACTTCGATGACACCACCGGTCCCCTGTTCCCGTTCGGCTACGGCTTGAGCTACACCACGTTCGGCCTGTCGGACATGGCGTTGTCGTCCACCACCCTGAACAAGACCGGCAAGCTCGACGCCAGTGTCACCGTGACCAACACCGGCAAGGTGGACGGCGAAACCGTGGTGCAGTTGTATATCCAGGACGTGGCCGGTTCGATGATCCGCCCGATCAAGGAGCTGAAGAACTTCCAGAAGGTCATGCTCAAGGCCGGCGAAGAGCGAACCCTGCACTTCACCATCACCGAGGAAGACTTGAAGTTCTACAACACCCAGCTCAAGTTCGCCGCGGAACCGGGTGAGTTCAATGTGCAGATCGGGTTGGATTCGCAGGATGTGCAGCAGCAGACGTTCGAACTGCTCTGATTTAAAGCTGTAGACGCGGTCAGTGTTTAAGCTAGCCGCGTCTATCCAGTAAATTCACCACCAACCGATCAATCCACCCCCACACCCGCTGCTTTACCCGCCGCCACAACGGCCGCGACTTCCACGCCTCCAGGCTCACTGCCAGGCTTTGCGCGAAATCCCGCTCGAAACTGCCCGCCACCGCCCGCGTCAACTCAGGGTCCAACGCCTCCAGGTTGGCGTCCAGGTTGAAGCGCAGGTTCCAGTGGTCGAAATTGCACGAGCCCACGCTGACCCAGTCATCCACCAGCACCATTTTCAGGTGCAGGAAACACGGTTGGTATTCAAAGATCTGCACGCCCGAACGCAGCAAGCGCGGGTAATAACGGTGGCCGGCATAACGCACGGACGGGTGATCGGTGCGCGGGCCGGTGAGCAGCAAACGCACATCAACGCCGCGCCCCGCCGCCCGACGTAACGCACGGCGTACGCCCCAGGTGGGCAGAAAATACGGGGTCGCCAACCAGATCCGCTGTTTGCCGCTGTTCAGCGCACGGATCAGCGATTGCAGAATATCCCGGTGTTGTCGGGCGTCGGCGTAGGCGACGCGGCCTAGCCCCGGCCCGGTGGCCGGCATCCTGGGCAAGCGTGGCAAGCCAAAATGGGTGGCGGGTTTCCAGGCGCGGCGCGCGTTGTTGGCGTGCCATTGACGGTCGAACAATGCTTGCCAGTCCTGCACCAACGGGCCGCTGATCTGCACCATGACTTCATGCCAGTCGGCGCTGTCATTGCCCGGCGTCCAGAACTCGTCGGTCACGCCAGTGCCGCCGACAAAGGCGATGCTCTGGTCGATCAATAACAGTTTGCGATGGTCGCGGTACAGATTGCGCATCCAACGGCGCCAGCTCAGGCGATTGTAGAAACGCAGTTCTACACCCGCGTCGGTCAAGCGTTTACGCAGCCCGAGGGTAAACGCCAGGCTGCCGTAATCATCGAACAGGCAGCGCACCTGCACGCCGCGTTCGGCGGCGAGCACCAACGCTTGCACCATGGCTTCGGCACAGCTCCCGGCTTCCACCAGGTACAACTCCAGCTCGACTTGCTGCTCGGCGCGGGCAATGTCCACCAGCATCTGCGGGAAGAAATTCGGCCCGTCGATCAGCAATTCGAAACGGTTGGCGCTGCGCCAGGGGAACACCGCGCCGCTCATGTCAGCGCGCCGTGAAGATCAGCACCGCACCCACCGGCACCGACAGACTGATCGACTTGAGCCCCGCCGCCTTGCGCATCGCCGCCACACCCGGCGCCAGGTCAAAGTCCTCGGCATGCATCACCAGCGGTTCCAGGGTCACCACCTGGAAGCGTCGGTCGTCCAAGCGCGTGGCCAACAGCTCGGCGCTGTAGGTTTGGGTCTTGCCGTGCAGGGTCACGGACAACGGCAGGCGCAATTCCAATTGCGCGCCAGGGGCCAAATCGTTGATCGGTTGCAGGTTGATTTGCGCGTTGATCAACGCATCGGGAAAAGTCTTGATCTCGAACAACTGGTTGCGCATGCGCTCGTCGCGCAGCGGGATGCCACTGTTGACCGACTCCAGCTCCACCTCAAGTTGCGCCGCGCCCTTGCTGTCGACCTTCCCGTGCAACACCAGGAAGCGCTGCACTTCAGCGATTTCGGTGTTCTTGGTGGTGACGAAGGACAGACGCGAGGACTCTTTATCCAGGTACCAGTCGGCATGGGCAGGCACAGCGGCGGCGGCCAACAGGGCCAAGGCCAGGGGTTTGATCACAGAAGCGTTGAACATTGAAGACTCATGGGGCGAAAAACCTGAACGAACCTTAACCGGATCGCGAGGGTTACGCCAATGCGCGCTGCACTTCGCGCACCGTCTCTTCCAGGCTGGCCAAGTGCAGGTTCAACACCCGCTCCACCGGCGCCTGATGCATCGGCCAATGCAACGCCATGCTGCCGACCAGGCGACCGTTGGCGCGCACCGGCAGGGCCACGGCGCGAATCAGAAACGGCAGGCGCACCGGATACTCCCAATACCCCTCGGTGCGCTGGCCGAAGCCCTGGTGCTGGGTTTGCTCGCAGGCCTGGTATTGCTCGTCCGCCGCCACCTGGTCGCGCCCCGCCAACCGTTGCACCTCTTCGGCCGGCAATTGGGTCAGGCAGGCCTTGCCCATCGCCGAATGAAACAGGCTGGCGTGCTGGCCGACGATCTGGCAATTGTTGGGGTATAGCTTGCGCAACACGCTGGGGATCGCGCTTTCCATGACTTCCAGGCGCTCGCCATCAAAACAGGATAAATCCACCACCAGCCCGGTGCGCTCGCTGAGTTCCAGCAGCCACGGCGCCGCGCTTTCTACTACCTGGCGTTTGAAGCGTTGCTGGGTGTCACCAAACAGGCGTTGGGCGCGTAGGCGGTAACGGCGATCACTCAGGCCACGATAGACCCAGCCCTGCTCCTGCAACGTCAGCAACATGCGCGACACCGTGGCCTTGGGCAGACGTGTGAGGTAGTGCAACTCCTCCAGCCCCAGAGCCTGGTGCTCGCCCAGCAACTCGACGATTGCCAGTGCGCGCTCGACCGAGCGTACGGTGCCTGTCTCCATGTTCGATCTCCCTGTTGCCGATGGATGATCATTGTTCACAGCAAGATACAGGCCCGGTCGCGGATCAATCCGTCGACGCCAAGCACGTCGGCGGCCGACGCTGAACCCATTGCGTCAGCTGTTCATGAGCATAGGCCAACTGCAGTACCGCGCGATCCGACTGGGCCGGGCCGATGATCTGCACGCCAATGGGCAGGCCCTGAGGGTTGAACCCTACCGGCACGTTCATGCTCGGTAGCCCGGCCAGGGTCGGGCCGATTACCACCTCCATCCAGCGGTGATAGGTGTCCATTTCGCGCCCGCCAACGAGGCGTGGCCAGGGCTGTTGTGCATCGAAAGGGAACACTTGGGCAGTCGGCAACAGCAGGAAATCGTAACGTTCGAATAGCTTGGCGAGCGCGCGATACCACTCGCTGCGATCCACCGACGCCTGGTACACCTGCTGGGCCGTCAAACCCAGGCCGCCCTCCACTTCCCATTGCGCTTCGGGCTTGAGCAGCACACGTTTCTGCGGATTGGCGTAGGCCGCGCCGAGGTTGCCGTGCACCAGCCAGTGGCGATGCACCAACCAGCTGCGCCACAGCCGCGCCATGGAAAAATCCGGCTGGCAGCTTTCCACCGTGCAGCCCAACGCAGTGAAATCGCCGAGGGCCGATTCGCACAGGCTCAACACGCCGTCGTCCATCGGCAGATAGCCGTTGTAATCCCCCAGCCAGCCCAAGCGTGCGCCCTTGAAATCGCGCTGCAAGGGCTGGCCGAACACCGCCGGATCCTCCTTGGACGACAACGGCACCCGTGGGTCGTAACCCGCCTGGATACTCAACAACTGAGCCACATCCGTGACGCTGCGGCCCATCGGGCCTTCGGTGCCCAATTGCTGCACGAACAGTTCCGGCGTCGGCCCATAAGGCACACGGCCTTGGGACGGACGCAAGCCAAACACGTTGTTGAACGCCGCCGGGTTGCGCAGCGAGCCCATCATGTCGCTGCCGTCGGCCACCGGCAGCATACGCAAGGCCAGGGCCACCGCCGCCCCGCCGCTGCTGCCGCCCGCTACAAGACTGGGGTCGTAGGCATTGCCGGTGGTGCCAAACAGCGTGTTGTAGGTCTGCGAACCCAGGCCGAACTCCGGCACGTTGGTCTTGCCGATGATGATCGCGCCACTGGCCCGCACGCGCGCCACGCTGATGGCGTCTTCGCTGGGCACGTGCTCGGCGAACAGCGGTGAACCCAAGGTGGTGCGCAAGCCTTGGGTCGCCGCGAGATCCTTGATCGCCTGGGGCATGCCGTGCATCCAGCCGCGTGACTGGCCGTGATCCAGCTCGTGATCACGTTCCCGCGCCTCGGCCAACACGTCATCGGCATCGCGCAGCGACACCAGCGCATTCACCGTCGGATTGAAGCGCTGGATCTGCGCCAGGTACGCCTGCATCACCTCTTCGCACGACACCTGCCGCGCATGGATCGCCCGCGACAGTTCAGTGGCATCCCAATCAACAATACTCAAGGCTTCACCTCTTTGGAAAACGGCTGCGCTTGCTTGGCCCGCGGCGCCTCATGCATGCAGTAAGTGCCCAGCAGCGTCAGCACGCAAGCGAACAATACATAGAAGGAGGGCGCGACGGGCGTGCCCAGCACTTTGGTCAGCCAAGTGACAATCAACGGCGCGAAACCGCCGAACACCATGACCGCCACGTTATAGGCGACCGATACACCGGTCGAGCGAACCTCGATGGGAAACTGCTCAGCCAATGCCGTCGGTGCCGGCCCGAAAAAGCCGCCGATGGCGGTGCACAGCATCACCTGCATCACCAGCAGACGCTCGATGGACGGTGCCGCAGCGACCCACACATACAGCGGATAGACCATCACAAAAAACGCCAAGGTGAACGCCATCAACACCGGCCGCCGCCCCAGGCGATCCGAGAGCAGCCCTGACAGTGGAATCACTACGGTCATCAGTGCCACCGCAAACATCTGCACCATCAGCACTTGATCCAGCGGCAGACCGAGGCTTTTGTGGGCAAAGGTCGGCATGTTCACCAGCACCACATAGAACGACACCGTCGCGCCACAGGCCAGGCCCATGGACACGAGGATGCTGCGCCGATGCTCGCGCACCACCTGCATCAGGCTCGGCGCCGGGCCGGTTGCCTGTTTGCGTGCCTCGATGAATTCCTCTGGGTCTTCCATGTGCCGACGAATCCACAGGCCCACCGGACCAATCAGCAAACCGAACACAAACGGCAAGCGCCAGCCCCACAGGTCGAGGGTTTGCGGCGAAAAGAAATGCGTGACCGCCGCCACCATCGCCGCGCCACCGAACACGGCCAGGCATTGCCCCACCAATTGCCAGGAGCCATATAAGCCCTTGCGATGGGCCGGCGCGCTTTCCACCAGGAACGCCGTGGCACTCGCGTATTCACCGCCGGTGGCAAACCCTTGAAGCATGCGCGCCACCACGATCAACAACGGCGCGCCCATGCCGATGGCGGCGTAGTTGGGCGCGAAGGCAATCAGCGCGATGGACACGGTCATCAGCCGGATAATCAACTGCATCGCGGCCTTGCGGCCTTTGCGGTCGGAATAGATCCCCAACAGGATGCCGCCCACCGGGCGCATGAAAAAGCCCACGCCGAAGGTAGCCAGGGCCATCAGCAGCGAGGCGTACTCATCATCCGAAGGAAAAAACTGCCGGGCGATGATGCTCGCCAGAAAGCCATAAACGATGAAGTCATACCATTCCAGCGCATTGCCGATCACGGCCGCCACCACTTGGCGGGTGCGGGACACACCTGGTTTTGCAGTCTGCATGAGGAACACTCCATTCAACCGATCGAGGGAAAGGGTCCAGCGGCAGAAAAAGAAGGTCGTCAGGCAGGCTTGAGCCAGCTCTCGGCCAGCGCGCCCCAATAGGCGGCGCCAGTCAGCAGGATGTTGTCGTTGAAGTCATAGGCGGGGTTATGCACCATCGGCCGCGACACGCCATTGCCGATGAACAGGTAGCTGCCGGGGCAGCGTTGCAGCATCCAGGCAAAGTCTTCGCTGCCCATCAGCGTGCGGGTGTTGCCGTCCACCGCATCGGCGCCGAGCAAGGCGACGCCGACCTGGCGGGCGAATTCGGTTTCTTCGGCGTGATTGACCAACACCGGATAGGCCGGGCGGTGTTCGATCTGTACCGTGCAGCCAAAGCTGGCGGCCTGGGTCTGGATGATGGCGAACACGCGCGCCAGCATCTGCTCACGCACCTTGGGATTGAGAGCGCGCAGGCTCAAACGCAACAACGCCTCTTGGGGAATCACATTGGCTGCCTGGCCCGCTTGCAGCGCGCCAACCGTTACCACGGCGGCTTCCTGGGTGTCGATAGTGCGCGACACCACCGTCTGCAACGCCATGACCATGCTCGCCGCCGCGACCAACGGGTCCACCGTCAAATGTGGCATGGAGCCATGGCCGCCAACACCTTCGAGGGTCACGGTGAGCAAGTCCTGCGAGGCCATCATCGGCCCGACGCGCAAGCCCAGATGTCCCGCCGGCAGCCCCGGCATGTTGTGCATGCCAAACAAGCCATCGCAGGGAAAACGCTCCAGCAAACCGTCGGCCAGCATGGCTTCGGCGCCGCCCTGGCCTTCTTCGGCGGGCTGGAAAATCACGTTCAGGGTGCCGTCGAACTGCCGAGTCGCCGCCAGGTAGCGCGCGGCGCCGAGCAGCATGGTGGTGTGGCCGTCATGCCCGCAGGCGTGCATGCAACCGGCGTGTTGGCTGGTGTAGGACGCGCCGGTGTTTTCGATGATGGGTAACGCATCCATGTCGGCACGAATGCCCAGGGTGCGGGGGCTGCTGCCATTGCGCAGCACGCCCACCACGCCGGTCTTGCCGATGCCGGTGTGCACCTCATAGCCCCAGCCTTTCAAGGATTTGGCGACGAGCGCGCTGGTGCGATTCTCTTCAAAGCCAAGTTCAGGATGGGCGTGGATGTCCTGGCGCACGGCGTGCAAATCGCCGGCAACGTCGCTGAGCCAATCCAGGATGTGCTGGTGTGGGCGCATGGTGATTCTCCTCACAGGCGGGTGTTCCCGTTCTTGTTTGCTGCACATCGCCAGCTAACCGCGATGTGGGCAAGAGGACAATCAAAGGTGGTTCCACCCTGTGGAACCTCAGGGTAATAGGCGACACCCCTGTCGGTCGCCCAACCACCTCGCCGTGTGAGTGCGCCCCAAACCGCTGGCCGTCACCTCACTGCGCTCCGGATTATCCCCGAACGCACTCGTCGGCACGTACTGCTTCACGTACCCCCGGCAATACTCCGCCGGGTTGTTCGCCACATAGCGGCACGAGCAGTACTCCTTGGCGGTGTAGGCCGCGATGATGTCGGGGAAGGCTTGCAGGTTGACGCGCTCGTGCCAGATCCAACCCAATAAGGCGAACAACAGCAGCAGAACCACACTGGTAAACGGCCGACGGCGGATCATGGTTGCACCGCCGCGAGCACGCGTTTGAGCAATTCGTTATGGCGGTAGCTGCCGTCGCGGTCGTCGCCGTAGCGCACGATGACCAAGTGTTCGTCAGGCATCACGTACAGCGCCTGACCCCAGTGACCGAGGGCGGCGAAGGTGTCGGCGGGGGCGTCGGGCCAGGGCCTTGGAGCACCTTTATTGAGCCACCAATGACCACCGGGGACGGCTTCGTCCTGACCGGCTTTGTACTTGTCGAAGGGCTGTCGATTAAAGGCGACCCAGTCTTTCGGCAGGAGTTGTTGATCGCCCCAACGACCCTCCCGCGCCATCAGCAGGCCAACACGCGCCAGGTCGCGAGCGGTGAGGTAGACGTAAGAGGACGCGACGAAGGTTTCATCGGCGTCGGTTTCCCAGGTTGCATTACGAATGCCCAAGGGCTTGAACAGCGCATCCCACGGGTAACTCATATAAGCCTTGTGCCCGAGCATGCCTTTAAGGGTGGCGGAAAGGATATTGGTGTCGCCGCTGGAATAACGGAACACCTGGCCCGGTGCAGTGGCGGCCTCGGTGTCGGCAGCAAAGTCGGCCATGTCGCTGCGGCCACGGGTGTAGAGCATCGCCACCACCGAGGATTTCAGCGGCGCGTATTCGTAGTCTTCCTGCCAGTCGAGGCCCGAGGCCCAGTGCAGCAGGTCGGCCATGGTCACGGCCGAATGCTGTTTCATCGGCGGGTAAAAACGCGCGGCGGGGTCGGTCAGTTTGAAGCGATTTTCGCCGTAGGCCACGCCCAACACGGTCGCCATCAGGCTTTTGCTGACGGACCAGGTGAGGTGCGGGGTGCTGGCGGTGGTGGGCGCGGCGTAGCGTTCGTAGATCACTTCACCGTCACGAATCACTAACAACGCATCGGTGCGGATGCCTTGGCGGGAGGTGTCGTCCCGCGCCGGGAAAGCGTAGGCCTCCAGGGCATCAACAGCGGGACCCGAGAGCGGTGTGCCCTTGGCCCAGTCTTTATCGGGCCAGGTTTCAGCGTGAGCGGCAACGGTGACGAACAGCAGGGCAACACACAACAGGCCTCTGACCATGGACGCAAACTCAAGGGGGCATTCAAGCCCGCGAGCCTAGCCGAGGCTGATGACAGATTTGCGACACAGAGGGCTGTCATCCAAGCGTCACCATAACTTCATGGAGATGACACCGGGCCTCCATAGCCTGAGTTTGGACAACAAAGTCGACCGGCCGAAATCGTGGCCGGCACTCGGAGACTCGCCATGACTCAGATCGCCCGCATCAGCGACACCGGCAATGAACGCCGTCTGCAAGCCGAACGCCTGGTTGGCGCGCAGGCGTTGCAGGAAGCCCAGGCCCTGCGGTTCAACGTGTTCAGCGGCGAGTTCAACGCCAAGCTGAAAGGCGCGGAACTGGGCCTGGACATGGATGACTATGATGTTCACTGCAGCCACATCGGCGTGCGGGACTTGAACAGCGGTCGACTCGTCGCCACTACCCGCCTGCTGGACCACCAGGCCGCCAGCACCCTGGGTCGGTTCTATAGTGAAGAAGAATTCAGCCTGCATGGCTTGCTCCACCTGCAGGGCCCGATCCTGGAAATCGGCCGCACCTGCGTCGACCCGGCCTATCGCAACGGCGGCACCATCGCCGTGTTGTGGGGCGAGTTGGCCGAGGTGCTCAACCAGGGCGGCTACAGCTACCTGATGGGTTGCGCGAGCATCCCGATGCACGACGGCGGCATCCAGGCCCACGCGATCATGCAGCGCCTGCGCGAACGCTACCTGTGCAACGAACACCTGCGTGCCGAACCGAAAAAACCACTGCCGGCGCTGGACCTGCCGTCCAACGTGATCGCAGAGATGCCGCCGTTGCTCAAGGCGTACATGCGCCTGGGTGCGAAGATCTGCGGCGAGCCGTGCTGGGATGAAGACTTCCAGGTGGCCGACGTGTTCATCCTGCTCAAGCGCGATGAGTTGTGCCCGCGTTACGCGCGCCACTTCAAGGCTGCAATGTGATGAGCCGCCTGCGGGTTTACGGGCGCATTGCCCGCGTGCTGGTGGTGGTGGCGCTGGGCTTGAGCATGGCCAGTGTGTTTGGGCTGTTCGAGCGTTTGGGCATCGCAAACTCGATGGTGCGGCGCCAGCGTTGGTCGCGGTTTTTCATGGCGCGGCTGACCAACGCCCTGCCCTTTCGCGTGACGGTGCACGGCGAGTTGCCAACGCAGCCGATGCTGTGGGTGAGCAATCACGTGTCCTGGACCGATATTCCGCTGCTCGGCGCCGTGGCGCCGATGTCATTCCTGTCCAAGGCCGAAGTGCGCACCTGGCCGGTAGCGGGCTGGTTGGCGGCCAAGGCTGGCAGCTTGTTTATCCGCCGGGGTTCGGGCGACAGCCAATTGATCCGCAAGCAGATGACGCGCCACTTGGAGCAACAGCACCCGCTGTTGATGTTCCCGGAAGGCACCACCACCGACGGACGCAGCCTGCGCACCTTTCACGGGCGTTTGCTGGCCAGCGCGATCGATGCCGATGTATCCCTGCAACCGGTGGCGATCCGTTACCTGCGTGACGGCCAAGTCGACCCGCTGGCGCCTTTTATTGGCGATGATGATTTGCTCTCGCACCTGATGCGCTTGTTTGCGAACGACCAGGGCGATGTGGAAATCCATGTGCTCAAGCCGATTGCCTGTGCCGGGCAGGAACGTGCGGCACTGGCGTATCAGGCGCAGCAGGCGGTGCAGAAGGCGTTGTTTGGTGAAGTGGTGCAGCCGGCCGAGCCGCGTCGCGCTGGAGAGTTGGTCGCCGCTTAACGATGTTCGGCGGCGAATGCCTGCAATTGGGGGTAGAACCGCCGGAAATCTTCACTCAAAGGCTCGTACAACGTCCGCAACTCCTGCATGGCATGGCCCAGTTCCTCGGGCTGTGTCAGGCGCCGGGAGATCCCGCGCAATACCTGCTCCATCACCGCAAACTCGCGGTACGAGCCCAACCAATCATCCGCCGCCATGTACGGCGCAATCTGCGCCAGCCGCCCCGGCAATTGCGGCTCGGCCGCCAGCACGCGGTACACCTGCGACGTGAAACGCTCCAGGGGCTGGTCGGCATACAAGGTCCAGTCCCGCGCCAGGCAGTGGTCGAAAAACACATCGAGAACGATCCCGGCATAGCGCCTGCGGGTCAGGCTGAAGCGTGACAACGCCTCCCCCACCAGCGGGTGGCTGTCGGTAAAGCGGTCGATGGAACGATGCAGCTGGATCGCCGATTCGATTTGCGGGCTGAACTGGCCCTGCAGGCGGCCTTTGACGAAGTCGCCATAGAGGCTGCCCAGCAGTTGCGCAGGAAGTTGGCCGCCCAGGTGCAGATGTGCGAGATAATTCATGGCGTGCAGTCTACCACTGCCCTCAACGTATCGTTATAACCCGATATACCGAATGAGCCTAGGCTCAGACCAAAATCATATTTGTCTATCGGGATAGACCGATATAAAGTTCGCCTCATCGCGATATAACGCTGCAAGACACCGAGCACCTGCCATGTCCATCGACCTCGACGAAATAATAAAAGCCCTGGCACACCCAGTACGACGAGACATCCTCACCTGGCTGAAAGACCCGAAAGTGCAATTCCCCGAACAACTGCACAACCACGAATACGGCATCTGCGCCGGGCAGATCGACCAGCGCTGCGGCTTGTCCCAGTCGACCGTGTCGGCCCACCTGGCCACCCTGCAACGCGCCGGGTTGATCAGCAGCCAGAAAGCCGGCCAGTGGCACTTTTTCAAACGCAACGAGGACACCATCCAGGCCTTCCTCGCCGCGCTCACCACCGAACTCAGCGCGCACGACAGCGCCGCGTTGTAACAAGGAAACGCTAATGCCCCTCTCGCTACTCATACTGGCCCTCAGCGCCTTCGCCATCGGCACCACCGAGTTCGTCATCATGGGCTTGCTGCCCGATGTGGCGGCGGACCTGGGTGTGTCGATTCCTGGCGCCGGCTGGCTGGTAACCGGCTACGCCCTGGGCGTGGCCATCGGTGCGCCGTTCATGGCACTGGCCACCGCCAAGCTGCCACGCAAGGCGGCACTGGTAGCGTTGATGGGCATCTTCATTATCGGCAACCTGCTCTGCGCCCTGGCCAGTGACTACAACGTGCTGATGTTTGCCCGTGTCGTCACCGCGCTGTGCCACGGTGCATTCTTTGGGATTGGTTCAGTCGTGGCCGCCAACCTGGTGCCGGCCAACAAGCGGGCTTCGGCCGTGGCCTTGATGTTCACCGGCCTGACTCTGGCCAACGTGTTGGGCGTGCCGTTGGGCACGGCTCTCGGCCAGGAAGCCGGCTGGCGTTCGACCTTTTGGGCGGTGACGGTGATTGGGGTGGTGGCGTTGATCGGCCTGATCCGCTTCCTGCCGGCCAAGCGCGATGAAGAGAACCTCGACATGCGCGCTGAACTGGCCGCCCTCAAGGGCGCCGGCATCTGGCTGTCGTTGAGCATGACCGCGCTGTTTGCCGCGTCCATGTTCACCCTCTTCACCTACGTCGCGCCGCTGCTGGGCGATGTCACTGGCGTGTCGCCCAAAGGCGTGACCTGGACCCTGCTGTTGATCGGCCTGGGCCTCACCGTCGGCAACATTATCGGCGGCAAGCTGGCCGACAAGCGCCTGGCGGCCACCCTGATCGGCGTGTTCATCAGCATGGCGGTGGTCTCCACCGCACTGACCTGGACCAGCGTCGCCGTGATCCCGACCGAAATCACCCTGTTCCTGTGGGCCACCGCATCGTTCGCCGCCGTGCCTGCGTTGCAGATCAACGTGGTGACCTTCGGCAAGGCCGCGCCGAACCTGGTGTCCACCCTGAACATCGGTGCTTTCAACATCGGCAACGCCCTCGGCGCCTGGGTCGGAGGCAGTGTGATTGCCCACGGTTTCGGCCTGACCAGCGTGCCCTTGGCCGCAGCGGCCCTGGCGATCCTCGCGCTGTTGGTGACCCTGATTACTTTCCGTCAGACCGGCGATGCCGACCTGGCCCCTGCGACTAACTGATCCCCTTCAAAGACAAAGGTGCTTTCCCCATGACGACTATTTTCGATCCAATCAAACTGGGCGACCTGGAACTGTCGAACCGCATCATCATGGCGCCGCTGACCCGCTGCCGTGCCGACGCCGGTCGCGTGCCCAACGCGCTGATGGCCGAGTACTACGTACAACGCGCCTCCGCCGGGCTGATCCTCAGCGAAGCCACGTCCGTGACGCCGCTGGGCGTGGGCTACCCGGACACGCCGGGTATCTGGTCCAACGACCAGGTGCGCGGCTGGGCCAATGTCACCAAGGCCATCCATGGCGCAGGCGGCAAGATCTTCCTGCAACTGTGGCACGTGGGGCGTATTTCCCATGAGTCGTACCTCAACGGCGAAAGCCCGGTGGCCCCGAGCGCCATCCAGCCTAAAGGCCACGTGAGCCTGGTGCGCCCACTGGCCGACTACCCGACGCCACGCGCCTTGGAAACCGCTGAAATCGCCGATATCGTCGACGCCTACCGCACCGGTGCCGAGAACGCCAAGGCCGCCGGTTTCGACGGCGTGGAAATCCACGGCGCCAACGGTTACCTGCTTGACCAGTTCCTGCAGAGCAGCACCAATAAACGCACTGACCAGTACGGCGGCTCCCTGGAGAACCGTGCACGCCTGCTGCTGGAAGTGACTGACGCAGCCATCGAAGTCTGGGGCGCTGGCCGTGTGGGTGTGCACCTGGCACCACGCGCCGACTCTCACGACATGGGCGACGACAACCTGGCGGAAACCTTCACCTACGTCGCCAGCGAACTGGGCAAGCGTGGTATCGCCTTCATCTGCTCCCGTGAGAAAGAAGCCGGCGACAGCCTCGGCCCACAGCTCAAGAAAGCCTTCGGCGGCGTGTACATCGCCAACGAACGCTTCACCAAGGACAGCGCCAACGCCTGGGTGGCCGAAGGCAAAGCCGATGCCGTGGCCTGGGGTGTGCCGTTCATTGCCAACCCTGACCTGCCGGCTCGCTTGAAAGCCGACGCACCGTTGAACGAAGCACGCCCAGATACTTTCTACAGCAAGGGCCCGGTGGGTTACATCGACTACCCAACGCTGGCGATCTGACGTAATAAGCTGAAACGAAAAAGCCCCGGTTCGCAGGAACCGGGGCTTTTTCGTGGAGGCAGGGAAACATTCCTTCACAGGCCTGCAACAAAATCGCTACAAAATACTTAGGCGGCTACCTATCAACTGCCCGCCAGCCCGTATATAAAGTCACCCCACCGATCAGGCGGAAGGACGATTGACTGTCCTTGGGCTTTACTGTTGACACAACCTGATGCAATTACGCATTTTGTCTTAATTGCGCAGGCTGGGGCTCCAGCGCAGCATGTCCAACCCGGCATCCACCCAGCGCTCGGCGTCCTGATGCAGTTGGAAGCTGTCGGGAACCAGCAGCCACTGGCCGATCAGCCCGTTGATGTAGGCGTGGATGCACACCGCGCCACGGGTGGTATCGAGGTTTTCCGGCAGTTGCCCGCGATGGACCGCGTTACGCAAGGTCAGGCCGATGCGCAGGTTGCATTCCAGGCTGTGGGTCTGACGCTGGCGACGCATGTCGCACATTTCATCGGTGAATTCGCACTTATGGAACAAGATCTCGTTGATGCGCCGGGTTTTCGGGTCCAGGGCCACTTGATGAAACAAATGAATCAACAGCTTGCGCATACAGCCCAGCGGGTCGAGTTCATCCTCGCTTTCACTCGCCCTGGCCAACTCGTCCAGCGGCTCATGCAGCGTGTCGAGCAGCGCCTGCAGCAAATCGGATTTATTACTGAAATGCCAATAGATGGCACCCCGCGTCACACCGGCCAGCGCGGCGATGTCCGCCAGCGTGGTCCGCGCGACGCCGCGCTCATAGAAGGCTTGCTCGGCGGCTTGAAGAATCTGGCTGCGCGTTTCCTGAGCTTCCTCTTTGGTGCGACGAACCATGGCAGTACAACCTCAATCAGGGCACTTGAGACTATCGTTAACGCAGAATTAACCGTCGGTAACGATCATCCGAATATTTGTGGGACGACACCGTCATGGGTGCCGAACGTAATGAAATCGAGGCTTTGGGCGTTGCTTTGTCAACATTCCGCGAAGCCTGTCAAGAGTTTACAAACAACCATGAACGTAAGTATATTGCGTAGCAAGCTACTTATCTACTCAGTGTTTGTTTTTTACCCTTCCACACTTCTTGTGCGCACCCTGCGCGCCTGACCCGAGGATCTTCATGCAACTTAAGCCAGCTGTTACCGCTCTGGTCACTGCCGTCGCCCTGGCATCGCTGCTCAGCGGATGTAAAAAGGAAGAAGCGGCTCCGCCCGCTCAAACCCCTCAGGTCGGCGTGGTCACCATTCAACCGCAAGCCTATACCCTGACGTCCGAGCTGCCAGGCCGCACCACCGCCTACCGCATCGCGGAAGTTCGCCCACAGGTCAACGGCATCATTCTCAAGCGCCTGTTCAAGGAAGGCGGCGACGTGAAGGAAGGGCAACAGCTCTACCAGATCGACCCGTCGGTGTATGACGCTACCCTGAAAAGCGCACAAGCCAGCCTGACCCAGACCAAGTCCATCTCCGACCGCTACAAGCAGTTGGTCGATGAACAAGCCGTCAGCCGCCAGGAATACGACACCGCCGTCGCCAACCGCATGACTGCGGAAGCAAACGTTCAAACGGCCCAGATCAACGTGCGCTACACCAAAGTATTCGCACCGATTTCCGGGCGTATCGGCCGTTCTTCGGTGACCGAAGGCGCGCTGGTCAGCAATGGCCAGACCGATGCCATGGCCGTGATCCAGCAACTGGACCCGATCTACGTCGACGTCACGCAGTCTTCGGCTGAAATGCTGAAACTGCGCCGCGACCTGGAAAGCGGCCAGCTGGAAAAAGCCGGCGCCAACGCCGCCAAGGTCAAGCTGACCCTGGAAGACGGTAGCGCCTATGGCCAGGACGGCAAACTGGAATTCTCCGAAGTGTCGGTTGACCAGACCACCGGTTCCGTGACCCTGCGCGCCGTGTTCCCCAACCCTGACCACACCCTGCTGCCGGGCATGTTCGTACACGCCCAGTTACAAGCTGGCGTGAACAGCAAAGCCATCCTGGCACCACAACAAGGCGTGACCCGCGATATCAAAGGTATCCCGACTGCCATGGTGGTGAACAAGGACAACAAGGTAGAACAGCGTCAACTGGTGGCCAACCGTACTGCCGGCGCCTACTGGCTGGTGGAAAAAGGCCTGAACGCCGGTGACCGTGTGATCACCGAAGGCCTGCAATTCATCAAGCCGGGCATCGAAGTCAAGGTCAAGGACGCCGACAACGCCAAGCCTGCCGGTTCTGCTCCAGCTCCTGCTGCCGCTGCTGGCCAGGGGGAGTAACCCATGTCGAAATTTTTTATCGACCGTCCCATTTTCGCCTGGGTAATTGCCCTGGTGATCATGCTGGTCGGGGCACTGTCGATCCTGAAGTTGCCCATTAACCAATACCCGGCCATTGCGCCTACCGCTATCGACATCCAGGTGACCTACCCAGGCGCGTCCGCACAAACCGTGCAGGACACCGTGGTGCAGGTCATCGAGCAACAGCTCAACGGTATCGACAACCTGCGTTATGTCGCCTCGGACAGTAACTCCGACGGCAGCATGACCATCACCGCGACGTTCAACCAGGGTACCAACCCGGATATCGCCCAGGTCCAGGTGCAGAACAAGCTGAACCTGGCGACCCCATTGCTGCCGCAAGAAGTGCAGCAACAGGGTATCCGCGTGACCAAGTCGGTGAAGAACTTCCTGATGGTGATCGGTCTGGTGTCGGAAGACGGCAGCATGACCAAGGACGACCTGTCCAACTACATCGTGTCCAACATCCAGGACCCGATCTCGCGTACCGCGGGTGTGGGTGACTTCCAGGTGTTCGGTTCGCAGTACGCCATGCGGATCTGGCTCGACCCGGCCAAGCTGAACAACTACCAGTTGACCCCGGTCGACGTCAGCACCGCCATCGCGGCCCAGAACGTCCAGGTGGCCACCGGCCAATTGGGCGGCCTGCCTGCCCTGCCCGGCACCCAGCTGAACGCGACCATCATCGGCAAGACCCGTCTGCAGACTGCCGAGCAGTTCGGCAAGATCCTGATGAAGGTGAACGCCGACGGCTCGCAGGTTCGCCTGCGTGACATCGCACGTATCGAACTGGGCGGCCAGAACTACAGCATCAGTGCGCAGTTCAACGGCAAGCCAGCTTCCGGTATGGCGATCAAGCTCGCATCGGGCGCCAACGCCCTGGACACCGCCAAGGCCATCCGCGCCACCGTGGCGTCGCTGGAACCGTTCTTCCCGCCTGGCATGAAGGCAGTGGTGCCGTATGACACCACGCCGGTGGTGACCGAATCGATCTCCGGTGTGGTGCACACCCTGGTCGAAGCGATCGTGCTGGTGTTCCTGGTGATGTTCCTGTTCCTGCAGAACTTCCGCGCCACCATCATCACCACCATGACGGTGCCGGTGGTATTGCTGGGTACCTTCGGGATCCTGGCCGCGTTCGGCTTCACCATCAACACCCTGACGATGTTCGGCATGATCCTGGCCATCGGCTTGCTGGTGGACGATGCCATCGTGGTGGTGGAAAACGTCGAGCGGGTAATGGCCGAGGAACACCTATCGCCTAAAGAAGCGACGGTGAAATCCATGGGCCAGATCCAGGGCGCCCTGGTGGGTATTGCCCTGGTACTGTCGGCGGTACTGTTGCCGATGGCGTTCTTCGGTGGTTCTACCGGTGTGATCTACAAACAGTTCTCCATCACCATCGTTTCGGCCATGGCGTTGTCGGTACTGGTTGCCCTGATCTTCACCCCGGCCTTGTGCGCCACCATGCTCAAGCCGATCGACCCTGAGAAACACGGCCAACCCAAGCGTGGTTTCTTCGGCTGGTTCAACCGCACCTTCGACCGTGGCGTACTGAGCTACGAGCGCGGCGTGGGCAACATGATCAAGCACAAGTTTCCGGCATTCTTCGTGTACCTGATCATCTTCGTCGGCATGATCTGGCTGTTCACCCGCATCCCGAGCGCGTTCCTGCCGGAAGAAGACCAGGGCGTGATCTTTGCCCAGGTGCAGACCCCGGTCGGTTCTTCGGCTGAGCGTACGCAAAAAGTCATCGACGACATGCGTGCCTTCCTGCTCAACGACAAGGAAGGCGAGCCGGGCGAAGGCAAGGCCGTGAAATCGGTGTTTACCGTCAACGGCTTCAACTTCGCCGGTCGTGGCCAGAGTTCGGGCCTGGCGTTCGTGATGCTCAAGCCATGGGATGAACGCGATTCGTCCATGTCGGTATTCGAAGTGGCCAAGCGTGCCCAGGGTTACTTCTTCGGCGCCTTCAAGGACGCCATGGTATTTGCCATCGTGCCGCCTTCGGTGCTGGAGTTGGGTAACGCCACCGGTTTCGACGTATTCCTGCAAGACCAGGGCGGTGTCGGCCACGAAAAACTGATGGAAGCGCGTAACCAGTTCCTCGGTGCCGCTGCACAAAGCAAGATCCTGGCGGGTGTGCGTCCTAACGGCGTGAACGATGAGCCGCAGTACGAACTCACCGTCGACGACGAGAAGGCCAGCGCCCAGGGCATCACCTTGTCGAGCATCAACCAGACCCTGGCGATTGCCCTGGGTGGCAGCTACGTCAACGACTTCATCGACCGTGGTCGGGTGAAGAAGGTGTACGTGCAAGGCGAAGCCGCTGGCCGGATGTCGCCGGAAGACCTGGACAAGTGGTACGTGCGCAGTGACTCCGGGAAGATGGTGCCGATGTCGGCCATTTCCTCGGGCAAGTGGATCTACGGTTCGCCGAAGCTCTCGCGGTACAACGGTGTAGCGGCGATGGAAATCCTCGGTACTCCGGCACCGGGCTACAGTACCGGTGATGCGATGGCCGAAGTCGAGCGTATCGCCAAGCAATTGCCGGCCGGCGTGGGCTATGCCTGGACGGGCCTGTCGTACGAAGAACGTCTGTCCGGCTCCCAGGCGCCTGCGCTGTACGCCCTGTCGCTGTTGGTGGTGTTCCTGTGCCTCGCGGCCCTGTACGAAAGCTGGTCGATCCCGATTGCGGTGGTACTCGTAGTGCCGCTGGGTGTAGTGGGTGCGTTGATCGCCACCAGCATGCGCGGGCTGTCCAACGACGTGTTCTTCCAGGTGGGCTTGTTGGTGACGGTGGGGCTGGCGGCGAAGAACGCCATCCTGATCGTGGAGTTCGCCAAAGAGCTTCACGAGCAGGGCAAAGGCATCGTCGAGGCGGCCATCGAGGCATCTCGCATGCGTCTGCGCCCGATCATCATGACCTCCATGGCGTTCATCCTCGGCGTACTGCCGCTGGCGATCTCCTCCGGCGCCGGCTCAGGTAGCCAGCACGCCATCGGTACCGGTGTAATTGGCGGTATGATCACGGCCACTGTGCTGGCGATCTTCTGGGTGCCTTTGTTCTTCGCAACCGTATCCGCCGTTGGCGAACGTAAAAAGACTGACACAACTGAAACCCCTAAAGAGGCTGGCCAATGAGCAAGTCGCTACTTTCCCTAGCGGTCACGGCATTCGTGCTCAGTGGCTGCTCGCTGATACCTGACTATCAGCGCCCCGAAGCGCCGGTGGCCGCACAGTTCCCGCAGGGGCCGGCGTATTCGTCGGCCCAGGCGCCGAGCCAGGCCGCTGCCGAGCAGGGCTGGAAGCAGTTTTTCCATGACCCTGCCCTGCAACAGCTGATCCAGACCGCGCTGGTGAACAACCGTGACCTGCGTGTCGCGGCGCTGAACATCGACGCCTATGCCGCGCAGTACCAGATCCAGCGCGCCGACCTGTTCCCGGCCGTATCGGCCACGGGCAGCGGCAGCCGTTCGCGTACTCCGGCCCGCCTGTCGCAGACTGGCGAATCGACCATCAGCAGCCAATACTCGGCCGGTCTCGGGATCAGTTCCTATGAGCTGGACCTGTTCGGTCGCGTACGCAGCCTGAGCGAAGAAGCCCTGCAAAAGTACTTCGCCACTGAAGAAGCACGGCGCAGTACCCAGATCAGCCTGGTGGCCAGTGTGGCCAATGCCTACCTGACCTGGCAGGCCGACAAGGAGCTGCTCAAGCTGACCAAGGACACCTTGGGTGCTTTCGAAGAAAGCTACCGATTGACCTCGCGTAGCAACGAAGTCGGCGTGGCCTCGGCCCTCGACCTGAGCCAGTCGCGCACCTCGGTGGAAAACGCCCGGGTCGCCCTGGCGCGTTATACCCGCCAGGTGGCCCAGGACGAAAACAGCCTGACCCTGCTGCTGGGCACCGGCCTGCCGGCGAATATCGCCAGCAAGCCGCTGTCGGATGACCTGCTCAGCGAAGTGCCGGCTGGCTTGCCGTCCGACCTGCTGCAACGTCGTCCCGATATCGTCCAGGCCGAGTACAACCTCAAGGCCGCCAACGCCAACATCGGCGCAGCCCGTGCTGCGTTCTTCCCGAGCATCACCCTGACCGCCAGCGCCGGCACCGCGAGCCCGAACCTGGGCGGCTTGTTCAAGGGTGGTTCGGGCACCTGGTCGTTCGCCCCGCAGATCAACATCCCGATCTTCAACGCTGGCAGTCTGCGCGCCAGCCTGGACTACTCGAAGATCCAGAAAGAGATCAACGTGGCGAACTACGAGAAGGCCATTCAGACCGGCTTCCAGGAAGTCTCCGACGGCCTCGCCGCGCGTGAGACCTACAAGCAGCAACTGGATGCCCAACGTGGCTTCGTCGCGGCCAACCAGGATTACTACCGCCTGGCCGAGCGTCGCTACCGCATTGGTGTCGACAGCAACCTGACGTTCCTCGATGCCCAGCGCCAACTGTTCAGTGCCCAGCAATCGCTGATCACCGACCGCCTGGCGCAGCTGACCAGCGAGGTCAACCTGTACAAGGCCCTCGGCGGCGGTTGGAACGAGCAGACCGCGAAGAACGAGCCGTTGAAAGAAGAAGCACCGGCGCTGAAGTTGTTCTGATAGCACCTGCATCAACAAAGCCCACCTCTTGGTGGGCTTTGTGTTTTCTGGGGCTGAGCAACTTGCGTTCGATCATCGCCCACAACCCGCTCTCCCCCACTTTCATCGCCCCCGCACCGCCCCGCACCATGGCCACCACCTGCATAAACCCAATAACAACAGGTCCTTTCGCCATGAGCACTTTCCACCCGCGCCGGCTTTTGCTGGCAACTGCTGTCGCCAGTCTTGCCTTGCCCGCCGTCGCTGAAGAACACGGTTTTCTCGAAGACGCCAGCGCCAACCTGAACCTGCGCAACTTCTTCTTCAACCGCAACTACACCAACCCCACCAAGGCCCAGGGCGGCGCGCAGGAGTGGACGCAGAGCTTCATCCTCGACGCCAAGTCCGGCTTTACCCAGGGCACCGTGGGTTTCGGCGTGGATGTGTTGGGGCTGTATTCGTTGAAGCTGGATGGCGGTCGCGGCACCGGGGGCACCCAGCTGTTGCCGTTGGATCACGATGGCCGCCCGGCGGATGAATTCGGGCGTCTCGGGGTGGCGTTCAAGGCGCGCATTTCCAAGACCGAAGTGAAGGTCGGCGAGTGGATGCCGGTGCTGCCGATCCTGCGCTCAGATGACGGCCGCTCCCTGCCGCAAACCCTGCGCGGCGGGCAGATCACCTCGAAAGAAATCGACGGCCTGACCCTCTACGGCGGCCAGTTCCGCGCGAACAGCCCGCGTGACGACAGCAGCATGAATGACATGTCTATGTTCGGAAAAACCGCGTTCACCTCCGATCGCTTCAACTTCCAGGGCGCCGAGTACGCGTTCAACGACAAACGCACCCAGATCGGCCTGTGGAATGCCCAACTCAAGGACATCTATAGCCAGCAGTTCGTCAACCTGATCCACAGCCAGCCCATTGGCGACTGGACCCTGGGCGCCAACCTCGGCTTTTTCTACGGCAAGGACGATGGCAGCGCCCGCGCCGGCGACCTGGACAACAAGACCTGGTCCGGCCTGTTCTCCGCCAAGTATGGCGGCAACACCTTCTACGTCGGCCTGCAAAAACTCACCGGCAACAGCGCCTGGATGCGCGTCAACGGCACCAGCGGCGGCACTTTGGCTAACGATAGTTACAACTCAAGCTACGACAACGCCCAGGAGAAATCCTGGCAGGTACGCCACGATTACAACTTCGCCGCCCTCGGCGTGCCCGGCCTGACCCTGATGAACCGCTACATCAGCGGCAGCAACGTGCGCACCGGCACGATTACCGACGGTAAGGAATGGGGTCGCGAAAGCGAACTGGGCTACACCGTGCAAAGCGGCAGCCTGAAAAACCTCACGGTGCGCCTGCGCAACTCCAGCATGCGCCGCGACTACAGCAACAATGAGTTCGATGAGAACCGGTTGATCGTCAGTTACCCGATAAGCCTGCTGTAAACCATCATCGACCTTGCTGTATGGTGCGCGCCTGCCGCTGCTGATCCACTCAGCAGCGGCCTTTATTCGAGCCTGCGCCCACCATGAAATCCTTCGCCATCGTATCCGCCGTGTTTGCCCTGGCCTTGAGCCTCAGCGGCTGCATTGGCTCGCCCATCGCTCTCACGCCACAGACCGAACAGCGCCTGCAAACCCAGGCGCCGATCCGCTTCCTGCTGACCTTCGATGACGGTCCCAGTGCGTCGGGCTACAACAACCCGAGCCGTTCGGTGGTGGCCGACCTGGCGCAGAACCCGGTGCTGCCGGGGATCAAAGCCGTGTTTTTTCTGCAGACCGAAGCCGCTCGATCCGGCGGCAGTTCACGGGGCCGCAAGACCATGGAACGCGAATACGCGGCCGGTCACGTTCTGGCCTTCCACACGGCCACGGGCTTTCACACCAACCACCGCTGGCTGAACGATACCGAACTGGAAAGCACCCTCACCCAAGGTGCGGCCGACATCGCCGCAATCACCGGCGCGCCGCCCGTGCTGGTGCGCCCACCGTTCTGGAATTACGACCGCCGCACCTTCGCCGCCTACCAGCGCCACGGCATGCAGGTGTTGCTGACGGACCTGAGTGCCAATGACGGCAAGATCTGGGGTTTCAACGGCAGCCCGCGCCGCCGAGCCAACCTGTACCGGCAACTGTCGGTGGTGCGCGAACGCGTTGCCTTGGGTGAATTGCCGACGGTGGACGGCGTGATACCGGTGGTGGTGACCTTCCACGACATCAATCGCTACACCGCACGGCATCTGCAGGAGTACCTGCAGATCCTGCTGGACAGCGCCCGGATCAACGGCGTGAAGACCGCCGCCGAACCTTTCTACACCGACACGGCCCAGCTACAGCGCGCAGCGCTGGCGCGTACGGTCAGGGATGTGAATGAAGCCGTGCATTTGCCGGGCGTGTGGAATTGGGTGTGGGACGCCGACTCCCACTAACCCCTATTCCCGCGATTCAACCCCCAGCTCATCCCACACCGACTCCGCCAGGTGAAACGTGGCATTCGCCGCCGGGATCCCGCAGTAGATCGCGCTCTGCATCAGCACTTCCTTGATCTCGGCGCGGGTCACGCCATTGCTCGCCGCGGCGCGCAGGTGCAGCTTGAGTTCTTCACTGCGGTTCATGCCGATCAGCATGGCAATGGTGATCAGGCTGCGGGTGTGCCGGGGCAGACCGGGACGGGTCCAGATGTCACCCCAAGCGTGGCGAGTGATCATTTCCTGGAACTCGCTGTTGAATTCGGTCAGGGCATTGAGGCTGCGGTCGACATGGGCATCGCCCAGTACTTCGCGGCGCACTTGCAGGCCTGCGGCATAACGTTGTTTCTCGTCCACAAAAAGCTCCTCAGCGGGCCAACAAAAAATCAATGACGCAGTCGCTGAACGCAGCGCCGGCCTGCACATTGGACAGGTGCGCCGCATAGAACTCGGCGTACTCGGCGCCCTGCACATGGTTCTGGATAAAGTGGCCACCCGCCGGCGGTGTGACGGCGTCTTCGGTGCCGGCAATGACCAGGGTTGGCACTTTGATTGAAGCCAGTTGCTCACGGAAATCCGCGTCACGCACCGCCGCACAGTTGGCGGCATAACCTTCGGGCGATGTGGCCGCCAGCATGTCGGTAATCTGCTTGGCCTGGTGTGGGTTGGCCGCCGCAAAGTCTGCGGTGAACCAGCGTGCAATCGACGCATCGCGCAACGCCACCATCGCCGCTGCGCCATCGCGCAGCACCATCTCGATGCGCGGGTCCCACACCTCGGGTGTGCCGATCTTGGCGGCGGTGTTGCACACCACCAGGCGCTGCAGACGTTGGCCTGCATGGATGCCCAGCCACTGGCCGATCAAGCCGCCCATGGACAACCCGCAAAAATGCGCGCGTTGAATATCCAGAGCATCCAGCAGCGCGATCACATCCTGACCGAGTTGCCCGATGCTGTAGGGGCCTGGAGTCACCAGGGATTTGCCATGGCCACGGGTATCGAAACGCAGCACGCGAAAATGTTGGGTGAAGGCCGGGATCTGGATATCCCACATGTGCAGGTCGGTGCCCAGCGAGTTGGAGAGCACCAGCACCGGTGCATCCTCAGGCCCATCCAATTGGTAATGCAGTTCGCCCTCGGCGAGTTGTACAAAGGCCACGGTGGTCTCCTCAAGCAAAGTGTTCGGCTACGGCGCGGGTGACCCAGGTGTGGGCCTGGCCCAGGTAGTGGGCGGGATCGAGCAAACGGTCCAGTTCAGTTGCGGACAGTTCGGCGGTGACCTGTGGTTCGTCCGCCAATACCGCACGCAGGTGACGCCCCTCTACGACGGCACGCTTGCAGCACTGCTCCAGCAGATGATGTGCGGTTTCACGCCCGAGACGCTGGGCAAGCACGATGCTGACGGCTTCGGCCAACACCAGGCCCTGGGTCAGGTCGAGGTTTTGCGCCATACGCTGCGGGTCGACTTCCAGGCCTTCGCTCACCAGCAACGCCTGTTGCAAGGCACCGGAGACCAAACGGCAGATCTCCGGCAGGGTTTCCCATTCGGCGTGCCACAGGCCCAGGCTGCGTTCGTGCTCCTGGGGCATGGCGCTGAACATTGTCGAGACCAGGCCCGGCACGCGGGTGGAGGCGCTGATCAGCACCGCCGCGCCTACTGGGTTGCGTTTGTGCGGCATGGTGGAGGAACCACCCTTGCCCGGTGCGGATGGCTCAAACACCTCGGCGGCTTCGGTCTGCATCAGCAAGCTGATATCACGGCCCAATTTACCCAGACTGCCAGCGATCAAACCGAGGGCGCTGGCGAACTCCACCAAACGATCCCGTTGGGTGTGCCAGGGTTGTTCCGGCAAGGTCAGTTGCAACTCAGCCGCCAGCGCTTCGGCCACGGGCATGGCCTGTTCGCCCAGCGCTGCGAGGGTTCCCGAAGCGCCACCGAATTGCAGCACCAGCAAACGCGGTTTCAGTTCAGCAAGACGCTGCCGATTGCGCGTCACCGCCCCCAGCCAACCGGCGATTTTCATCCCCAGGGTGACCGGTGTTGCATGCTGCAACCAGGTACGCCCGGCCAATGGCACTCCGGCGTAGCGCTGGGCCTGGGCGGCAAGTATGTCGCCCAGACGCATCAGGTCTGACTCGATCAATTCCACCGCCCGCCGCAGTTGCAGCACCAGGCCGGAGTCCATCACGTCCTGGCTGGTCGCGCCCAGATGCACGTAGCGCTCGGCCCCGGCATCTTCACTGGCAATCAACTTGCCCAGTGCCTTCACCAGCGGAATCGCCGAATTCCCTGCCGTGGCAATTGCCACGCCGAGGGCATCCACGTCGTACAACGAGGCCAGGCAGGCCTGGGCAATCGGTGCGACGGCGGCCTGGGGAATCAAGCCGACCTGGGCCTGGGCCCGGGCCAACCCCGCTTCAAAATCCAGCATGCCCTGCAAGCGTCCCCTGTCGCAGAACACCTCGGCCATGCTGCCCGCCGTGAAGTAAGCGTCGAACAATTGATTGCTCGTGCGCAGTGTCATAACGCGTCCCTTATAGATCGTGGTGCAAGTACTCTGCCTGTTTCGGCAGGCGCAAGCTGAACAGGAAGGCCACCGCCATCATGCCGGTGACGTACCAGTAGAAGGTGTTTTCCATGCCCATGGATTTGAGGCCCAGGGCCACGTATTCCGCCGAACCGCCGAAGATCGCGTTGGCCACCGCATAGGCCAGGCCGACACCCAGGGCACGCACGTGCGGCGGGAACATTTCCGCTTTCACCAGGCCGCTGATCGAGGTGTAGAAGCTGACGATGGCCAGCGCCAGGGAGATCAGCACAAAGGCCAGGAACGGGTTGGTCACGGTTTTCAGGGTCAGCAGGATCGGCACGGTGCACAGGGTGCCAAGGGCGCCGAACCAGAGCATCGAATTACGACGGCCGATCTTGTCCGAGAGCATGCCGAACAGCGGCTGCATGCACATGTACACGAACAGCGCGCCGGTCATGATGTAGCTGGCGGTCTTGGCGTGCATCCCGGCGGTGTTCACCAGGTATTTCTGCATGTAAGTGGTAAAGGTGTAGAAGATCAGCGAGCCACCGGCGGTGTAGCCGAGCACGGTGATGAAGGCCGCCTTGTGGTTGCGGAACAACGCGGCCACGCTGCCGGCGTCCTTGTCCTGGCGCATTTCCTTGCTGGTGGTTTCCTTGAGGGTGCGACGCAGCAACAGGGAGATCACCGCCGCAATGGCGCCGATCACGAACGGAATCCGCCAGCCCCAGGCGCGCAATTCTTCTTCGGTGAGGATCTGTTGCAGGATCACCACTACAAGCACCGCCAGCAGTTGCCCGCCGATCAGGGTCACGTACTGGAACGAGGCGAAGAAACCGCGCTGGCCCTTGAGCGCGACTTCACTCATGTAGGTCGCGGTGGTGCCGTATTCGCCCCCCACCGACAGGCCCTGGAACAGCCGCGCCACCAACAGCAACGCCGGAGCCCAGGCGCCGATGTCTTTGTAGGTGGGCAAGAAAGCGATGACCAGGGAACCGGCGCACATCATCAGCACCGAGATCATCATCGAGTTCTTGCGCCCGTGCTTATCGGCCACCCGGCCAAACAGCCAACCACCGATAGGTCGCATCAGGAAGCCGGCAGCGAACACACCGGCAGTGTTGAGCAGTTGGACCGTGGGGTCGTCCGACGGGAAAAACGCCGGTGCAAAGTAAATGGCGCAGAAGGCGTAGACGTAGAAGTCGAACCATTCGACGAGGTTGCCGGAGGATGCCCCGACGATCGCAAAAATCCGTTTGCTGCGTTCTTCTCCGGTGTAGTGACTGGTTGTTGTTGTCATGTTTTTTCACTCAGTGGGAACGGTTATAGCCTAGACATACTTTGCAACAACCATGTTCCGCAATTGGCGCTGTTGCAAGCTTCAAGCTTCAAGCTGCAAGAGAAGAGCTGCGGCGATGCCCGCGTTTCCTTGACGCTTGCAACTTGAAACTTGCCGCCGCTAGTGATCAATAATCGAAGAACACCGTTTCCTTATCTGTGCCCTGCAACACCACACTCCACTGATGCACACCCTCTGCATCCTGCTTGGCAATCAAGGTTTCGCGCCGATCTGCCGGCACACACGCCAGCAACGGGTCATCCCCATTCAGCGCCTCGCCCTCGAAATAGATCCGCGTCAGCAAGTGCTTCACCAAGCCACGGGCAAACACCAGCACCACCAGGTGCGGCGCCTGGGTCGTGCCTTTCAGGCCCGGCACCGCACCCGGCTTGATGGTGGTAAAGCGAAACCGCCCTTCAGCATCCACAGGCACCCGGCCGAAGCCTTCGAAGTTCGGGTCGACGGCTTTGTCTTGCTCGTCTTCCGGATGGTCATATTTACCGGCGGCATTGGCCTGCCAGACTTCGAGCATGGCGTCGTTGACGACATCGCCATTGCCGTCCACCACTTGCCCGCTGATCGCTACACGTTCACCGAGGGTGGCGCTCACGGTCAGGTCTTCGCGGTTCAGCCAGGTCAGGCCGATGTGGTAATACGGCCCGACGGTGTGGGACGTGGTCGCGTTGAGTGTCATCTCATTTCTCCATCGGCGTGGCGTCGCGGCCGCGCAGGACGATGTCCCAGCGGTAGCCGAGGGCATAGGAAGGAATGGTTTTTTCCAGGTCGAAACGGGCGATCAAGCGTTGCTTGGCCGAGGTGTCCGGCACGCAATTGTAGATCGGGTCGTATTCCAGCAGCGGGTCGCCGGGGAAGTACATCTGCGTGACCAGCCGCGTCAGCACGCTCGGGCCGAACAGCGAGAAGTGGATATGCGCCGGGCGCCACGCGTTGTGGTGGTTGCCCCACGGGTAGGCGCCGGGCTTGATGGTCTGGAATTGATACCAGCCATCGGCATCGGTGACGGTGCGGCCGGTGCCGGTGAAATTCGGGTCCAGCGGTGCGTCGTGCAGGTCGCGCTTGTGGTTGTAGCGACCGGCGGCGTTGGCCTGCCAGATCTCCACCAGAATGCCTGGCACAGGCAAACCGTTTTCGTCGAGTACACGGCCATGAATGATGATGCGTTCGCCTTGGGGCTCGCCTTCATGCTGGGCCGTGAGGTCGTTGTCCTTCTCATTGATGCGTTCGGCGCCGATGGTCGGGCCGGTGATTTCCGACAAGGAATGTGGCAGGAACACCAACGGCTGGGACGGCGAGCGCAGGTTCGTCGACTGGTAGGCCGGGTGCAGGTAATCAGGTTGAGTGCCCGCTTGCGGGCGCCGGTATCCAGGCTTGTCACTCATGGTGCAGTCCTCTCTTATTAGATGCGTTCAATCGCCAGGGCCAAGCCTTGGCCGACGCCCACGCACATGGTCGCCAGGCCTTTGCTGCCGCCGGTCTTTTCGAGTTGGTGCAGGGCCGTCAGCACCAGCCGCGCGCCGCTCATGCCCAGCGGGTGGCCGAGGGCGATGGCGCCACCGTTCGGGTTGACCTGCGGCGCGTCGTCGGCGATGCCCAGTTCACGCAGCACGGCCAGGCCTTGGCTGGCGAAGGCTTCGTTGAGTTCGATGACGTCAAAGTCGGTGACGGCCAGGCCCAGGCGCTCGACCAGCTTACGCACCGCTGGCACCGGGCCAATGCCCATCACACGCGGCGCGACACCGGCGCTGGCCATGCCCAAGACTCGGGCGCGGGCAGTCAGACCGTGTTTTTTGACGGCTTCGGCTGAGGCCAGGATCAGCGCCGCGGCGCCGTCGTTGACACCCGAGGCGTTGCCAGCGGTCACCGTTTTATCCGGGCCGTTCACGGGCTTGAGTTTGGTCAGGGCTTCCAGCGTGGTGTCCCGTGGATGCTCATCGTGTTCCACCAGCGTTTCGCCTTTTTTATGGGTGACGCGTACGGGTACGATTTCTTCAGCGAAATACCCAACGGCCTGGGCCGCAGCAGTACGTTGCTGGCTGCGCAGGGCAAAAGCGTCCTGGTCGGCGCGGGACACCTTGTAGTCATCGGCCACATTGTCGGCCGTCTGCGGCATCGCATCCACGCCGTACTGGGCCTTCATCAGCGGGTTGATAAAGCGCCAGCCGATGGTGGTGTCCTCCAGCTTCATGTTGCGCGAGAACGCCGCGTCGGCCTTGCCCATCACGAACGGTGCGCGAGACATCGACTCCACGCCACCGGCAATCGCCAGCTCCATTTCGCCGCTGGCAATCGCGCGGAAGGCGGTGCCGATCGCATCCATGCCCGAGGCGCACAAGCGGTTGAGGGTAACGCCCGGAATGCTGTCCGGCAGGCCCGCCAGCAGCAACGCCATGCGCGCAACATTGCGGTTGTCTTCACCGGCCTGGTTGGCGCAGCCGAGGAACACTTCATCGACGGCCGTCCAATCCACCGAAGGGTTGCGCTCGATCAACGCCTTGATCGGCAACGCTGCCAGGTCATCGGCACGCACGGTGGACAAGCCACCGCCGAAACGGCCAATGGGGGTACGGATGGCATCACAGATAAATACATCGCGCATCAGGCTTCTCCAGGCGCTTGGCCATGGGCGGCCGCAGTGCGTGCTTCAAGGTCACGCAGGGCGGTCAGCTCTACGTCAGTCGGTTCGGCGGTGGTGTCGACCTGGTCGGCAAAACGAATCGCCCAACCGGTCGCGGCCACTACCTGTTCACGGGTCACCCCAGGGTGCAGCGCGGTGACCACGAATTCATGGGTGCCCTCCTCCGGCTCCATGATGCACAGGTCGGTAATGATCCCTACAGGACCGGCGCCCGGCAGGCCCAGGCGTTTACGCGAGTCGCCGCCTTCGCCATGGCCGACTGAGGTGATGAAGTCGAGTTTGTCGACAAACGAACGTGCCGATTGCTTGAGGATAATCAACACGCTCTTGGCCGAACCGGCGATCTCGGGCGCGCCACCGGCTCCCGGCAGTCGCACTTTAGGCTTGTGGTAGTCACCGACCACCGTGGTGTTGATGTTGCCGAAACGGTCGACCTGAGCCGCGCCGAGAAAGCCCACGTCGATGCGCCCGCCCTGCAGCCAGTAGCGAAAAATCTCACCGGTCGGTACGACAGTGTCGGCAGTCTCCGCCAGCTCGCCATCACCGATGGACAGGGGCAATACCGACGGTTTGGCGCCAATCGGACCGGACTCGTAGATCAGCACCACATCTGGCGACGAGGTCAGGCGCGCCAGGTTGGCCGCCTTGGACGGCAAGCCGATGCCGACGAAGCACACGGAGCCGTTCTTGAGGCGGCGCGCGGCGGCGACGGTCATCATTTCATTGGTCGAGTAAGCCATTACTTGGCCTCCTGCACGGTGGCCAGCTTGGCCTGGAATTCGCTGAAGTCGGCAGTGCCGAGGATGTATTCATTGATCCAGGCGGTGAAGGTCCCACGGTCGCGGGCGATTGGGTCCCACGCCTGGTAGAAGCGGTTATCACGCTCGTTGTAGCCATGGGCGTAGGACGGATGCGCGCCACCCGGCACATGACAGACCGCCGTCAGCGCCCAGGTCGGCAGTACGCAGCTGTTCATAGGCGCATTCAGGTCCTCGACGATTTCTTCGACGGTGACGATGCAACGCTTGGCCGCCAGGGCCGCCTCTTTCTGCACACCGAGGATGCCCCACAACAGCACGTTGCCCTTGCGGTCAGCCTTTTGCGCATGAATCACGGTGACGTCCGGACGCACCGACGGCACCGCTGCCAGCACTTCGCCAGTGAAGGGGCAGGTCACGGTCTTGATCAGCGGGTTGACCTTGGGCAGGTCAGAACCGGCGTAGGCACGCAGCACCGCGAAGGGCAGGCCGGAGGCGCCGGCGACGTAGGCATTGGCCAGGTCGGCGTGGCTGTGTTCTTCGATTTCCAGCGGTTGCGGCCATTGCTTCTCGACCGCATCACGCAGGCGATGCAAGGAGCCCACGCCCGGGTTGCCGCCCCAGGAGAAAATCAGCTTGCGGGCGCAGCCGGCACCGATCAACTGGTCGTAGATCAGGTCAGGCGTCATACGCACCAGCGTCAGGTCTTTCTTGCCCTGACGAATGATTTCATGACCTGCTGCCGTTGGGATCAGGTGGGTGAAGCCTTCCAGCGCGACGGTGTCACCGTCGTTCACAAATTGCTTCACCGCGTCACGCAGCGCGAGGATTTCAGCCATGGGGTTCGGGCTCCCGGTATGGATCGAAAAAGGCGCTGAGGTGGCGCCGAAGTGCTTGAAGATTAAGCCGGGGAAATGGGCCAAACAATCCGATAATCGACTCAGTGTTCGATTATCGAACGGATTGTTGGCAAGCTATCGATCAGCCTCAGGTCGCATCCGCATGGCTGACCATGCCCTTGATCACCACCGCAGCGGTGGCCAATGCAGCCGGGATCACCAGAGCGGTGAGCACCTGTTCGAAGTTCCAGCCCAGGCCCAGCAAGGTTGCGCCCATCCAGGCGCCAAGGATCGCGCCGAAACGACCGATGCCGAGCATCCACGACACGCCGGTCGCGCGGCCTTGGGTCGGGTAGAAACGCGCGGCCAGAGACGGCATTGCCGACTGCGCACCGTTGACACACATCCCGGCAACCAGCACCAGGGTTGCCAGCACGGTGATATTGCCCAGGCTCTGCCCTACCGCGTAGGCAAACACCCCGGCCAGCAGGTAGAAGATGCCGATAACCTTGTGCGGATTGAACCGGTCCATCGCCCAGCCCACGCCCACCGCGCTCAACACGCCACCGAATTGGAACAACGCACCGATGAACGCGGCCTGTTCCAGGCTGGCGCCACTGTCTCGCATCAGGGTCGGCAACCAACTGGTGAGCAGGTAGACAATCACCAGGCCCATGAAGTAGGTGAGCCAGAGCAGCAACGTGCCGGCGCTGTAGGTGCCGGAGAAGATCACCGCAAACACGTTGCGCGCCTTGACGGTTTTTTGCTCGGGCACGCTGAAGCTGCTGGCTTGGGCGACGATGCTGGGTTCGATGGGCGAGAGGGTTTTGCGCACCTTGTCGGTGCCCCGGTTGCGCACCACTAGGTAGCGCGCCGACTCCGGCAGCCACAGCATCAGCACCACCACCAGAATCAATGGCAGGATGCCGCCGATCAGCAGCAAGGCATGCCAGCCGAACGCCGGGATCAGCTTGGCCGAGATAAACCCGCCACCGGCCATGCCCAGGTTGAAGCCGCAGAACATGCTGGTCACCAGCAATGATTTGTGGCGTTCCGGTGTGTATTCGGACAGCAGCGTCGTGGCATTCGGCATGCCGGCGCCCAGGCCAAGCCCGGTGAGAAAACGCAGCACCAGCAACTGATCGACGTTGCTGCTGTAAGCGGAGGCCAAGCTGAACGCGCCAAACACCAGCACCGCGCCCACCAGCACCACTTTACGGCCAAAGCGGTCGGCCAACGGGCCGGAACCGAGGGCACCAAACACCATGCCGATCAACGCAGCGCTCATCACCGGGCCGAGGCTGGCGCGATCAATGCCCCAGTCCTGGGACAGTGCCGGTGCGATAAAGCCCATGGCAGCGGTGTCGAGGCCGTCGAGGAAAACGATCAGGAAACACAGGATCACCACGCGCCACTGATAACGTGACAGGGGCTGGGCGTTGATGAAGGACTGGACGTCCAACGTGGAACCGACAGAAGGCTGATTCATTGTTTTTATTTCCACACCGATGGCGGGCTGACGACCTGCGGCCGTCGTTATTATTGGGGCGCTTCAACAGCGCTGCCGCACAGTAATAAGTCGGGGGAAACACCGTCAATTGAGCAAACCGGGATCTGTGCGGTGACCGAACAGCTTAAGCGAACAGTTGCGCGCTCAACTCACGGCTGGCGCTGAGCATGCTCGGCAGGAAGCGCTGTTCCAGCTCACTGCGGCTGACGCGCCCGGCGTGGGTACTGACGTTCAGCGCGGCCAGCACCTGACCCGAGGCGTCATACACCGGCACCGCGATGGAACGCAGGCCCTGCTCCAGCTCCTGGTCGACAATGCACCAGCCCTGCTGACGCACTTGTTGCAGGCATTCGAACAGCGCTTCGGGGGTGGTCAGGGTGCGGCTGGTCTTGGTTTGCAGGTCGGCGTGGTCGAGGTAATCCTGCAGCGAGGCGTCGTCCAGCGCAGCAAGCAGGATGCGCCCCATGGAGGTGCAATAGGCCGGCAAGCGCCCACCCACCGACAGGTCCACGGAAATCAGGCGCTGGGTGGTGGCCGAACGGGCGATGTAGAGAATGTCGTCGCCTTCGAGGGTCGCCATGTTGCAGGCTTCGTGGAGCTGCTCGCTCATGCGGTCCAGGTAAGGCTGGGCCGACACGGCCAGCGGTGTGGACGACAAATAGGCATGGCCCAGGGTCAGCACTTTGGGCAACAGCGAATAAGTGCGCCCGTCGGTGGTGGCGTAGCCGAGCTTGATCAAGGTGTGCAGGCAACGGCGCACGGCGGCGCGGGGGATTTCCGTGCGGTGGCTGATCTGGGCGATGGTGAGGTGGCGCTTGCGTTCCTGGAACGCCTGCACCACGGCCAGGCCGCGAGCCAGGGAAGTCATAAAGTCCGGATCGCCGGTGAACGCCTGGATACGCTTGGCTGGGGAAGCAACGATCGGCGGCGCCACTGACGCGAAAGAGTTGCGCAATTGATCGTTCATGTCGGGATCCTTTCTCTTATTGTCGAACGCAGAGGGGTTCGGCTGCTATTACAAGCCGTGTCAGCCGGGATGCACAAGGCAGCGCCGACAACATTGTGCGATTATCGGACGATCATTCGATTATCGCAATTTGCGAGCGACCTGGGCCGAGTCGACCCGAAGCGCTGAGTAAAATTAAGTCACGCTTAATAATGTCTGAAGTTGGGTTGAGTTTATGGCGCCAGAATTTGTGCAATTACCGCCACGCCTGTGTAACAAAACGCTCACACAAAGTTGACGGTTTTTAACTTTATGCTGATAGTGTTATTCAAATGCACGGCTATAATGCACTCTATGCGCAGGTCCGCCCGGCTCGATCAGCGGGGCTGGAACTCGCCAGATGATGCACCTACCGTGCATTGTCGATCGCAACTATCCGCCTCGAATGCACCACTAACAAGTGGCCGCCCGTGCCTATTTCAACTTGAACGTTCTGCGCTTCAACTTGGAACACGTCGAGGGCGCATTCCGGCATAACGCTGCAACGTATTTACACTCAACTCAATTAGGTAACGATGTGACGAAAGATGAACTGCGCGCGGAACTTGAGCGCCAGGAGCAACGTTACAAGGACGTTTACGGCGGAGAAGTCACCACTTACGCCGCCCAGCCTGAACCTGAACGCAAACCATGGCGCAAGCGAGCCAGCCTGCTCGACCAGGCATTTGCCCAGGAAATCCAAAAGATTGAACAAGAGCTCAAAACCGAAGAGCCATAAGCGATCCGGTCTGAGCCCCAAGGTTTTTGCCTCGGTTGCTGGCACATAGCTAGCAGCCGGCAACCTTGAATCCCACCATCCCCGGTAAAATTTCATACAAATGTTTCAGGCGTGACGTTTTTGTGACAAAACCCACCACGGGGCCCCTCTGCTTTATAAATCAAAGACTTGCCAAAGCCCCGAAAACCCTGGGATGCGTGCCTTTCTGGGTTTTTTTTTCGGTGAAGATTGTTACCGATGAGCAGCTAGTGCATCGATTACTGAGGTTTTCTGGCATAATCGCGCCCCCTTACGACCGGGTCAGAAAACCTTCATGATCGATTTATT
Source organism: Pseudomonas sp. FH1 (assembly GCF_000510895.2). Classification (NCBI taxonomy): domain Bacteria; kingdom Pseudomonadati; phylum Pseudomonadota; class Gammaproteobacteria; order Pseudomonadales; family Pseudomonadaceae; genus Pseudomonas; species Pseudomonas sp. FH1. The sequence goes on from NZ_AOHM01000129.1 coordinate 278,876, forward strand.
CAGCGGACTGGATGCTTGGGTTCTCGTGAGCCTGTTGCTCGCCCTGGCCTTTGTCCTCGCCTTCGAGTTCATCAATGGCTTTCATGACACCGCTAACGCGGTGGCCACAGTCATCTATACCAAAGCCATGCCGCCGCACCTGGCCGTGTTCTTCTCCGGGGTGTTCAACTTCCTCGGCGTGTTGCTCGGTGGTGTCGGTGTCGCCTACGCCATCGTGCACTTGCTGCCGGTGGAGTTGCTGATCAATGTGAACACCGGCCATGGCTTGGCAATGGTCTTCTCTTTATTGGCAGCGGCGATCACCTGGAACCTGGGCACCTGGTACTTCGGTATCCCGGCTTCCAGTTCCCACACCTTGATCGGCTCGATCCTCGGTGTCGGCCTGGCCAATGCCCTGATCAACGACATTCCCCTGGCAGACGGTGTGAACTGGCAGAAGGCGATCGATATCGGCGCCTCCCTGGTGTTCTCGCCCATGGCCGGCTTCCTGGTCGCAGCCCTGGTGCTGATTGGCCTGAAGTGGTGGCGGCCGCTGTCGAAGATGCACAAGACCCCGGACCAGCGCCGCAAGCTTGACGACAAGAAACACCCGCCGTTCTGGAACCGCCTGGTGCTGGTGATTTCCGCCATGGCCGTGAGTTTCGTGCACGGTTCCAACGACGGCCAGAAAGGCATCGGCCTGATCATGCTGGTGCTGATCGGTATCGTGCCCGCGCAGTTCGTGCTCGACCTGGGCAGCACCACTTACCAGATCGAACGTACCCGCGATGCGACCGTGCATTTGAGCCAGTTCTACCAGCGTAACAACGCTACGCTCGGTGAGTTCCTGGCCCTGGGCAAAAGCGTGAAGAACGATCTGCCGGGCAAGTTCCAGTGCAACCCGCAACAGACCGAGCCGACCATCAACGCGCTGGTCGACACCTTGAAAGGCGTGTCCGATTATCACTCGCTGACTTCTGACCAGCGTATTGAAGTGCGTCGCTATTTGCTCTGCCTGGATGACACCGCGAAAAAAGTCGGCAAACTGCCAGGCCTGGATGCGCGTGAGAAGTCCGACCTCGACAAGCTGCGCAAAGACCTCACTGCCACCACCGAGTACGCCCCGTTCTGGGTGATTCTCGCCGTTGCACTGGCCTTGGGCCTGGGCACCATGGTGGGCTGGAAGCGTGTGGTGCTGACCATCGGCGAGAAGATCGGCAAGCAGGGCATGACCTATGCCCAAGGCATGTCGGCGCAGATCACCACCGCGACCATGATTGGCTTTGCCAACATCTTCGCCCTGCCGGTGTCCACCACCCACGTGCTGTCTTCCGGCGTGGCCGGCACCATGGTCGCGAACAAAAGCGGCCTGCAAGGCGGCACCGTGAAGACCATCCTGATGGCCTGGGTGCTGACCCTGCCGGCGACGGTAGGTTTGTCGGCCGGGTTGTTCTGGTTGGCGTCGAAGGCGCTGGGTAGTTGATAACCCCGCTGCAATAAAAAAGGTGCGATCCGCGAGGGTCGCACCTTTTTTTATGTTCGTTTTTCTGTAGAAGCCGACTCAAATAACAGGCAAAAAAAGGGCGACCGAAGTCGCCCAAAATGCCTTGCGTGCTCATGTAACCTGGAAAAACTAAGGTTTTTTACGCTTGTTCGCGTCTTTCCAGATAAAAATTCCAAACCCTACAAAAAACAGCACCATGAGGCTTACAGTCAGCACTCCGGCAAACACCACATTATCGATAAACATGACCGGCCTCCTGTGCTTGCCCTGTTGCGATAGGGCTAAGTTAATGGAGAAGGCGAATTGGAAAATTGACGGGGATCAATGTCGCCCGCGACGGGGCGTAAAGAAGGGCAATAACTGACCTGCATCAAGGGATGCAGGCTGTTTCAACGCTTTTTCGGTTTGTTCTTCGGCTTTTTCTTCACTTTGCCGAGCGGCATCGCTTGTTCAAATGCCTGGCGCACTTCATTCAGGCGCCTGTCATTGAGGTCGTGCACGCGCTTGGCACGTTCGGCATTCAAATCGATCAGCTTGTCGTCTTCACTCATGGCTTGGCTTACGTCGTGGAGGGAATGGCTCAATAATGCGGCCTAGCTTACGAGTCGGCAAATGCCGTGGATAAAAAATCTGCCCCACCGAGATTTTTCTCTATTTGTCACGCTCGAACGTAATGATGGAGCGAGTCGTGCCCGGCCAATTCGGCATTTCCCGCCATGGAGTCAGCACCTCCAGTGTGTCGCCATCAATGCGAAACTCGCGGCACTGCGTGGTACCGACCCACGTCGGGTTCCAGGCCGATTCGACCTGGGAGCACCACTGATTGCCCTCCACTCGTTCGATACCGGTATAGGCGACGAGGGAATTTAACAGCATGGCCTTTTCCGCGTCGATTGAGCCACCTTTTCGCGCCTCGCCGGTCAAGACGAACGCTACGCGATGGTCCGCGGTAAAAATGACACGCCCGGTAGGATGGTCACCCATGGCTGGAATCTTCTTGAGCGTATCCTTTGATTCAACCTGATAGGCCACCAACCGCCATGCCCCGACCAAAGGAGACTCGTTTGCCTGTACGGTGGCACTCCCTCCCATCGCAATACCGAGTGCAGCCATACCGGCCTTCATATAGGTCTTCATCGTTTCAATACCTCAAAAAAAGAGGCGAATTTTTGTGAATTCCTACGTAATGGTATGTAGGAAAAATCCCAGAAATGAGACTGAAAGGTAAAACCAACGCGCGACAATATGCCGGAGTTACCTCAAAATCAGCCTTTTGCGGCCTACCCAGGAGGCATGCTGAAGTGGCACTGCACAAGGACCTTCCGCCGTTGCTGGCCTTGCGCGCTTTCGAAGCCGTGGCGCGGCATTTGAGTTTCATCAAAGCCGCCAGCGAGTTATCGGTGACCCAGAGCGCCCTCAGTCATCAGGTGCAGAAACTTGAGAAACACTTGGGCAAACCACTGTTCATCCGACGCACCCGCGCGATTGATCTGACCGCCGACGGCCAACAGTACTACGACGAAATCCGCCCTGCCCTCGATGCTATCGCCGCCGCCACGCGTGCCCAGCGGGTTGCCCCGAGCGCCACCGTGTTGCGCATCGGTTTACTGGCATCGTTCGCCACGCTGTGGCTGGCGCCGCGTTTGGCGGGCTTTCTCAACCGCTACCCGCATATCCAGGTGGAGTTGTTGCCGGCGATTCAATTGGCGGATGTCGCGGGCGCCGAAGTCGACCTGGCCATCCGTTACGGCAAGGGTGATTGGCCCGATGTCCAGGCCACGCGGCTCATGCCCGAGATCATCTCCCCGGTGTGCAGCCCATCGTTCAAGGCACGCCAGGACAGCCCACTGCTGATGGCCACTTCGCACCGCCCCTTTGAATGGACCGACTGGTCCGCGCACTACCAGGTCGACCTCACCCACCATCCCCGCGTAATGCTGCACGACTACAACATCGTGGTCGAAGCCGCCGTGGCCGGCCAAGGTATCGCCATGGGCCGCCATCGCCTGATAGAACGTCGACTACAGGACGGCAGCCTGGTGGAAGCGTTCGACTGGCCGCCCTATCACAGCGATATCGGCTACTGGCTCATCGCGCCCGAAGGCCCCGCCACTGAAGCCGCCGCCTGTTTCAGCCAATGGCTGAAGGAAGCCTGCGCCGACGCGTGAGTTATTTCGATACGTCGCGTGAGATCTATCCGTTTGTCGCCCCTTGATGCAGCCAACATGCTGAAACCTCCAAAACCCAGAGGATTCATCATGAGCGACTCCATCCGCCAACGCGTGCAAGCCCTTGGCCTCACGCTGCCCACCCCAAGCCAGCCAATTGCCAACTACATCAACCATGTCATCAGCCAAAACCAGTTATTCGTTTCCGGACAAATTCCCCTGGTAGACGGCAAGCCCGCCTACATCGGTCGCTTGGGCGAATCCCTCAGTGATGAAGAAGGTGCACAGGCGGCCGAATTGGCGGCTTTGGGCCTGCTGGGGCAACTGAGTAACGCCCTTGGCGACGACTTATCGCGCCTGGTGCGCACCGTGCGCCTGGGTGTATTCATCGCCAGCAGCGGTGATTTCAAACAGCAAAGCGTGGTCGCCAATGGTGCGTCCAACCTGCTGGTGAACGCCCTTGGTGAAAAAGGCCGGCACGTGCGCACCGCCGTAGGTGTGTCCAGCCTGCCGGCCGGTGTGGCCGTGGAGGTTGATGCCATTTTCGAGCTACGCCCGTGAGCCCGCTTGAAGTCCAGCGCCTGCGGGACGCCACGCCGGGCTGTCAGTCCGGCATCGTGCACTTCAACCCTGCCGGTGCGTCCCTGCCCAGCCAGGCGACCCTTGATGCGATCATCGAACAACTGCAACGCGAGGCCCGCGACGGCCCGATGGAAGCCGGCGAACAGGGCGCGGTGCTGGTGGAAAAAGCCCGCCGCGCCGCCGCGCTACTGCTCAATGCCCCCGTCGCTTCGATTGCCTTTGCCAGCAGCGGTTCGACCGCCTGGAGCCTGGCGTTCCAAGCCTTGGGGCCCTGGCAACCAGGCGACCGTATTCTGGTAGGCCGTCACGAATGGGGCGGCAACCTGGCCAGCATGGACCTGGCAGTGCAGGCCGGCGCCCGAGTGGAAGTCATCCCTTGCGATGAAACCGGCGCGGTCTGCCCGCTGGCGTTGGAATCGATGGTCGATGCACACGTCAAGCTGATCGACCTCACCTGGCTCCCAGCCAATGGCGGCCTGATCAACCCCGCCCAGGCCATCGGTGAAGTGGCGCGGCGGCATGCCATCCCCTACTTCATCGACGCCGGCCAAGCCGTCGGCCAGGTGCCGGTGGATGTACAGGCGTTGCAGTGCGACGTGCTCAAGTCGGCCGGCCGCAAACACCTGCGCGGCCCACGGGGCACCGCGCTGTTGTATGTGCGACCGGGTTTTCTTGAACGGTTGAATCCGACCCAGCGCGATGTATTTTCAGCACCCTGGACCGCCCAGGGTTTTGACCTGCGCAACGACGCACGGCGCTTCGAAACCAGCGAAACCTCTTTCGCCTTGCTGGCAGGCCTGGGCAATGCGTTGCAAGAGATGAATCATCTGGGCATCGAGCGCGCCTGGGAAACAATGTCGCAAACCGCCGAGCGAATCCGCGAGGCGTTGCGTGGGATATCAGGCATTACCCTGCATGACCTGGGCACGCAGCAGTCAGGCTTGATCGCCTTCAACCTGGCGGGCTGGGATGCATTCGAACTGAAGCGGCGGCTGGGCCTCAAGCGCATCAATATCGGCGCCAATGGCGTCGCCTACACACCGCTGGATATGCAGGCGCGGGGCCTGGAGAGCGTGGCGCGGATCTCGGTCAGCCCGCTGAATACCCAGCAGGATATCGAGGTGTTGTTAGCCGCCCTGCGCGAATTGCGCGACTAAACCTCGACGTCCACCCACAAGCCCTGGCGCGGGGCATCTTCGATCAGTGGCACCACCGGCACGGTGTTATCGGCGTTGAGTATGTCGCCCGGAATGGCCAGGTGCTGCTCCGGGTCTTCATCGGCTTCACGCCGGCGTTTCTGTTGTTCCTGCTGGCGGCGTTGTTCTTCGCGCAGCAAAAAAGCCGAGGTCTCGGCGTCGCCCTTTTTCAGGTCGATGGTGCTCTCGTTGGAGCCCGGCTGAACTGGCACCACGGGCGGGATATCCGGCTTCTGTCGCACCGGATCGAGTTGTGACGTCACCGGCACAACGCTGACGGGCAGCATGGGTGGCAGCATAGTGATTATTCTCCTGATCAACAGGCTGTCGGCGGGTGGCAGGGCGACTTGAGCGCAGGCTCGCCAAGCTGTGACCCAGTCGACACTCCCAAGTGCCCGCCACCCGTCGATTCGGCTTCCGGCCCCCCACGCAAACGGAGTAGTTTTTGTCAGAGTCCTTGGGCGTGGGGGCTTGTTCCGTTAAGATAGTCGGCTTTTTCACGGCGGGAGTCAGGCAGCATGGCGCAGCAGTATCAACCGGGGCAACGCTGGATTAGTGACAGCGAAGCAGAGCTGGGGTTAGGCACCGTTCTGGCACAGGACGGCCGCTTGTTGACCGTGCTCTATCCGGCCACTGGCGACACTCGCCAGTATGCGCTACGGAATGCGCCCCTCACGCGTGTGAGGTTTTCGCCGGGTGACAGCATCACCCACTTCGAAGGCTGGAAAATGACCGTACAGGAAGTCGACGACGTCGACGGCCTGCTGGTGTACCACGGCCTCAATGGGCAGAACGAGCAGGTCACCCTGCCGGAAACCCAACTGTCCAACTTCATCCAGTTCCGCCTGGCCAGCGACCGCCTGTTCGCCGGGCAAATCGACCCGCTGGCCTGGTTCTCGCTGCGCTACCACACCCTGGAACACACCAGCCGCCAATTGCAGTCCTCGCTGTGGGGCCTGGGTGGCGTGCGTGCGCAACCTATTGCTCACCAACTGCACATCGCCCGCGAAGTCGCTGACCGTATCGCACCACGGGTATTGCTGGCCGACGAAGTGGGCCTGGGCAAGACCATCGAAGCCGGCCTGGTGATCCATCGCCAGCTGCTGTCGGGCCGCGCCAACCGCGTGCTGATCCTAGTCCCGGAAAACCTGCAGCACCAATGGCTGGTGGAAATGCGCCGCCGCTTCAACCTGCAGGTTGCGCTGTTCGACGAAGAACGCTTTATCGAAAGCGATGCCACCAACCCGTTCGAGGACACCCAACTCGCCCTGGTCGCGCTGGAATGGCTGGTGGACGACGAGAAGGCCCAGGACGCACTGTTCGCTGCTGGCTGGGACCTGCTGGTCGTCGACGAAGCCCACCACTTGGTGTGGCACGAAGAAAAGGCCAGCCCTGAATACGCACTGGTCGAGCAACTGGCCGAAGTGATTCCGGGCGTGCTGCTGCTGACCGCCACCCCGGAGCAACTGGGCCAGGACAGTCACTTCGCACGCCTGCGCCTGCTCGACCCGAACCGTTTCCACGACCTCGCCGCCTTCCGCGCCGAAAGCGAGAACTATCGCCCGGTCGCCGAAGCCGTGCAGGAGCTGCTGGACAAAGGGCGCCTCTCCCCTGCCGCACACAAGACCATCCAGGGTTTCCTCGGGGACGAAGGCGAAGCCCTGCTGACCGCCGTCAATGATGGCGACACCGAAGCCAGCGCACGCCTGGTGCGCGAGCTGCTCGACCGTCACGGCACTGGCCGCGTGCTGTTTCGCAACACCCGCGCCGCAGTGCAAGGTTTCCCCGAGCGCAAACTGCACGCTTACCCGCTGCCGAACCCGGACGAATACCTGGAGTTGCCGCTGGGCGAACACGCCGAGCTGTACCCGGAAGTCAGCTTCCAGTCGCAACCGGACATCGAAGAAGAAAACCGCTGGTGGCGCTTCGACCCGCGCGTCGAGTGGCTGATCGACCAGCTGAAAATGCTCAAGCGCACCAAGGTCCTGGTGATCTGCGCCCACGCCGAAACCGCGATGGACCTGGAAGACGCGCTGCGCGTGCGCTCCGGTATTCCGGCCACGGTGTTCCACGAGGGTATGAACATCCTCGAACGTGACCGCGCCGCCGCCTACTTCGCCGATGAAGAGTTTGGCGCCCAGGTATTGATCTGCTCGGAAATCGGCAGTGAAGGCCGCAACTTCCAATTCTCCCATCACCTGGTGCTGTTCGACCTGCCGTCCCACCCCGATTTGCTGGAACAGCGCATCGGCCGTCTGGACCGGATCGGCCAGAAACACGTGATCGAACTGCACGTGCCGTACCTGGAAACCAGCCCGCAAGAGCGCTTGTTCCAGTGGTACCACGAAGCGCTCAACGCCTTCCTCAACACCTGCCCGACCGGCAACGCCTTGCAGCATCAGTTCGGCCCACGCCTGCTGCCGCTGCTGGAAAACGCCGACGACGGCGAGTGGCAAGCCCTGATCGACGAGGCCCGTGCCGAGCGCGAGCGTCTTGAAGAAGAGCTGCACACTGGTCGCGACCGCCTGCTGGAACTCAACTCCGGCGGCGCAGGTGAAGGTGATGCGCTGGTCGAGGACATTCTGGAGCAAGACGACCAGTTCGCCCTGCCGATCTACATGGAAACCCTGTTCGACGCATTCGGCATCGACAGCGAAGACCATTCGGAAAACGCGCTGATCCTCAAGCCCAGCGAAAAAATGCTCGACGCCAGCTTCCCCCTGGGCGACGACGAAGGTGTGACCATCACCTACGACCGTAACCAGGCGCTGTCCCGCGAAGATATGCAGTTCATCACCTGGGAACATCCAATGGTGCAGGGCGGCATGGACCTGGTGCTGTCCGGTTCCATGGGCAACACCGCCGTGGCGCTGATCAAGAACAAGGCGCTGAAGCCTGGCACCGTGTTGCTGGAACTGCTCTACGTCAGCGAAGTGGTCGCCCCGCGCTCGCTGCAACTGGGCCGCTACCTGCCGCCGGCCGCCCTGCGCTGCCTGCTGGATGCCAACGGCAACGACCTGTCGAGCCGCGTGTCATTCGTGACCCTCAACGACCAGCTGGAAAGCGTGCCACGGGCCAGCGCCAACAAGTTCATCCAGGCCCAGCGCGACCAGCTGACGCCACGGATCAATGCCGGTGAAGAGAAGATCACCCCGCAACATGCCGAGCGCGTGGCCGAGGCCAAGCGTCGCCTGGCGGCGGACACCGACGAAGAACTGGCACGCCTGACCGCGTTGCAAGCGGTCAACCCGACCGTGCGTGACAGTGAGTTGGTGGCCTTGCGTGCCCAACGTGAGCAAGGCTTGGCGATGCTGGATAAGGCTGCGTTGCGCTTGGAAGCGATTCGGGTCCTGGTCGCAGGCTAGTAAAAAGAAGGCCCGCGCAATGCGGGCCTTCTTTATTAGTCTTTCGGGGCTCTTCGCGAGCAAGCCCGCTCCCACAGTTGACCGAGTTCCAACGTTGGAATGCAGTCGAATGTGGGAGCGGGCTTGCTCGCGAAGGAGTCACCTCGGTCTCAAGCTGTCACCGCCGAACCCGGCACCTCCACCGCACTCAACCCCTCCTTCATCTTCTTGGCATCGCGCACAAAACACCGCGACGCCTGGAACAAAAACAGCATGGTCAAGAACAGCGCCACCGGGATCAGGTACATGGCGTCATGCAACCCCACCGCTTTATACGCTTCAGTCATCTGCTCCGCCCCGGCCGCATACATCGCCGAATGGGCGAAATGATCGGAGAGCCCACCCACCACGATCGGCCCCATCCCACCGCCCAGTAAGTACAGCCCGGCAAAAAACAGCGCCATGGCCGTGGCGCGCAGGCGCGGTTCGACCACGTCCTGGATCGCCGTGTACACGCAGGTGTAGAAGTTATAGGCGAACAACCAACCCACGCTGAACAGCGCCACAAACACACCAATCTCGATACGCCCGGCGTGCAACGCCCAGGCGGTGGTCACGGTGGAGATAATCAGGCTGAACGCGGCGAACAACAGGCGACCATTGGCAACACGCTGGTGGATCTTGTCAGCGACCCAGCCGCCGAGGGTCAGGCCCACCAGGCCGGTCAGACCGACGATCACACCCGTGGCAACGGCGGCTTCCTGCAACGGCATCAGGAAATAACGCTGCAGCATCGGCACCAGGAACGAGTTGCAGGCATAGGTGGCAAAGTTGAAGCACAACCCGGCCAGCACCAGCCACAGGAAGGTCGGCACCGCCAGTACGCGGCGGATCGGGCGGTCGACGCGCTCCTGGGAAACCTGCACGGTTTCGGCGGCGCCGCGCTTGGGCTCCTTGATATAGAACATGAACACCGCCAGGATCATCCCCGGTACCGCCGCGATAAAGAACGGTGCGCGCCAGCTGTCGAACGCCTTGACCATCCAGCCGATGGTGAAGAACGCCAGCAACAGCCCCAACGGCAGGCCCAGCATGAAAATGCCCATGGCCCGCGCGCGACGGTGCGCCGGGAACAGGTCGCCAATCAGCGAGTTGGCCGCCGGCGCATAGCTGGCTTCGCCAATGCCGATTCCCATGCGCACCAGCAGAAACGTCCAGAAACTGCCGACCATGCCATTGACCGCCGTCAACCCGCTCCAGGCGAACAGGCCCCAACCCATCAGTTTGCTGCGCGAGCCGGTATCGGCCAGGCGCCCGAGGGGTAGGCCGGCAATGGCGTAGACGATGGTGAAGGCGGTGCCGATGATGCCGAGCTGGAAGTCGCTCAAGTGCCATTCCATGCGGATTGGCTCGATGATGATCGCCGGAATCGTGCGATCAAAGAAATTGAACAGATTAGCGAGGAACAGCAGGAACAGAATGCGCCAGGCATTCGCCGCTTGGGTCGAGTTCTGCATGGGTCCGTCTCTTTTATTGTTATGAGAGCTGCGATGCCCGATGCATCCTGCCCGGTACCTGCAACATAGTCAGCCAGCCCCCGGTTGTCTGTAATGATTCGTAAAGCTGATAGGGCATGATTTCGCCCGGCAGCACGGGACTTGGCCTACAAAAATATAAGTGCCTGCCCCCCTTCCCAACGGCCATGGCCCGGATAGAATGGCGAGCCTTCCGTAACACCCCACCCCTACTTTTCTTATCGATGACGCCCATGTCCGAAGCCAGTCCGTGTCTGAATTGCGGTGCCTGCTGTTCACACTTTCGCGTGTCTTTCTTCTGGGGCGAGTGCGCCTCATCGGGGGGCACGGTGCCCGATGATCTGGTGGTGCAGATCAATCACACCCGCGTGGCGATGATCGGCACCGACCAGAAACCGGCACGCTGCTGCGGCCTTGAAGGGGAAGTGGGCCAAGGCACCCGTTGCACGATCTATGATCAGCGCTCCAGTGTGTGCCGCGAATTCGAGTCCTCCTGGTATGAAGGCGTGCACAACGCCGATTGCGATGCAGCCCGCGCGGCATTTGGCCTGGCGCCGCTGGAAGCACCGTTCGAACTGGAGCTGCCTATGAGCGCTTAGCATCAAACGCTATGAGTGGCATGCCAAAATCGTAGAGGAGCAAAGTGCCATTACTTCTTGGCGAATTCTCCTACACGTCTACACTGGTCCCCATAGGTCATCGCCGTAGGCAGTGACGTGACGCTATGACGGGACATGCTATGGAATGGCTGGGTCTGCATTTTTTTACCGAGCTTCCAGAGAGCGGGCACTTATTACTCAATTGCAGTCATAACCCCTTTTTGGTACTGCTGGCCTACCTGGTCGCCTGCGCGGCGGGTTTCGGCACGCTGGACATGGCCGAACGCGTCGGCCATGTCGAAGACCCTACCGCGCGCCGCCACTGGCGCTGGCTCGGTGCCGGGTGCCTGGCGGGCGGGATCTGGTCGACCCATTTCATCAGCATGCTGGCCTTCCAGGCCCCGATAGCCATCCATTACGAACTGCTCATGACGTTCGCGTCCTTGCTGATCGCGTTGATCGCGTCGCTGATCGCCATGCAAACCCTGAGTCACCCCCACCTGCGCTTCCACCAGTATTTGCTGGCGTCGGTGTGGATGGGCATCGGCATCGCCTTGATGCATTACGTCGGCATGTCGGCCATGCGTTCCCAGGCACAGGTGTATTTCGAAACAAAACTGTTCATGGCCTCGATCGGCATTGCCATCGGCGCCAGCCTGGCGGCCTTGCTGCTGTCGAGTTACCTGCGCAACGGTGCCGGGGTGTTCCACCAGTTGCTTAAATATGCCGCCAGTCTGGTGCTCGGCGCGGGCATCCTGAGCATGCATTTCACCGGCATGGCCGCTATGCGCCTGATGGTGCCGACGGGGGCGGACTTGTCGCTGCCGCTGGACAACAATCCGATTCAACTGGGCTTGTCGGTCGCCGTCATCACCCTGCTGGTGATCGGCAGCAGCATCAGCGCGGCCCTGGCTGACAAGAAACTGCAACATAAGGAACGCGATCTGCGTCGGGTCAATGCGCTGCTCAGCGAACTCGATCAGGCCCGCGCCTCGCTGCAACAGGTGGCCCACTACGACGCCTTGACCAGCCTGCTCAACCGAAGAGGCTTCAACCAGATCTTCGCGGAAAAGCTCGCCGAAAAAACCGCCTCCCACGGCATGATGGCGGTGATCTTCCTTGATATCGACCACTTCAAACGCATCAACGACAGCCTCGGGCATGACGCCGGCGACCAGTTGCTCACCGTGCTGGCCGGGCACATCAAGGGCTCGGTACGCAGCCACGCCGATGTGGTGGCGCGGTTTGGCGGCGATGAGTTCTGCATCTTGATCAGCATCCACCACCGCGACGAAGCCCGGCACCTGGCCCAACGCATCATGCAGCAGATGAAAGAACCCATCGAACTGGCCGGCCGGCGCATGGTGATGACCACCAGCATCGGTATCAGCCTGTTTCCCGATGACGGCCTGACGTGCGAAGAGCTGTTGAAAACCGCCGACCTGGCGCTGTATCAGTCCAAGGATGCCGGGCGCAACAGCCTGAACTTCTTCAGCTCCAACCTGAAAACCCGCGCGTTCCTTGAACTGCAACTGGAAGAGGAACTGCGCGGCGCCCTGCGCACCCGTAACCAACTGGTGCTGTTCTATCAACCGATCTTCGACATGAAACTGGGCAAGGTCACGCGACTGGAAGCCTTGGTACGCTGGCAACACCCACAGCACGGTCTACTGGCTCCGGACCGCTTTATCGGCATCGCCGAAAGCAACGGCCTGATTGCCGAACTGGACCACTGGGTACTGCGCCAAGCCTGTCATGACCTGAGCCTGCTGTCGGAACGGGGTTATACCGACCTGACCATGGCGGTGAACTGCTCGGCCCTGAACCTGGCCCGCGATGAGCTGGCGGATGAAATCGAAGACGCGTTGCGCTTCAGCGGGATCGGCGCCAACCGCCTGGAACTGGAAGTCACCGAAAACGCCCTGATGGGTAACATCAGCAGTACTTTGGCGTTGCTGCGGCAAATCCGCGCGCTGGGTGTGTCACTGGCCATCGATGACTTTGGCACCGGCTACTCATCCCTCGCTTACCTCAAGCGCTTGCCCCTCAACACCCTGAAGATCGACCGCTCGTTTATCCAGGATATTCCCAAATCCACCGCCGATATCGAGATCGTCCAGGCGGTGATCGGCATGGCCCACACCCTACACCTGCAAGTGGTGACCGAAGGCGTGGAAACCCAGGCCCAGTTCGAGCTGCTGCACCAACATGGCTGTGATTTCGTCCAGGGTTACCTGCTGAGTCCTGCGGTGCCAGCCAGTGACATCATCGGTGTAATGCAAGGCATCAACATGCGCAATCCGCTCCACTCACCAAGCGGGGTGAGCACCACGGACAGCCGTACGCCGAAAGAGCCCTCGCCAAGCCGTGGAGGCTCCACGACCATCGTCAGGCCAATTCGCTGACGCCGAATCTTTGGCATTTCGCCATCATTTGCCTAAAGAACGCCGACGAACGGCCGATTCATCAGAGTCCGGCCAGGTTTTCCCCGAAAACACTAGGGTTTAGCCCACTCGCCCAGGACAAGGACGCACTGTAAAGTCGCGAACTCCCATTCCGTGATGGCCCTTTGATACTTTCAGCCATCCGCCCAGGCACATGGCGCACAATGACTTCTAAAAATAACTCTGCCACCGTGGTATCCGACGTGTTGCTCCCAGCTCCTGCGGACACTCCCTCAGGTTCAAAGTCATTGAGCACCGCCCGCCCGCTGGCCACCCAGCAATACCTGTATTTCACCGAAACCAATACCGACCGCATCCTCGACAACCTCGACGGCCTGCGCGACATGGTGTTCCCGCGCGCCCCCCATCTGGAAGGCGACAACGATCCGCGCAACGAGCAGGAATTCCCCTCGGTGTGCCTGATCGGCCTGGGCCGCTGTGGTTCGAACATCGCGCTCGACGTGGCGGAACTGGTGTACAACGCGCGCAAGTTCTACTTGAACGAATTCAGCAACGAAGACAAGTCACAGGACAAGGGTTACAGCCCGGCCCAGTGGATCCGCAACAACCTGCGCCTGGGCAGCGGCAAGGCCAGCAAACCGGTGTTCCTGGTGGAACCGCTGGTAATGCTTGGCGACCTGGACAAGGACATCGCCGGGCGTATCCGCTTCTCGCGCAAGGGCGAAAAAAGCGGCTTTTTGCGCGACTACAGCAAGATGAAAATCATGGACCTGTCTGAAGTCCATGCCGGTGGTGCAGGTAACGCGCCGATCCTCGGCCAGTACCTGGCCAAGATCATCCTCAATAAAGACACCCAGCGTTTTTCCAGCCCTGACTGGAAGATGATCCACTCGTACCTGATCGACTCGTGCGGCATCAAGGCCAACCAGTCGCGCCTGTACTTCTCGATCTTCAGCGCCGGCGGCGGCACCGGCTCGGGCATGGCCTCGGAATTCGGCCTGGCCCAGCAACACTCGTACATGAACAAGACGTTCGACACCAAGCCCGCCGACGAGCACGACAGCAAAAGCGGCCATGCCTTTGTGTTCGAGCCGATCTTCACCAGCGGCATTTGCGTGCTGCCGAACATTTCCGACCACCGTAGCGAAATGTCCGAGGCGCTGCACATCAACGCCGGGCGTTTGCTCTGCAAGTATCTGTCGGAAGAATGGGATTTCTCGTACAACTTCGCCAACGAAGACAGCAGCGAAGCCAGCGTGAAGGGGCGCATCCGGCCGTGGAACGCGATGATGCTGATCTCCAACGACATCATGCGTTATGCCGAAGAAAGCGATGACGGCAACATCCAGAACATTGACGTCAATGCCATGGAAAAACACGCCAACCAGTACATTTCCCAGCAGATCTTCAACATCCTCACCGCCCAGGCCGTGACCACCGACTACGACCAGAACTACTTCCGTCGTGCCGGGATCGACATCGGCGAAACCATTCGCCTGGATGCCAACGACCTGTTCATGAGCCTGGCCGGCCCTGTGGCAATTGCATACGCCGAGTCCGTCGTGCCGGAAACCCCGGCGCCGTCGAGCGACAAGTTCAAGGTATTCGAGAAAGAGCCGCAACGCCTGAACATCGATGACCTGTTCTTCCGCTCCATCGACCTGCCGCACTTCAACAAAGTCACCCAGGCCATCGAAGGCATCAGCCTGCTGCCAATCGAATCCAAGCGCTACAAGGCGTCGCTGGAGCAGTACAAGAATTCGGGCTACGACGCGGCCGCGTTGCATGACCTGCACTTCTTCAAGAACTGCTCGTCGGTGGTGTCGATTGTTTCGTTACCCAAGGACTACAAACTGTCCTACATGGACCTGAACCGGCTCAAGACCCACCTCAACAGCCTGTTCCCCAACACCACCCTCAAGCGCTATGCCCTGGTGATCGGTGCTTCGGCCAACTTGTCGCTGACCACCTTGATCGCGAAAAGCCCGTGCCTGTCGGATGATTTCCTCACGCTGATCGTAGCCTTCATCAAGCGCTGCTTTGCGCGCAACCCGTACCGGTTCGATGACACGCTGGACAACTCGATCCTGGACTTCATCATCCACGAGGACTTCGACGAAGACCGTATCGACGAGCTGCTCAACGAGTTCGAAAACCCGGCGAAGATCCTCGATACCAACTGGTACGCGATCAAGCCGATGTATGAGAAGAAGTACCGCGAGCTGATCAACGACAAAGAGAAATTCGTGTCGATCAATGACATTCGCCTGTCGCGGGATTGCGTGAAGAAGGCGATCAAGTACCTGCGTGAGATCTACCGTCACCGCATCGGTAAGACCAAGGTTATTTCGTTGAATAACCACACCGGCAAGACCGCCTAGACCGAGGCGCCCTCTTCGCGAGCAAGCCCGCGCCCACACTTGAAGGTGTGCATCCTATAGGAATGCGGTCGAGTGTGGGAGCGGGCTTGCTCGCGAAAGCAACAGCCCAGGCAACAGATATCTATAGCCCTGGCACACCTGGAAACAATTCCCCAGTGATTTCACCACGGCCCAACTGTTCCCGTGACGCGCACGTCACCCTCGGCTGTGACCTTTCTCTACGGCAAGATGCCATCACCGCTTCAGCAGTTACTCCGCTACACACTTCCCTCGGCAAAAAACGTGCACCTTTTTCGTGCAGTCTTTTCTTACGCCGCCCTTTCCTGGATCAGAATCCACGGTGAAACCACCACCGCCCACAGACTCGGATCGCGCTCAACCAGGTCCAGCGCCCGCGTCGCAGACACTTCGCCCAGGCTACCAGAGGCCAGCCAGGCAGCGACTTTGTCGCGGTTGTCCTCGGCCATTCCCTCGGCGGCTTCGATCAAATCCAGGCCTGCGTCGACCCACAATAGGGCACCCTTTGCGAAGAACGGCTCAAGCTCCTTCCAGGATATTTCGGCGGTTTCACCAAGCAGCTTGGCATAGAGGGTGCTAGGTTCTTGCGTCATGGGAATTCACCTGAGTAAAAAACGGCGCAATCATAACGTCGTGGCCCTGGTAGAAAAACCCAGTTGCAAATGAGTCACCGAGAGAAAGTGTCAGGAAAGCCAAGGATTGCCCGAAACTCTGGCATCACCCCGCCGCAATTCTGTCTTTTTCTTTCATTTAAGCGACATACCCGGGTTTTGCCCCCAGCAGCCAGCTTTTCAAGCGATCAACCGGCGCTCTACACTGTACCGGTACAGTTGCCAGGGCACTGCCGGGGGGATATCCGAGATATCTGATCCGGTTCTGCAGCTCACAAGGCCGCTAGAACTATAAAAAATACAACAGTAAGAGTGGAGCACTATGAATAAGGCTACTAAGCAGATTTCCAAACTGTTTGCCGCTATGGTCCTGGCTGGGGTTGCCGGCCATTCGTTCGCAGCCGACACCATCAAGATCGGTATCGCAGGGCCTAAGACCGGTCCAGTGACGCAATACGGCGACATGCAATTCATGGGTGCCAAACAAGCCATCGCCGATATCAACGCCAAGGGCGGCGTCGACGGCAAAATGCTTGAGGCCAAGGAATACGACGACGCTTGCGATCCTAAACAAGCCGTTGCCGTCGCCAACAAAGTGGTCAACGACGGCGTCAAGTTCGTGGTCGGTCACCTCTGCTCCAGCTCCACTCAACCTGCCTCCGACATCTATGAAGACGAAGGCGTGATCATGATTACCCCGGCTGCCACCAGCCCGGAAATCACCGCCCGTGGCTACAAGCTGATCTTCCGCACCATCGGCCTGGACAGCGCCCAAGGCCCGGCCGCCGGCAACTACATTGCCGACCACGTGAAGCCGAAGATCGTTGCCGTCCTGCACGACAAGCAGCAATACGGTGAAGGCATCGCCACCGCCGTTAAACAGACCCTCGAGAAAAAAGGCACCAAGGTTGCTGTCTTCGAAGGCCTGAACGCCGGCGACAAAGACTTCTCCTCGATCATCCAGAAACTCAAGCAAGCCAACGTCGACTTCGTCTACTACGGCGGCTACCACCCTGAGTTGGGCCTGATCCTGCGCCAAGCCAAGGAAAAAGGCCTGAACGCCAAGTTCATGGGCCCGGAAGGCGTCGGCAACGACTCCATCTCGCAAATCGCCCAGGGCGCTTCCGAAGGCCTGCTGGTGACCCTGCCTAAGTCCTTCGACACCGACCCGGCCAACAAAGCCATCGTTGAAGAGTTCGCCAAGAACAAGCAGGACCCAACCGGTCCGTTCGTGTTCCCAGCCTACTCGGCCATCGAAGTGATCGCCGGCGGTATTGCCGCTGCGAAGAGCGAAGACACCGCCAAAGTGGCAGCCGCCATCCACGCGGGCACCTTCAAGACCCCTACCGGCGACCTGAGCTTCGACGCCAAGGGCGACCTGAAGGACTTCAAATTCGTGGTCTACGAATGGCACTTCGGTAAACCAAAAACCGAAGTTTCCCCTCAGTAAGCAGGCGTTACTGGTCCAACAAGCCCACTGTGAGAGCAGTGGGCTTTGTTTTACGAGGTTTATGGGCCTGTCACCCGCGATCCGGGCGCTGGCTCACCTGAAAATCTTAAAACCGTCACCAGCGGTTCGCTGGCAAACGCTTTGTGCAACCTGGTCACAGAACAGGGCACAGGCCGGAAATGACTCCACCAGTGAAATGCGTATCGGGTTTTTAGGAGCGCTGTAATGCCTGAGATCTATCATTTTTTCCAACAGCTGGTTAATGGCCTGACCATTGGCAGCACCTATGCCTTGATAGCCATTGGCTACACAATGGTTTACGGCATCATTGGAATGATCAACTTCGCCCATGGCGAGGTGTACATGATTGGTTCCTACGTGGCCTTTATCGCCCTTGCCGGGTTGGCCATGATGGGTATCCACTCCCTGCCGCTGTTGATGACCGCCGCGTTCCTGGCGTCGATCGTCGTGACCAGTGCCTATGGCTACAGTATCGAGCGTGTTGCCTACCGTCCCTTGCGTGGCAGCAACCGTCTGATTCCGCTGATTTCCGCCATCGGCATGTCGATTTTCCTGCAGAACACCGTATTGCTGTCCCAGGACTCCAAGGACAAGTCCATTCCCAACCTGATCCCGGGGAGCATCTCCTTCGGCCCAGGTGGCGCACAAGAAGTGCTGATTTCGTATATGCAGATCCTGGTCTTTGTCGTCACCCTGGTGGCGATGCTGGGCCTGACCCTGTTCATCTCTCGCTCCCGTCTGGGGCGCGCCTGCCGGGCTTGCGCCGAAGACATCAAGATGGCCAACCTGCTGGGCATCAACACCAACAACATCATCGCCCTGACCTTCGTGATCGGTGCCGCACTGGCTGCCGTTGCGGCGGTGCTGCTGAGCATGCAGTACGGCGTGATCAACCCCAACGCCGGTTTCCTGGTAGGCCTCAAGGCCTTTACTGCGGCGGTATTGGGCGGCATCGGCAGTATCCCGGGCGCGATGCTCGGTGGCCTGGTGCTGGGTGTGGCCGAAGCCTTTGGCGCCGATATCTTCGGCGACCAGTACAAGGACGTCGTGGCGTTCGGCCTGTTGGTTCTGGTGCTGTTGTTCCGTCCGACCGGCATCCTGGGCCGTCCGGAGGTTGAGAAAGTATGAGCAGATATCTTAAATCGGCGTTTTTCAGCGCCTTGCTGGTATGGGCCGTGGCCTTTCCGGTACTCGGCCTCAAGCTGAGCATTGTCGGCATCAACCTGGAAGTGCATGGCACCGGTCCCGTGACCCTGACCATCATCGCCCTGTGTTCGGTGCTGATGTTCCTGCGCGTGCTGTTCACCCAGCAGGTCGGCGCCCTGTTCAAGGGCAACCGTGGCCCGTTGGTATCGCCCAAGGTCAGCCAATTCCTGACCCTGCCGCGTACCCAGCGCTACATCATCATCGGCCTGATCGTGGCCGCGTTGATCTGGCCGTTCTTCGGCTCGCGCGGTGCGGTCGACATCGCCACCCTGATCCTGATCTACGTGTTGCTGGGCCTGGGCCTGAACATTGTGGTGGGCCTGGCCGGCTTGCTCGACCTGGGTTACGTGGGCTTCTACGCGGTGGGTGCCTACACCTACGCGCTGCTCTCGCACTACCTGGGCTGGGGCTTCTGGATCTGCCTGCCTTTGGCGGGCATGGCGGCGGCTACGTTCGGCTTCCTGCTGGGCTTCCCGGTGTTGCGCCTGCGCGGTGACTACCTGGCGATCGTGACCCTGGGCTTCGGTGAAATCATCCGTCTGTTCCTGCGTAACCTCACCGACATCACCGGCGGCCCCAACGGCATCAGCAGCATCCCCAAGCCGACCTTCTTCGGGCTGACGTTCGACCGTAGCGCCGCAGAAGGCATGCAGACCTTCCACGAGTACTTCGGGATCGACTACAACCCGGTGAGCAAAGTGGTGTTCCTGTACCTGGTGGCGTTGCTGCTGGCACTGGCTGCCCTGTTCGTGATCAACCGCCTGCTGCGCATGCCCATCGGCCGTGCGTGGGAAGCGCTGCGTGAAGATGAAATCGCCTGCCGTGCACTGGGCATGAACCCGACAGTCATCAAGCTTTCGGCATTTACCCTCGGGGCAACGTTTGCCGGTTTCGCCGGCAGCTTCTTCGCCGCTCGCCAAGGCCTGGTGACGCCGGAGTCGTTCACCTTCATTGAGTCGGCGATCATCCTCGCCATCGTGGTACTGGGTGGCATGGGCTCGCAACTGGGCGTGATCCTGGCGGCGATCGTGATGATTCTGCTGCCGGAAATGATGCGTGAGTTCAGCGAATACCGCATGTTGATGTTCGGCGCCATGATGGTGCTGATGATGATCTGGCGTCCTCAAGGCCTGCTGCCCATGCAACGTCCACACATGGAGCTGCGCAAATGAGCCGCGAGATCCTGAAAGTCGAAAATCTGAGCATGCGCTTCGGCGGCTTGCTGGCGGTCAACGGCGTGGCCCTGACCGTGAAAGAGAAACAAGTGGTTGCCTTGATCGGTCCGAACGGCGCCGGCAAGACCACGGTGTTCAACTGCCTCACCGGTTTCTACAAGCCGAGCGGTGGCAGCATCCTGCTGGACGGCCAGCCGATCCAGGGCCTGGCCGGTCACGAAATCGCCCGCAAGGGTGTGGTGCGGACGTTCCAGAACGTGCGGTTGTTCAAGGACATGACGGCGGTCGAGAACCTGCTGATTGCCCAGCACCGACACCTGAACACCAACTTCTTCGCGGGCCTGTTCAAAACTCCGGCGTTCCGCAAGAGCGAGCGCGAGGCCATGGAGTACGCCGAGTACTGGCTGGACAAGGTCAACCTGACCGAGTTTGCCAACCGCCCGGCCGGCACCCTGGCCTACGGTCAGCAACGTCGCCTGGAAATCGCCCGCTGCATGATGACCCGCCCGCGGATCCTCATGCTCGACGAACCCGCGGCTGGCCTGAACCCCAAGGAAACCGAAGACCTCAAGGCGCTGATCAGTGTGTTGCGTGAAGAAAACAACGCCACGGTGTTGTTGATCGAACACGACATGAAACTGGTCATGAGCATTTCCGACCACATCGTGGTGATCAACCAGGGCACGCCTTTGGCCAACGGGACGCCGGAGCAGATCCGCGACAATCCTGAAGTGATCAAAGCCTATTTGGGGGAAGCGTAAAATGCTGCAATTCGAAAACGTTTCCACTTTCTACGGCAAGATCCAGGCCCTGCACAGCGTCAACGTGGAAGTGCGCCAGGGTGAGATCGTCACGCTGATCGGTGCCAACGGTGCCGGCAAATCGACCCTGTTGATGACCCTGTGCGGTTCGCCCCAGGCCCACAGCGGCAGCATCCGTTACATGGGTGAAGAACTGGTGGGTCAGCAATCCTCGCAGATCATGCGCAAGAGCATTGCGGTGGTGCCGGAAGGGCGTCGTGTGTTCTCGCGCCTGACCGTGGAAGAGAACCTGGCCATGGGCGGGTTCTTCACCGACAAGGGCGACTACCAGGAGCAGATGGACAAGGTGCTGCACCTGTTTCCTCGGCTCAAGGAACGCTTCAGCCAGCGCGGCGGCACCATGTCCGGCGGCGAGCAGCAGATGCTCGCCATCGGTCGGGCGCTGATGAGCAAACCCAAGCTGTTGCTGTTGGACGAACCTTCACTGGGCCTGGCACCGATCATCATCCAGCAGATCTTCGACATCATCGAACAGCTGCGCAAGGACGGTGTGACGGTGTTCCTGGTGGAGCAGAACGCCAACCAGGCGCTGAAAATCGCTGACCGTGCCTATGTGCTGGAAAACGGCCGGGTAGTGATGCAGGGGACGGGCGAGCAGTTGCTGACCGATCCGAAGGTGCGCGAGGCGTATCTGGGCGGCTGATAAAAGGCTCTTGATGAAAGCCATCAGAGGAGCTGGGAAACCAGCTCCTCATTTTTTTGGGAAAAATAAAAGATTTTCCCTACACGCTTGTAACGATTTTCTCCGTACCGTCTCTAGAGGTGTAAGCAGGCATGTAAGCCTGCCACCTCAACCCACTGCTGGAGATACACCATGACGACCAAACTGTCCGCCGCCACCCTCGTTCTGGCCCTCGGTTCCGCCCTGAGCCTGTCCGCCCTGACCACCACCGCCCACGCTGCCGACGACATGCAGAAATGCTTCGGCGTCGCTGAAGCCGGCAAGAACGATTGCGCCGCGGGTGCAGGCACTTCCTGCGCCGGTACCTCGAAAGTCAAAGACCAGGCCAACGCCTGGAAACTGGTCCCCGCTGGCACCTGCCTCAAGACCCCAAGCTCCACCTCGCCAACCGGTTTCGGCCAGGAAGCAGCCTTCACCGCCAAGTCCTGAAACCTCGTAAAACCTGAGTACTGATGATGACCCTTTCATCCCTGCAAGCCGTCTCCCAGGCTCAGGCGCCCGGCCTTCCCCGCCGGGCCGGGCTGGGGCTCAAGCACGAGCATTTCATGGAAGTGCTGGAGACCTCGCCCGACATCGGTTTTTTTGAAGTGCACGCCGAAAACTACATGGTGGCCGGCGGCCCGTTTCATCATTACCTGGGGTTGATCCGCGAGCAGTACCCGCTGTCCTTGCACGGCGTGGGCCTGTCCATCGGCGGCGAAGGCCCGCTGGACCGTGAGCACCTGGCACGGTTGGCCGCGCTGATTGAACGCTATCAACCCCACTCTTTTTCCGAACACCTGGCCTGGTCAAGCCATGGCCCGGTGTTCCTCAATGACCTGCTGCCCCTGGCTTACGACAGCGCGACCCTGCAACGGGTGTGCGAACACGTTGATCAGGTGCAGAGCACCCTCAAGCGCGCGATGCTGCTGGAAAACCCGTCGACTTATCTGCAGTTCCAACGCTCAACCCTGGACGAGACCGACTTCATCAGCGAAGTCATCCGCCGCACCGGCTGTGGTTTGCTGCTGGATGTAAACAACGTCTATGTGTCGTGCATCAACCATCGGCGCGATCCACTTGCCTACCTCGACGCGTTGCCATTGCACGCGGTGGGCGAGATTCATCTGGCCGGTTTTGCCGAAGACACTGACAGCCTCGGCGATCGCTTGCTGATCGATGATCACGGCGCACTTATCGACAACGCCGTGTGGCAGCTGTACGAAAAGGTACTTAAACACGTCGGCTCGGTGGCAACCTTGATCGAGCGGGATAACCAGGTGCCGGCGTTCGGCGTATTACTGGCCGAGGCCCAGCAGGCCGAATGGCATCTGTCGAAGGTGAAAGCATGAGCCTGCACGACAATTTCGCCGAGGCATTATTGGCGCCGGACCTGGCCTGCCCCGATGGCCTGTTCAGCACCAATGGCGCCGATCCCGCCAGCCGCTTCGTGGTGTATCGCAACAATGTGCACAGCTCATTGATCAACGCGTTGGCGACGGCATATCCCGTGACATTGCAGCTGGTAGGCGAAGAGTTCTTCCGAGCGATGGCCGGCCTGTTTGTACAGGCTTGCCCACCCACCAGCCCGTTGATCAGCGAGTACGGCAGTGCGTTCGCGGCGTTTATCCAGGATTTCGAGCCTGCCGCCAGCGTGCCCTACCTGGCGGATGTCGCGCGCCTGGAACGCTTGCGTGTGCGTGCCTATCACGCCGCGGATACCCAGCCGCTGGACCAGCAGACGGTTCTCCTGGCACTGCAAGGCCAGGCAGACTTGGGGAAACTGCGCCTGCAACTGCATCCCTCCCTAGCCACTTTGAATTCAGCCTATGCAGTGGTGGCCGTGTGGGCCGCGCACCAGACCGAAGGTGGCCTGGCCACTTTGAATCCCTGGCACGCCCAGGGTGCACTAGTCATACGTCAGGGCCTGGAGGTTCAAGTCTTTGCTATCGACCACGGCTCAGTCGCGTTTATCGACAGCCTGGCCCATGGCACGCCCTTGGAAAAAGCCGTGGAGCAGGCGCTTGAAACTGCAGCCGAGTTCGATCTGCACCAATGTCTGACGCTGCTGATCAGCCACAACGCCATCACCCATTTGCAACCAGAACAAAAGGTATCGCCATGAATACTCGTCCATCGTGCCTGATCAATCGGGTCATCGCGCTTTTCGAACAGATTCCCTACAGCCTGATCGCCTTTCTCGCACGCTTCTCCATTGCAGCCGTGTTCTGGAAATCCGGGCAAACCAAAGTCGAAGGCTTCGCGATTGATTTGATCAGCGGCACCTTCCAACTAGGCGCACCGAAACTGGCGGCTTCGACATTGCCGCTGTTTCGCAGCGAATACCACGTGCCGCTGTTATCGCCGGAAATCGCAGCGCCTATGGCTGCATTTGCCGAGCATTTTTTCCCGGTGTTGATCCTGATGGGCTTCGCCACGCGCTTCTCGGCCTTGGCCCTGATCGGCATGACCCTGGTGATCCAGCTGTTCGTCTACCCGGACGCCTACCCAACCCATGGCACCTGGATTGCGCTGCTGTTGCTGCTGGTGGCCAAAGGGCCGGGGCGTCTGTCCATCGATCACCTGATCGCTCGTCGCTACGCTTAAAGCCGATCCAGCGCCTCGCCACTGCGCTTGAACCAGTCCACCAGATAGTCGGCCAACACCTGGGTGCGACGCGGCAAGCCGCCTTGATAAGGATGCACCAGGTACATCGGCAGGCTCCGCGTCTGATAATCGCGCAGGAGCCAACGCAAGCGGCCGTCAGCCAATTCTGCTGGAAGCACATAGGACGGCAGCCGTGCGATACCGGCGCCCACCAGCGCGGCTTTTTTCAACAGGTTGTAGTGGTTGGACGCAAAGGTGCCGCTGACCCGCACCCGCAGCAATTCG
The DNA here is from genome assembly GCF_000510895.2 of Pseudomonas sp. FH1. Lineage (NCBI taxonomy): Bacteria > Pseudomonadati > Pseudomonadota > Gammaproteobacteria > Pseudomonadales > Pseudomonadaceae > Pseudomonas > Pseudomonas sp. FH1. The sequence continues at coordinate 303,424 of NZ_AOHM01000129.1, forward strand.
TGCTGCTGGTGGTACAGCCACTCTTCCCGCCCGCTGTAATGGCTGTTGAGCAGGCAGGTGTGGGTTGCCAGGTCGGCCGGGGTCTGTGGCTCACCATGCTGCTCGAGGTACGCCGGACTGGCGCAGGTCATTTCATGCCAGGCCAGCAGTGGCTTGGCCACCAGGCGCTCGTTTTCAATCGCGCCTGAGCGTACCCCCAAATCAAACCCATCCCGCGCCAGGTCACGGTAACTATTGTTGAGCTCCAGCTCGATCTGCACTTGCGGGTACTGCTTGGAAAATTCCAGCAACAACCCGTCGAAGAAGGTCTCGCCCAACGAGACCGGCACCGTCATGCGCACCGGCCCGGCCAGGTCGTCCTTGAGCCGCGCCAATGCCTGCCGGGCCCGATCTACCTGCACCACCAATGCCTGGGCCTGGGGCAGCAACGCTGCGCCGGCGGCTGTCAGGCTGAGTTTGCGCGTGGTGCGGTGCAGCAAGACCACGGAAAACCGCGCTTCCAACTGGCTGATCCGCTTGGACAACTGCCCTTTGCTGCAGCCCAGTTGCTCGGCGGCCACGGTAAAACTGCCGGCTTCGATCAGCACCGCAAACGCGGCCAGGTCATCCATCTCGCTCATGGATTGTTTCCATTTGAAAACCAAAGGTTGCCTATTAGCGCGTTTATCCGCCCAAAAAGCCACACTAGACTGAATCCTCACTTACCCCCTGGAGGAACAGCACGATGAAAATCCTATTGATTGGCGCCAGCGGCACTGTCGGCTCGGCAGTCAAGGCGGAACTGGCTCAGCGTCACGACGTGATCAGCATCGGCCGCAACAGCGGTGACTTCCAAGTGGATATCAGCGACAGCGCGTCGATCCGCAAGCTGTTCGAACAGACCGGCAAGTTCGATGCCCTGGTCTGTGCGGCAGGCAGCGTGAACTTTGTAGCGCTGGGTGAGATGAGCGAAAGCGATTTCGAACTGGGCTTGCGTGACAAGCTGATGGGCCAGGTCAACCTGCTGTTGATCGGCCGCGAGTACGCCAATGATGGCGCCTCGTTCACCTTCACCAGCGGCATTCTGAACCGCGATCCGATCCGCACCGGCGCCTCGGCGGCACTGGTCAACGGCGCACTCGATGCCTTCGTCAAAGCCGCAGCGATCGAGTTGCCGCGCGGGCTGCGCGTCAACGCAGTGAGTCCGACGGTCTTGCTGGAAGCCATGGACAGCTACGCGCCGTATTTCCGTGGCTACAAACCGGCGTCGGGTGCCGACGTGGCGTTGGCCTACGCAAAAAGCGTGGAAGGCCTGCAAACCGGTCAGACCTTTATCGTGGGGTGATCAGGCTGCCTGTCAGAATTGCCTGAACCTCGCGGGCGGGGTTGTGGTGCGACGCAGGCCTGCGTAACGTGGCGGCACTTGTCTGGAGACTCGATGATGCGTGCCGCCCATACCCTTGCTCTACTTGCCTTGTTTCCCCTGTTTGGCGCCTGCCAGATGTTCGATAACGATCCGGCCAAGCCCTCTATTGCCGGGCTGACCCGCATGCAGGGCGAACTCACGGCAGTCGGCGGCAAACTGCTGTTCCAGCCGTGTGGCGACAAACGCAACTATGTGGTCAACGACACCGGCGGCACCAGCATCCTGCAGGAAGCGGCTTCTCTGGCCGGCGAGCAAGGCGCGTTGTTTGCCGACCTGCGCGGCAAATTCTCCGGGGTCGCCAGCGGCACCCAGGGCAGCGTCGACCTGCAACAACTCTACCGCGTCGAACGCTCGACCTCGGCCTGCAACGACCCCGACTTCAAACGCATGATTCTGCGCGCCAACGGCCACAAACCGACCTGGGTGATGAACGTCACCGCCAAGGGCCTGGTGCTGGAACGCGAAGGCCAGCCGCCACTGGCGGTGCCTTATGTGGAAGAACAAATCGGTGACGGCCGATTCAACCTGATGACCGAGGCCAATAATCAACACGTGGAATTGTGGGTGGCCCCGCAGCGTTGCGTCGACCCGGTCAGCGGCAGCCTGCAACACATGAGCGCCGAACTGCGCGTCAACGGCCAGGTGCAGCGCGGTTGTGCGTCGTTCGGCGGCTCGCGCGACGACTGACGCCACGCCGTGCTGTTTTAACATGACGGGAAACCGCCATTGGGGCTTATAATCGCCGGTTTGCAAAACAGCCGGCCTCCGAGCCCGCCGCCTACCGGATCCTGTCATGTTACGAATCACCGAACTCAAGCTGCCCATCGACCATCCCGAAGAAGACCTGCGGCCCGCCATCGTGCAGCGCCTGGGCATCGCCAGTGATGACTTGCTCGATTTCACCCTGTTCAAGCGTAGCTACGACGCCCGCAAGAAATCCTCGGAGCTGTGCTTCATCTACACCATCGACTTGAACGTGAAGGGTGAAGCCGCCCTGCTGCTCAAGTTCGCCGATGACCGCAACGTCAACCCGGCGCCGGATGTCAGCTACAAAGTCGTGGGCCAGGCGCCGGAAGGCCTCACGGAGCGTCCAATCGTGGTCGGTTTCGGCCCGTGCGGCATCTTCGCCGGCTTGTTGTTGGCGCAGATGGGCTTCAAGCCGATCATCCTTGAGCGCGGTAAGGAAGTGCGCCAGCGCACCAAGGACACCTGGGGCCTGTGGCGCAAAAGCGTGCTGAACCCAGAGTCCAACGTGCAGTTCGGTGAAGGGGGCGCCGGGACTTTTTCCGACGGCAAGCTGTACAGCCAGATCAAGGACCCGAAGTTCCACGGCCGCAAAGTCCTGCATGAGTTCGTAAAGGCCGGTGCGCCGGAAGAGATCCTCTACGTCAGCAAGCCGCACATCGGTACGTTCCGCCTGACCGGCGTGGTAGAGAACATGCGCGAGCAGATCATCGCCCTCGGCGGTGAAGTGCGCTTCGAACAGCGCGTGACCGACGTGCTGATCGAAGACGGCCAGTTGAACGGCGTCGTCGTCGATGGCGGCGAACAGATCCTGTCCAAGCACGTGATCCTGGCGCTGGGCCACAGCGCCCGCGACACGTTCCGCATGCTCCATGGCCGTGGTGTGTACATGGAAGCCAAGCCGTTCTCGGTGGGTTTCCGTATCGAACACCCGCAATCCTTGATCGACGCCGCGCGACTGGGCAAATACGCCGGCCACCCGAAACTCGGCGCGGCCGACTACAAGCTGGTGCACCACGCCAAGAACGGCCGTTCGGTCTACAGCTTCTGCATGTGCCCAGGCGGCACCGTGGTCGCAGCGACTTCCGAGCCGGGCCGTGTGGTCACCAACGGCATGAGCCAATACTCGCGTAATGAGCGCAATGCCAACTCCGGCATCGTGGTCGGCATCACGCCTGAGGTGGATTATCCGGGTAGCCCGCTGGCGGGTATCGAGCTGCAGGAACGCCTGGAATCCCACGCCTACGTCCTCGGCGGCAGCAACTACGAGGCGCCAGCACAACTGGTGGGGGACTTCATCGCCGGCAAGCCGTCGACGGCGATCGGCAGTGTGGAACCGTCCTACAAACCAGGTGTGTCCCTGGGCGATTTGGCGCTGGCCTTGCCGGACTTCGCCATCGAAGCGATCCGTGAAGCCTTGCCGGCGTTCGAAAAGCAAATCAAGGGTTACTCGCTGCACGACGCGGTGTTGACGGGTATTGAGACACGCACTTCGTCGCCGCTGCGGATCACCCGTAACGAATCGATGCAGAGCCTGAACGTGAAAGGCCTGTTCCCGGCCGGGGAAGGCGCCGGTTATGCCGGTGGGATTCTGTCGGCAGGCGTGGATGGAATTCGGATTGCTGAGGCGTTGGCGCTTGATATGTTGGCCAGCCAGGGCTGAAGCCTCGAGTTGTAAGCCACAAGCTGCAAGTTAAAAGCGGATAGGTCACCTGCTTTTTCTTGTAGCTTGGAGCTTACAACTTGCCGCTGCGTCTTAGATATTGGCGCGCAGGATGCTGTCCGGCAACGGCTCGCCCCGCTCGACACTGGCCGCAACGGCCGCAATCAACCCAGCCAATTCATAGCCCTGGGCGTCGAGCCAGGCCTGATCGTAGTAAGTCGTGGCATACCGCTCCCCGCCATCACACAAGATCGCCACAATCGAACCCGACTCCCCCGCCGCTTTCATTTGCTGCGCCGCCACCAGAGCGCCGACCAGGTTAGTCCCGCTGGAACCACCGACCCGCCGCCCCAACCGCTCAGCCAGGTAATGCATGGCCGCCAGCGACAGTGCATCCGGCACCTTGACCATCGCATCGATCACCTTGGGCAGAAACGACGCCTCGACCCGTGGCCGGCCAATGCCTTCGATGCGTGAACCACAGTCCAGGCGCAAGCTGGCGTCGCCACTCTGATAGAAATCAAAGAACACTGAACGCTCGGCATCGGCGCACAACACGCGTGTGCAGTGCTGGCGATAACGCACATAACGACCAAGGGTCGCGGTGGTGCCGCCAGTGCCGGGGCTGGAGATCAACCAGCTCGGTTCCGGATGCTGCTCGAAGCGCATCTGCTGGAAGATCGACTCGGCGATATTGTTGTTCGCCCGCCAGTCAGTGGCGCGTTCGGCGTAGGTGAACTGGTCCATGAAGTGACCGCCACTTTCACGCGCCAGGCGTTCGGATTCGGCGTAGATCTGCGTGGGATCCTGTACCAAGTGGCTCTTGCCGCCGTAGAAGGCAATCTGCGCGATCTTTTCCTGGGAGGTGGTGGCCGGCATCACCGCAATAAACGGCAAACCGAGCAAACGCGCGAAGTAGGCTTCGGAAATTGCCGTCGAACCGCTGGAGGCCTCGATCACCGGTGCGCCCGGCTTGAGCCAACCGTTACACAGCGCGTAGAGAAACAGTGAGCGGGCAAGTCGGTGTTTGAGACTGCCAGTGGGGTGGCTGGACTCGTCCTTGAAGTACAACTCGATACCCGGCAACCCCGGCAGCGGCAACGGGATCAGGTGCGTGTCGGCACTGCGCTGGAAGTCGGCTTCAATAATGCGAATGGCTTCGCGGGCCCAGGGACGGTGGTCGCTCATGGAGGGTTTCTCTGAAGGTGTAAGCCCTGATTTTAGGGGGTTTCCTACGTGTCACACAGATACAGTACCGACTCAATCGGACACACAATTGCTAGGCTTAGACGCAACGTCATGCCAAACAGCTTCTTATAACAAATAAGAATATAACTTTTGTTTTAACAACTAACGGTACGGGTTAGGGTACCCACCTATTGAATCTGGATTGGAGAGCATCCCTTGCCTCTGCGTAGCACTTTTACCCGTTTCTTCCAGCTGGAAGCCGCCAGCGGTCTGTTGTTGATCGCGGCTGCCGCCTTGGCGTTGATCATCAACAATTCACCTTTTTCGCACCTGTACGAGGCGTTTCTCGACGTACCGGTGGTGGCACAGGTCGGCGCGTTGAAAATCGCCAAGCCGGCCTTGCTGTGGATCAACGACGGCCTGATGGCCCTGTTCTTCCTGCTGATCGGCCTGGAGGTCAAGCGTGAACTGCTCGACGGCCACCTGTCCAAGCCCTCGCAAGTGGTGCTGCCCGGCGCGGCGGCTATCGGCGGCATGGTCGTGCCGGCGCTGATCTACTGGGCGATCAACAAGGATTACCCCGCCGCACTCTCCGGCTGGGCGATCCCCATGGCCACCGACATTGCCTTCGCCCTCGGCGTGCTGGCCTTGCTCGGCAAGCGCGTGCCGGTGTCGCTGAAGCTGTTCCTGATGACCCTGGCGATCATTGACGACCTGGGGGCGATCATTGTGATCGCGGTGTTCTACTCCGCCGACCTGTCCGGCGCTGCCCTTGCAGGCGCGGGTGCGTGCTTGGTTGCCTTGATTGCGATGAACCGCCTGGGCGTCATCAAGCTTGGGCCTTACCTGATCATCGGACTGATCCTGTGGGTCTGCGTGCTCAAGAGCGGCGTGCATGCAACGCTGGCCGGCGTGACATTGGCCTTCTGCATCCCCATGCGTACCAAGAACGCCGAGCCCTCGCCGCTGCTCACGCTGGAACACGCCCTGCACCCATGGGTGGCCTACGGCATCTTGCCGCTGTTTGCCTTCGCCAACGCCGGCGTATCCCTGACCGGCGTCAGCCTGGAAAGCTTCACCCACCACGTGCCCATGGGCATCGCCGCTGGCCTGCTGATCGGCAAGACCGTCGGTGTGTTTGGCCTTACTTGGCTGGCCATCAAGACCGGCCTCGCCGCCCTGCCCAGCGGTGCGAACTGGGGGCAGGTGTTTGGTGTGGCGATCCTGTGTGGGATCGGCTTTACCATGAGCCTGTTTGTCGGTTCGCTGGCATTTGTGCCGGGTGCCAGTGAGTTTGCCGGTGAGGACCGGATGGGGATTTTGACGGGATCGATTCTGGCGGCGTGTATTGGTTATGCGGTGACGGCGATGGCGAGTCGTAAGAAGGCCACGCTTCAGGGTTGAACTGACAGACCGAAAACCAAAAAGCCGCCTCGGATTGACCGAGGCGGCTCCACTTCTCAGACCTTACAGGTCATCGAAGCTGTCTCGCAGGAACTTCCATACGTGATAAGCACGCAGACAGTTCACTACGAGTTCCACATACGTCGTGCAAACTTCGACATACTCGGCCCCCTTACGTTGGGCCTACCTCCAGCACACTTACCGGAACACGTGGCCTTTGGATGCAGGTCAATGCATCTTTGAGGCGGCCGGGTTGATGGGCCTTCCGCGTGAATCCGGCACGGATTACTAGCCCGTGGCGGTCAGTCCAAGAATTCGCGCGCGTGCCCGGCTCACCTAAAAGCAACAAACGTAGAACAGGGAAGAGCCTAACGGATATCCCAAATGAAGGTGTGACGAACAGTGATCAAATATCCAGTACTCTTGTGAGATCTATTGCAAGTTTTTGCTGCGCTCGTGGTCTATCTCCCAACCTTGCATGACAGTATGACCAGGGGTAATATCGGGCTGCAGGTCAATGCATCTTTGAGTCGCATCCCCAGCTGCTAGCTGGATATGCAATAAAAAACCGCCCTACTAAGGCGGTTTTTTATTGCCTGCGTTTTTGCATTTAGCCCGGCCGCCACCTAAAAATGCCCGCCCAGAAAACCAAAAACCCCAACCAGTCACCCGGTTGGAGTTTTGTGTTTCTACAACCCGCGCTTAGCGAGTAACGCGGCTGGTGCCATCAACGGTCATGATGCGCACGCGGTCACCAATGCGGAAGATTTCATTCTCCTGCACAGCCTGCACGTAGGCGCGCATGCTGCCGTCGTCTTCGCGGACGGTGATTTCCACACCTTGGGTGCGGGTCAGCCCTTCTTCGGTGGCCGAACCCAACAGGCCGCCAGCAACAGCGCCGATCACGGCGGTCACGATGCTGCCACGGCCACCGCCGATGGCGCTGCCGCCAACACCGCCGATGACTGCGCCGGCAGCGCCGCCGATTGGGGTCTTGGTGCCTTCGATCTTCACAGGACGCAGGGATTCGATGGTGCCCATGCGCACGGTCTGTACACGACGCGCTTCGTCACGGGAGTACGAGTCGCCGGTCAGACTCGAGGCGCAGCCACCCAGCAGCAACGACAGCGTGGTAAAGCAGGCAACCAGTAAAACGGACTTACGCATAGCATCAACTCCAAAGGACAGGTGGTCATTAAACGCTGCAGATTGCCGCCTGTCACGGCAAGCACCGCAGAAAATTGCTTTCATTCAGCCTGAGTACAGACTGACCGCACCAGAAAAATCGACGAACGGTAGCGTACCCCCTTCAAGGATTACTTTGATTGTAGTCGCGACAGTCGCCAGGAACACCACACAGCACTACACGCCCGAAGCCTCTGGTATAGAGACTTCAGCGTGATAGGCAACATTCAGGTGAAGTGACGAAAGGTGCAGCTCAGGGCGCCAAGCGCTCGCGGGTCCAATCGGCCCCTTGCAGGCGATAGTTCAGGCGGTCGTGCAAGCGGCTGGCACGACCTTGCCAGAACTCGATGCGCTCCGGCAGCAAGCGATAGCCACCCCAATGCTCGGGGCAGTCGGGCTGGGTGTCGCTGAAACGCTGCTCGGTGGCCTTGAGCAGGTCGTGCAGTTCCTCGCGGTCACGAATGACCTGGCTCTGCGGAGACGCCCAGGCACCCAGGCGGCTGCCCAGCGGGCGGACCTGATAATAAGCGTCCGACTCTTCAGCCGTGACCTTGACTACCCGCCCCTCGATGCGCACTTGGCGCTCCAGGGTCGGCCAGAAGAAGGTCATGGCCGCAAACGGCCGCGCCGCGAGCTGTTGGCCCTTGGCACTCTGATAGTTGGTGAAGAAGGTAAAGCCCTGCGCGTCCAGGCCCTTGAGCAACAGGATGCGGCAGTGCGGTCGACCGTCCTGGTCGACCGTGGCCAAGGTCATGGCATTAGCTTCCACCGGTGGCTGCTCGGTTTTCACCGCGTCGGCAAACCACTGGTGGAACAAGGCAAACGGCTCGCTCGGGGCCTGGGCCTCGCTCAAACCATCCCGTGTGTAGTCACGGCGCATATCGGCCAGTGCCTGGGTCATGCGGCTTTATCCTTCTGGCTCAGCGGATCAGTTTTTCGCCTGGTCGTTGGCCGGTGCAGCGGCCTTGGCTTTGGCCGGCGCTGGCTTTTTGGCAGCTGGCTTGGCCGGAGCTTTTTTGGCGGCTGGCTTGGCGGCGGCTTTCTTGGCGGCTGGCGCCTTTTTAGCTGCAGCCTTGGCCGCTGGGGCAGGTGCTGGAACGTCCTGCACTGCAACCATCTCGGCGACAGGCGGGGTCTTGCCCGACTGGTATTTGCTCAACAGCGCCAGCATGGTGGTGCGCTGAGTGAACATGATTTCCATACGACGGTTCAGGGCACGGCCCTGGTTGCTGTCGTTGGCGGCACGTGGCATCAGGTCGCCCATGCCACGCAGCATCAGACGATCCTGCTTCAGGCCGCTGAGGCTGAAGATCGACGCGATGGATTGTGCACGTTCCTTGGTCAGCGCCTGGCTGGCTGGGGCAGTGCCCGTTGCGTCGACGTGGCCCAGTACCAGCACGGCGGTCTTGGGATCGGCTTCTACAGCCTTGGCAACACGGGTGAACGGACCGAGGGTGACCGGCAGCAACATGGCTGGGCGTTTCGGGTTGTAGGAACCGTCTACCGGGGCAATCACGACGAGCACGTTGTCGCGACGTTCCAGTTGCAGGTTGCTGTCCTTGATGGCGGCGCGCAGGCGCGGCTCATAGTCGTCCAGCCAGGCCTGGGTGATTTTTGGATCCGGCATCGGCACGTTGGTCACGTCGACCTTGGCCAACGGCTTGGGTTTGCTTTCGAACGGCCACCACCATTTGGTTTCGGTGTCGTTCTTGGCGACAGCTGGGGCGGCGGCAGGGGCTGGCTCGGCGGCCTTGAGGTCGGCTTTCAGGTCGGCCTTGGCATCGGCGGCCTTTTCGTCGGCGCTCTTGGAAGAGAACGGCCACCAGCTGGAACCGGTGTCAGCCTTGGCAGCTGGAGCGGGAGCGGCAGCAGCGGCTACCGGGGCGGCAGGCTTGGCGCCGGCAGCGGGCTTGGCGTCCGGTTTAGCGTCCGGCTTGGCATCGGTTTGGGTCACTGCATCCTTGGTGGCGGCCTTATCAGATCCAAATGACCACCAATGCCCGCCTTCGGCATCATTTTGTGGAGTTTGTGCGCAGCCGGTAATAGTGAGGCATAGCGCCAGTGCCAAGGACTTGTTCGATAACATGAGATATCCACAAAATGAGAAAAGAAACGGGGGTCTGGATGACCCGTTAAACAGACGCTTACAGAACATTAAAGTTACATCGTTTCGTTCAGCGCCTTCTTATAGTTGCCTTTGTAACAAAAAAACGTGAAACAGCAAGGGGTTTACAGACAACCGGCCAATATTCCGACCAACTTCTGTGCCCGCGGGTCCATAAGTACATAGGGACCCAATGTATTAGTCACAAAACCAAACGCTACATCATGCTCTGGGTCGGCAAACCCGACCGAGCCGCCCGCCCCAGGATGCCCGAATGCACGCGGGCCAAGGCCAAAGGTGGCATTGGGCAGCTGCGGTTGGTCCAACATGCAGCCCAGGCCAAAACGGGTTTGTGTCAATAATGTTTTATCCGGCCCGATACTGTGTTCGCGGGTCAATTGTTCAAGCATGTCGGCTTCGAGCAAACTACCGTCCAATAAGCCACTATAAAAGCCCGCCAGGCTACGTGCATTACCGTGACCATTTGCCGCCGGCTGCTGCATACGGCGCCATTCAGGTTTGTTAGTGCTGGTCAGAATAGACGGTGGATTAGCAAATGCACGGGTCGTCATGGCCGTGGGTTCACGCATCATTACTTGCAGTAAACGTTGTGCCGCTTCATCGCCCATATTGCCTTTGCTACGCGCTATATGTGCCACGCGATAAAACTCTGCATCCGCCAGGCCCACATGGAAGTCCAGCCCCAGTGGCCGCGCAACCCGCGCCACGATGGATTCTCCCGGCCCACGCCCATCGGCACGACGCAGCAACTCACCCACCAGCCAGCCGTAGGTGATCGCCTCGTAGCCATGACCTTGGCCAGGTGTCCACCACGGGGCTTCGGCCGCCAGGGTATCGACCATCAGTTGCCAGTCGTACAAAGCCTCGGTCGGCAGCATTTCGCGGATTGCCGGCAACCCGGCCTGGTGGCAAAGCAACTGGCGCAGGGTGATGGATTCTTTGCCCGCTGCAGCAAATTCCGGCCAATAGTTGGCAACCGGTGCGTCCAGTTGCAACTTGCCTTCGGCCACCAATTGCAGCGCCGTCACGGCGGTGAAGGTCTTGGTGCAGGAGAACAGGTTGACGATGGTGTCACTGTGCCAGGCCTCGGCACCGTCCTTGTCGGCGGTGCCGGCCCACAGGTCGACGACGGTTTCTCCGCCTATCTGGATACACAGCCCGGCACCACGCTCCTGCGGGTCATCGAACAACGCGGCAAAGGCTTCCCGTACCGCTTCGAACTGGAGTTCGTAATGACCCTGGATCTGCACCTGAACACCCTCGGACAACACAGCAAAAAGTGGCCGACATTGTTCCAGTACTGGTGGGTTTTGTGAACCCGTCAGCCCTCAATCAATGACCATTCCCTGAGTGCCCGCCCGCATGCCCAGCGCCCTGCCCCGGGCCTTTGCCTTCGTGCCCGGCCCTGCCGCCTTCGCTTTCACGCACAGCGCCCGCCGCCTTGGCCTTTTCCGCTTCCTTGCCCAGTTGATCGACCGCCGCCAGGTTGCTTTTGCGCACGCTGTCGACAAAACCCTGGAACGGCACATCGGTGATGCCCACCAGGCCAAAGTGGCCATTTTCGCCGTCCAGCAGACGCCCGGTTGCCGGCTGATCCAGGTATTGGAACCAATGCACGCCGACAATCGACGGTTCAGCCATGGCCTGCTTGAGGAAGTTGCCGTACGCCACACCGCGATCCTCTTCCCTGGCCAACTGTGTCACGCCCCCCCAGAACGGCCCACGGTCAGCCGAGCCGAAGTTGAATTCGGTGATCAGCACTGGCTTGTCCAGCGCACGCAGGGCAGCGAAGTCATAACCGTCCTGCGGCTTGAGGGTGTACATGTTGAAGCTCAGCACATCGCAATACTGGGCGCAGGACGCCACGGCTTCCGGCGTACTCACCGCGAAACGACCACCCAGCAGCAGTTGGTTGGGCGCATGCCATTTCAGCGAGTCGGAAATGGTCTTGAAGTAAGCATCGGCGAAGGTCTTCTGGAAGTATTTGAAGTCCGCTTCGATTTCCGGGTGCTCAGGGTTGGGCACCGGTGGTTCGAAGCCTGGGTCTTCCATGAGCTCCCAGCCTTTCAATTCGATGCCCCAGGCTTTCGACAGGCCTTCTTCGTTGCGGTACTTGTCGCGCAGTTGCTTGAGGAACGCGCGCTTGGCCGGAACGTCAGTGGTCATGCGCAAGGTGCCGTAGGCCAAGGCATAGCGGGATTTCGGATCATCACCAGGGCCGGCCCAGGCCAACTCGTTGTCGGCAAAGAAACCGATCAACCATGGGTCATCACGGTGATCGCGAGCGGCGATAGCGACGGCGCGCTCGGTGGCCATGGCGAAACGCGGGTCGAACGGGTCGGGCATGCCGCCCCACCAGTCGGTGCCGGTGCTGATGCTGGTGTAGTCGCCGACGATCGACAGCGGCAAGGTGTAGGGCACGCGATCGGCACGGGCGAGATCGTCGTCGCTCCAGTTGCCCACGGTGTTGAAACCCCAGGCTTGCAGGCGATCGAGGGTGTGAGTGGTCCAGCGCTTCTGGTCAAACCCGTCACCGCCGTAGGTGCGTTGCAGGTTGGCGCCGTAGAAATCGTACCAGCGCCCGGCGCCAAAGCTGCGGCCTTCCCCCGCACCGTTGCCGGTGCGGTTGTCGCCGCTGCCGTAATACTTGTCGAACGGTTCGCCAGCCTTGGGCAGTGCTGCGAACATCCATTCACGGCCGGACACGTAGGTCTGGTTGTTGTCCGGGGCCACGGTATTAACGCCCAGCGAATAGAACGGATGCCCCTCCGGCGTCACCAGGTACCAACGCCCGTCGCGCTTCTCGGTGCGGAAAAAGCCGCTGGCGTCGAAGGCCGGGCCTTTGTTCCAGCCGCCGAACTTATCCAGCGACGATTTCTCTCGCGTGGCCAGCCAGCCCTGGAGCTGCTGTTGCTCCTTGGCTGCTGCGGCCTTGAGTTGTTCGTCGCTGCTGACTTTTTCCGGCCAGCGGGCACGGGTGGATTGACCATAGGTATCCACCAATTCGCTGTAGGCGGCCTTCAAGACCGGCTCGCTGTCCTGCACGCCAAAGCGCTCCAGCAGGATGCTTTGGGCGGCGTTGGGCTTGATCATAGACAGCGTCACCGAGACCACCTGGCTACGGTCGATCTCGCCCGCGCTGCTGGCCAGCAATACGCGCTGGCCGTCTACGGTGATCGGCATCGGCGGGCCGGCCTTCATGCCCTGGCTCAGCGGCGAGTTGGCCTGCAACGGGACCAGCAGGGTCTGGGCCGGGCCCGCCGGCAGGTCGATGCGACTGACCAGAGTGCGGCCATCACTGCTCTGCACTTTCACGTAGAGCGTCAGCGCCCAATCCATCGCACTCTGGATGCGCAGGCTCATGGCCCCCGACTGAGACCAGTCCCAGGCGCCCGTCTGCGGGCTGAGCACCAGGCTGGGTTCGGCAGCCGGGTTGAAGGTGATGCGGCGTAGCACTTCGCCTTCAGGTGTCTGTTCAGCGTTGTACTGCGGCAGGCTGGCGTCCTGGGTCGCCACCTTGACCACATCGGCAGGCCGGACGAAATTGAACAGAGTCTGTTGCCCGGCGGGCGCGGCCAGCAAGGGCGCGGCGAACAGCAGGGCAAAAAGAGCGGGCAGCGTGCGAATCATACGAGCAAGGTTCTCCCAGACGGCCGATGAATGGCCTGATGAAATACAGTGAGATAGGCCACGAAGTGGGCGAATCCGCCCACGGTGGCTTAAGAAATTTCGCGCCTGAACGGCGGCAACGCATTAAGGATAGCCTTGCCATAGCGCTGGGTGACCAATCGGCGGTCGAGCAAGGTGATGGTGCCTCGGTCCTCTTCAGTACGCAGCAAGCGACCGCAGGCCTGGACCAGCTTCAAGGAAGCATCCGGCACCGAGATTTCCATGAACGGGTTACCGCCCCGTGCTTCGATCCATTCGGCCAACGCCGCCTCGACCGGATCATCCGGCACCGAGAACGGGATCTTGGCGATCACCACGTGCTCACAGTAGGCACCTGGCAAATCCACCCCTTCGGCGAAACTCGCCAGGCCAAACAGCACGCTGGAATCCCCGCCATCCACCCGCGCCTTGTGTTTGTTCAGGGTTTCCTGCTTGGACAGGTTGCCTTGGATAAACACCTGCTTGCGCCAGTCACGGTCGAGGCCGTCGAACACGTCCTGCATCTGTTTGCGCGACGAGAACAGCACCAGCGTTCCGCGTGAACCTTCTACCAACTCCGGCAGATCACGGATGATCGCAGCGGTGTGCGCTGGCGCGTCGCGCGGGTCTGCCTTGAGGTCCGGCACTCGCAACACACCGGCGTCGGCGTGATGGAACGGGCTTGGCACCACCGCAGTGACAGCCTTTTTCGGCAGGCCGGCACGCATGCGGAAGCGGTCGAAGGTGCCTAGGGCGGTCAGCGTGGCCGAGGTGACCAGGCAGCCATAGGCCACGTTCCACAGGTTGCGGCGCAGCATCTCGGCCGCCAGGATCGGGCTGGCATTGACCTCGATGTCGAACAACGCACCGCTTTCCGACAGGGTCAGCCAGCGCGCCATGGGCGGGTTGTCTTCCGGGTCTTCAACGGTGAAGGCTGTCCACAATTCCCAGTTGCCCTGGGAACGGGACAACAGGCTGCCGAACAGCGGGTACCACTCCTCGGCCTGGTTGCTGGCGATGCCGATGTTGACCTCGCCGTCCATGCCCTCTTTAAGCAGGTCGGTGAGGCGGGTGAACAGATCAGTCAGGCGTGAGAAACCCTTCTTCAGCTCAATGCCCATTTCGCGCATGTGCTCGGGAATCAAACCGCCGACGAACCGATGGCGCGGCCGCTCACGGCCTTCGACGTCTTCGCCGGGTTTGAAATCCGCCACCTGCTCGCAGGCGCTGAACATGAATTGCTGCTGGGTCTTGATCTCCCGCGCCAGCTCCGGCACCTGTTCGATCAGCTTGCCCAGGTCGCCGGGCAGCGGGTGCTGGGCGAGCAACTTGGTGAGGTTCTTCGCGGTGGTTTCCAGCCAGTCGGCAGTGGAACGCAGGCGCGTGTAGTGGGCGAAATGGCCGATGGCCTTGTCGGGAAGGTGATGGCCTTCGTCGAAAACGTAGAGGGTGTCACGCGGGTCGGGCAGCACGGCGCCGCCGCCCAGGGCCAGGTCGGCCAGGACCATGTCGTGGTTGGTGACGATCACATCAACCTTGCCCATGCCTTCGCGGGCCTTGTAGAAAGCGCACTGACCGAAGTTGGGGCAATGGCGGTTGGTGCACTGGCTGTGGTCGGTGGTCAGGCGTGCCCAGTCGGCATCCTCCAGGGCAGTGGGCCAACTGTCGCGGTCGCCGTCCCATTTATTACCGGCGAGTTTCTCGATCATGCTGGTGAACAGCTTCTGGCTGACTTCATCCACCTCGATCTTGAAGCCTTCTTCTTCAAACAGCGACGCCGTAGCGGTTTGCGCGTGGCCTTCCTGCAATAGCACGTCAAGCTTGGACAGGCACATGTAGCGCCCACGGCCCTTGGCCAAGGCGAAGGTAAAATTCAGGCCGCTGTTGCGCATCAGGTCGGGCAGGTCTTTGTAGACGATCTGCTCTTGCAGGGCGACGGTGGCGGTGGCGATCACCAGGCGCTTGCCGGCGGCCTTGGCGGTGGGGATCGCAGCCAGGCTGTAGGCCACGGTCTTGCCGGTACCGGTGCCGGCCTCGACGGCCACGACCGCGGGCTCACCCTCGCGGCGACCTTCGTCGTCGGTGTCGATATCCCCGAGGACCTTGGCCACTTCGGCGATCATCAGGCGTTGGCCATAGCGCGGTTTCAAGCTCTTGGCTTCGAGAAAACGCGAATAGGCGCCCTGGATCGTGGTTTTGAGTTCAGTGCTGATCATGGATAGTCGGGCGCAAAAAACGCTGGATAAATTTTCAGTGGTTCGGATCGGCGGCTATCATACCCCGCTAATGAATCCCGCGCAGAACGGAGTACCACAATGACCGCGTTTAGCCTCGCTTACACCCTGCATGTATTGGCCGCCCTGGTATGGGTCGGCGGTATGTTTTTCGCCTGGATGATCCTGCGCCCCGCCGCTGTGGCGGCACTTGAGGGTCCTGCCCGCCTCAGGTTGTGGGCGAATGTGTTTCAACGTTTTTTCGTGTGGGTGTGGGTCGCGGTGGCGATTTTGCCGATCAGCGGCATAGGCCTGCTGCAGTTGCGCTTCAACGGCTTTGAGACAGCACCGCGTTATGTGCAGGTGATGATGGGGTTGTATCTGGTGATGACGGCGTTGTTTATCCGTATCCAGGCGTTGAAATTCCCGGAATTGCGCACGGCGGTGGCGGCTGAGGATTGGCCGGCGGGGGCTGCGGTGCTGGGGCAGATCCGCCGGTTGGTGGGAATTAACTTGATCGTGGGGTTGGTGGTGGTGGCGATTGCTTCGGCTCGACCGATGCTTTGAATGCAGCAGCAAGTTTCAAGCTACAAGCTGCAAGCCTTTATCTTGTGGCTTGTAGCTTGTGCCTCACAACTGCGGCTCTTTAGAGCCGCTGAATAGTCACAGTACCCGCAGGCCCAGCCGCCCCCGGCTGCCCTTCCAACCCTGGGCGGCCCTTTTCGCCGCCATCAGCGCGATACACCAGGCAGCCTTTGGACTGGCCACCCTTGCCCGGCTTACCCGCCGTGCCGGCCAAACCGCCGGGACCACCGTCCACCCAGACCTTGATCTGCTGCGCCGGGAAGTCCTGCGGCAACTCGACCCGCACCTGCGCGCCGGACGCGCCAGGCAAGCCATCACCGCCGTTGTCACCATTGGCACCGCGACCGGCCGAACCCCAGGTGCAACCTGGGTCCACGCCATTGGCACCGTCCAGCCCGGCATAGCCTTGGGCACCGGCGCCGCCACGGGCGTCGACTGAAAGTTCTTCTGCTGACAGGGAATTGATGCGCAAGGTCAGGTCACGCCCGGCCTTGGCCGGTTTTTCATGGGTGCCAGGCGCGCCGCGCGAGGTGATCTGGCTGCCGTGGTCCAACTGCGCATGGCGCACCTGCAATTGCAGCGCGGTGTTGCCGGGCACAATGGCGATGCGCGCATCGCGGCCCAGGTGCAGTTCATCCACCGAAACCTGGCTGATAGTGGCAGGGATCAGCAAGGTGCCGTAATCCGCCACATCCAAGCGCTCCAGTTGCAACACGCTGGTGCTGCTGGGCAGGCGCATCAACGAGTTGGTTTCCACACTGACGCTTTGAGCCAGGGCAACAGGGCTGACCAACAGGGCCAGCAGTAAAACCTTACGCATCGTGGAGCTCCCCTGAATTCTTTTAAAAAATATTTCTAGTTTTTCTTTGGACGCACAGTAACGACTTCCACAGGCGCTTTGCCAGTGAAGGATCAAAAAAGTTAATAAAGGGGGAGGATTGGCAGCAATGCCCCTGTGGATCCCACAGGGGCAAGGGCCGTCAGCGGTTGATCTGGATTTCCGTGCGACGGTTCAGGGCGCGGCCTTCAGCGGTTTTGTTGTCGGCTACCGGATGGCTTTCGCCCGCGCCGGTCACCGAGACAAAGTTACTGCGCGGTACACCCGCACCGATCAGGTACTCCGTGACCGAATGGGCGCGTTTTTCCGAAAGTTTCTGGTTGTAGGCGTCTTTGCCGACGCTGTCGGTGTGGCCACTGACCCGCAACTGGGCGCTCGGGGCTTCCTGTTTCAAGCGCGTGGCGATGGTGTCGAGCTTGGTTTTATCCGCCGCCGTCAGCTTGGCCGAGTCGAACTGGAAGTGCACATCGCGGATCACGATGGTTTCTTCCTTGACCACGACCACTTCTTCAACCACGGCCGGTGGCGGTGTCGGTGGGCAACCATTGGCATCCACCTGCACGCCTTTTGGCGTGCCTGGGCACTTGTCACGGCTGTCCGGCACACCATCGCCGTCTTCGTCGCCATCGCCGTGCACCCAGCAATACGCACCCGCCATGCCGCCGATCAGCAGAGCACCTGCGCCGGCATAGGCCGAACTTTCCGTAGCACCGATCGCCGCACCGGTCACACCGCCAAGGGCGGCGCAGGTGGGCCAATCGGTTTTTTGCAAACCTGCGCAACCTGTCAATACTCCGGTTAGCAGAACCAAGGGTAGAGCTGTCCGCATGATGCTCATCTGATTTCTCCTGAGGGGATCGGCGGGGGCCGATGGGTGGAGTAAAGACCGCTCTTTTCATCTGCGCCACTACGCCGCGCCCCTGTATTCATTGACGATCGCCGCATTCATGGGACTTTTCTCGGCCGCCCGCTCTAGGCCCGCACGCTCAGCCGCGCTAGTCTCTAGGGTCCTGATGTGAGGATCTCTGATGATCGCCGGTATTTCTGCCCGTACCCCCCAGCAAGCCTTGGCCGCCTTGCTCGACCTGCACCAGCCCAAACGCCTGTTGCTGTTGGGCGCCAGCCAGTTCCCGGCGCTGGAGGCTTTTCAACAAGCCCACCCGGATACCCAAGTGTCCGTCGCGCAGCCCGGCGCGTTGCCCACGGAGCTTGCCGCACAGCGGTTTGACCTGGCACTGGTGGTGGACTGCCTGGAGCACCTGTCAAAACCGCAAGGCCTGACCCTGCTCGGCGGCATCCGCAACCTGAATGCCAGCCGCATTGCGGTGCTGGTGGACCTGGCCGCCTGCGACTGGAAGGACACCGACTTCTTCTCCCTGGCCCTGCAGGCTGGCGAGCGCTTCCAGCGCGACGAGCAGGTTCTGACGCTGTTTACCTATGATCTGCTTGACTATAAACAGGTGCCGGACTGGCTCAACGCCCGCTTCTGGGCCAACCCGGAAAACTTCGGAAAGTATTGGTGGTAACCCGATGAGTACATCCATTTGCCCCTGCGGCAGTGGCAACCTGCTGGATGCCTGCTGCGGCCATTATCACGCCGGGCACCCGGCGCCCTGCGCCACCGCGTTGATGCGCTCGCGCTACAGCGCCTATGTGCTAGGCCTGGTGGACTACCTGGTCGCCACCACCCTGCCCGCGCAACAGGCCGGTCTGGACCGTAACGCCATCGCCGCCTGGAGTGCCCAAAGCACCTGGCTCGGCCTTGAGGTGGAAAGCTCCGAGGTGTTCGGCGGCCAGCCGGAACACGCTTTCGTGACCTTCACCGCGCGCTGGCATGACAGCACTGGCGAACATAGCCACCGCGAGCAGTCTTCTTTCGTACAGAATGACGGGCGCTGGTACTTCATCGACCCGACAGTGGAAGTGAAGGCCGGGCGTAACGATGCCTGCCTGTGCGGCAGCGGGCAGAAATTCAAGAAGTGCTGTTCCAGCTACCTCTAAACCCTCAAAGGATTAACGCCATGCTCCGGATGTACAGCTTGCTTCTGGCGTTGACCCTTGGCCTGACCGGCTGCGCGTCGTGGTTCGAAGATGATTCCCCGCCGCCCCACGTGTCCCTGGTCAAAGTCGAAGTGGTGCGCGCCAAGTTGCTGGAGCAGAAATTCAAGCTGTACTTTCGCGTGGACAACCGCGACGACGCCGACCTGACCGTGCGCGGCCTGATCTACAAGGTCACCCTGGATGATTTTGTGCTGACCGAAGGCGAGTCCAATGAATGGCTCACCGTACCGCCGCGCAGTCATAAGTTTTTCCGGGTGTCGGTGCGCACCAACCTCTGGCCGCAGATCCGCGATGTGGTGCAGATGCTGAAAAATCCCGACCGGCCGGTGCCATATCGCCTGGAGGGTGAGCTGAAAACCGGATTATTCATCGGTTATGACGTGCAGGTGAACCACAATGGCGAGATAATCCCCGGCGATTTTATTCCGGAGCGACATCGATGACTCAGCAACCCCATGTCCATGGTCCTGACTGCAACCACGATCACGATCACCATGATCACGACCACGGCCATGTCCACGGCCCGAACTGCGGCCACGCTCACCAGGAGCCAGTGCGCAACGCCTTGAAGGACGTGGGTCGCAATGATCCTTGCCCATGCGGCAGCGAAAAGAAATTCAAGAAGTGCCACGGGGCGTAAGGCCCTGACCCCGGAGGAGCCCACTTACTGTGGTGAGCGGGCTCTCCACAAAAGCAACGCCACCTCAAACCCCCCACCTTCGCGATTACGCAAACTCAACCGCCCGTCATGCGCCTTGGCGATGGTGTGAGCGATGCTCAACCCCAAGCCATACCCGCCGGTCTCGGCATTGCGTGAACCTTCCACCCGATAAAACGGCTCCAGCACCTGCTCCAGCTGTTCTTGGGGAATCCCCGGCCCCCGATCGCTGATGACGATCTTCAA
Organism: Pseudomonas sp. FH1; assembly: GCF_000510895.2. NCBI lineage: Bacteria > Pseudomonadati > Pseudomonadota > Gammaproteobacteria > Pseudomonadales > Pseudomonadaceae > Pseudomonas > Pseudomonas sp. FH1. The sequence continues at coordinate 323,387 of NZ_AOHM01000129.1, forward strand.
GCTCTCCACCTGGTCCTCGACGCGAACCACCACATCGCTGCCATAGCGCACCGCGTTTTCCAGCAGGTTCTGCACACAACGCTTGAGGCTACGGGCATAACCCGGCAGTGGCTGTTTGGCCCGGCCTTCGATCACCACATTTTCGCCCACATCTTGCAGATCCGCCTGCAAGCTTTGCAGCAAGGCGTTGATATCGATGTTCTGCCGTGCCTCGTTGATTTCGCCACTGCTGACAAAGTCCAAGGTGCTGGAGACCATGTGCTCCATTTCTTCCAAGTCACTGCGAAAACGCTCCTTGGTGCGGTTGTCTTCCAGCATTTCCGTGCGCAGGCGCAGGCGTGTGATCGGTGAACGAAGGTCGTGGGAAATAGCCGCAAGAAACCGCGTGCGCTCGGCGATATTGGCGATCAGCCGCTGTTGCATGGCATTGAACGCCTGGGCAGCACGGCGTACTTCGGTGGGGCCGTCCACCGATAACGGCGGGCGCTGGATATCCCGCCCCAGGGCTTCGGCCGCCTTGGCCAGCGCGTTGAGCGGACGGATCGCCAGGCGCACCGCCACCAGCGCGATCAACACCAGCACCAGCACCCGCAGCAAATAAATGCGCATGACGTAATCGAACAGCAGGTCCAGCGGTGAAGTGCTGGTCCAACCCTGTTCTTCGCTGGCATCCACCTGCAACCAGCGGCCGTCAGGCAGGCGCAGGTCGATCAGAAACTGCCCCACCACCGGTTTGGAACCGAGCAGGGTCGACAGCCCGGCGGTTTGCCCCTCACCATCCACCAACGACAGGCGCAACAGGATCAGGGTCTGGGCGTAGCCGGTTTTTTCCGACAACACCTTCTTGATCAACCGTTCGGTGGGCCGGTCGCTGTCGTGAAGCGTGCTGGGCGTATTACTGGCCTGATCGCTGAGGGTCAGGCGGAAGGTCGGCGTGTCGAGCATCTTGATCAGCTGGTCCGCCTGTTGCGGGTCGCTGTGCACCAGGCGCACCACGTCCGCCAGGCGCGTGGCGATCAAGCGCGCCGGAATTTCCAGCACCTGCCCATGGCGACGGTCGTACCAGATGCTACTGGTCAGCGCCTGCGCCGCGAGCATGCCGCTGACCAAAATCAGCACCAGCCGCCCGAACAACGAACGCGGCAGCAGTCTCACGACTCCAGCACCACGTCGTCGGCGGTGAGCATGTAGCCTTCGTTGCGCACGGTCTTGATCAAATGGGCCGGCAGTTGCGAGCGCAGACGGCTGACGCACACGTCGATGGAGCGGTCGAACGGCGTGCTGTCCTTGTCGAACACGTGGTTGAGCAAAAAGTCGCGGCTCAACGGGCGATTGGGGTGCTGCAACAACAGGCGCAACACGCGGTAATCCGAGTTGCCCAGGCTGACCACCACACCCTCCGGCGACAGCAACTGTCGCGCCCGCGTGTCGAGCTGCCAGCCGGCAAAACGGATGCTCGGCGCTTCATCCAGGCGCGCGCGGTCGGGAAAGCTCTGCACCCGGCGCAACACCACCTTGATCCGCACCAGCAGTTCGCGTGGGTCGAACGGTTTGGGCAGGTAATCGTCGGCGCCAATTTCCAGGCCGACGATGCGGTCGATCAACGAACCTTTGGCCGTGAGCATCACCACCGGGATGTTGGAGTTCACCCGCAGTTCGCGGCACAGGCTCAGGCCGTCTTCGCCGGGCAGCATCAGGTCGAGGACGATCAGGTCAATGACATTCAGCGCCAGACGACGGCGCATTTCCTTGCCGTCGGCGGCGGTGGACACCTGGAAGCCAGCGTCGCTCAAGTAGTCGCAGAGCAACTGGCGGATTTGCTGATCGTCATCAACGATCAGCAGGTGGTCTTGCTTGGCCATGGGCAGTCAATCCGAAAAACAATGAAACGCAGCAAATAGCCGAAAGTTCAGCCAGCCGTGCAGGCAAATGTAATGGAATGTTGTAGGAAACCATAATCACGCATCAGCGATACAAACCTGGGGTATGGCAGGGGAAATCGCTCTTTAGACTACCGAACCTAAATGAGAGTAATTGTAATTTAGACTCGGAAGCCACTCATGTCATTGCCCACACCTCGCAGCCACACGCTGCACACTACTCTGGCGCCGATGTTCGGCCTGCTGGCTGCCGGCAGCGTCGTACCGGTTGCCTTGGCTGACGCGCCAACGGCCACGTCCAATGACTCGGTGCTGAGCCTGCCGGAAATCAAGGTTGATGGCGAAGCCACCTCCACCTTCAAGGTGGACCGGGTGACCTCGGCAAAAATCAGCCAACCGCTGCTGGACGCCCCGCAAAGCGTGACCATCGTGCCGCAGCAGGTGCTCAAGGAGCAGAACGCGCAGACCCTGCAGGAAGTGTTGCGCAACGTGCCGGGCATTACCTTCATGTCCGGCGAGGGCAACCTGGGCTGGGGCGACCTGTTTTCGATTCGCGGGTTTTCTTCCGAGCAGAGTCTGACCGTCGACGGCGTGCGCGATGCGGGCATGTCCACCCGTACCGACACCTTCAACCTGCAACAGGCGGAAGTGTTCAAGGGCACCGGCTCCATCGAATCCGGCGTGTCCGCCGTGGGTGGCAGCGTCAACCTGGTGAGTAAAGAAGCGCACTTGGGCGACGCCAACCGCGTCTCCGCCGGTATCGGCACCGATGCCTACCGCCGTCTCACCGCCGACCTGAATAAACAGATCAACGACACCACCGCCGTACGCGTCAACCTGATGAAGCACTACAACCAGGTGGCCGAACGTGACGACGTGGACTACGACCGCTGGGGCATTGCCACCTCGTTCGGCTTCGGCCTGGGTACTGACACGCGCTTCTTCATCGACACTTTCTATCAGAAAGACACCAACACCCCGGACGGCGGCGTGCCGATCCAGCGTGGGACGAATGGCGACCGCATGCCCGGCGTGAAGCGCTCCAACTGGTACGGCGACTCCAGCCTCTACACCCAAGAGAACAAAACCACCTCGCTCACCGCACGCTTCGAGCATGACTTCGACTGGAATGACGCCAACCTGCGCAACCAGACCCGTTGGGAACGCAGCGACAATTTTGCCGTGCTCTCCCCGGCGCGCTTCTTCGCCGCCAATGCCAACGGCCAGAAGACCTGCACCGGCACCCGCTGTGCGACCTTGGGCTACACCGGTGTAGGGCCGATCAGCCAAGTGCCGGGCAGCACGGTGAATGCCTACACCGATTATGTAAATAACAGTAATACCGCCTACGGCATCCTGCGCGGCAGTGACTTCGGTTTGTCCAAGCGCTACACCATCCTCGACAACCAGACCGACTTCAATTTCAACCTCACCACCGGCAGCCTGCAGCACGCCGTGGTCAGCGGCCTGGAGTTCTATCACGAGACCTACGGCGGCCTGAAACGCAACGCCAAGGTGCCGGCCGGCGACATGTTGTTTGACATGAACGACCCCAGCCACAGCTTCGCTAGCACCTACGTGACCAAAGGCGATGGCGACCCGCGTTCGGTGATCGACAACGCCGGGATCTATCTGGGCGACACCATCACCCTCAACGATCAGTGGCAAGTGCTGGGCTCGTTGCGCTATGACAACTGGCGCGCACAAACCAGCCAGCGTGGCCAGGCCAGCATCAGCAGCACTGACGGTGCCGTCAGCGGTCGGGTTGGCGCGGTGTTCAAACCGCTGCCCAACGGCAGTATCTATGTGTCCTACAGCGAAGCGGCGCAGCCGTCGGCACTGGGCGCATCGACCAACAACCAGATCTACGGCGCGGCCAGCACCAGCAACTACAGCCCGGCCAAGTCCAAGACCTATGAACTGGGCACCAAGTGGGACATTGCCCACGACAGGCTCAACGTCACGGCGGCGATCTTCCGTACCGAACTGGACAATGCCTGGGAATACCAGGACGGCGAATCCGCCCCGGTACGTGCCTTGCCCGCCAAGCGTGTAGACGGCATCGAACTGGGCCTGCAAGGCAATATCACCCCGCGCTGGACCGCCTACAGCGGGTTCTCGGCACTCAAGAGCACCCAGACCAAAGGCATCAACAAAGGCGCCGAAGCCAAGAACGTCCCCGACCTGACCGCCAACCTGTGGACCACCTACGCCGTCACCGACGCCCTGAGCCTCAGCTACGGCGAGCAATACGTGGGTCGACGCCGCTACACCGACAACAAGTACGCCGGCGGCTTGAACAACAACAGCAGCTACGCCAATGGCCCGTCCGGCGTGTACGCGATCTACACCCGCGACCACGAAAAAGCCCCCGGCTACTGGCTGAGCAACCTGGCCGCGCAATACAAGGTGAACAAGGACACCACGGTCAACCTCAACCTCAACAACGTGTTCAACAAGTTTTATTACAGCCAGGTCGGCGCGTCCCTCGACGGCTTCCAGCTCTACGGCATCCCAGGTGCCGGGCGCACCCTCACCGCCAGCGTCGACTATGAGTTCTAAACCGTGTTGATCGAAATCCCGGCGCTGCTCAGCGCCAGCGAAGTCGAAACCATCGTGGCCACCTTGCTCGATCAGCCCTGGGTTGACGGCAAGGTGACCGCCGGACAGCGCTCGGCCATGGCGAAAAACAACCGACAGTTATCGGAAGATTCGCCAGTGGCCCTGCGCATCGGCGAGCAGATTCTGGCGCGGCTGTCGAATAACGCGCTGTTCATGTCGGCCGCCCTGCCCAAGCGCATCTACCCGCCGCTGTTCAACCGCTACAGCGGCGGTGAAGCGTTCGACTGGCATATCGACAACGCCATTCGCGGCATCAAGGGCGTGCGCGAGCGGGTGCGCACCGACATCTCCGCCACGCTGTTCCTGGCCGAACCGGCCCATTACGACGGCGGTGAGCTGGTGATCCGCGACACCTTCGGCGAGCACGCGGTGAAGCTGCCCGCCGGGCACCTGCTGATCTACCCCGGCAGCAGCCTGCACAAGATCAACCCGGTGACCCGTGGTGAACGCATCGCGAGTTTCTTCTGGATCGAAAGCCTGGTGCGCGAAGACAGCCAGCGCCAGTTGCTCTTGGACATGGACGTCGCCATCCAGACCCTCACCGTCCAAGACGCCGACCACCACGCGCTGCTGCAACTGAGCGGCGCCTATCACAACCTGTTGCGGCGCTGGAGCGATGTCTGATGCGCCGCCTTCACCTGGAGTCCCTGCCATGTTGAAACCCCGTCACCTGCTCAAGTTGGGCGTGCTGTTCGGCGCCCTGGTCCTCGGCTATGCCGAAACCGCTGCGGCCCATGAAGTCACCGACGTGCTGGGCCGCAAGGTCGAAGTGGCTGACAACGTAAAACGCGTGGTCCTCGGTGAAGGCCGGTTGATTTCGGCGTTTGCCCTGCTGGACCGCGACGCGCCGTTCCAACGCATCGTCGGCTGGCAGAACGATTTGAAGCTGCTGGACCAGCACACCTATAACGCCTACGTGGCGAAATTTCCCACGGTGAAAGACATCCCATTGATCGGCCAAGCGTCGGAGCAAAGCGTCAGCGCCGAGGAAATCCTCTCGCTGAAACCTGACCTGGCGGTGTTCAGCATTTCCGGCCACGGCCCTACCGAACACAGCCCGGTCGCCGATGTGCTGGCCAAGGCGGGCATTCCCGTGCTGTTCGTCGACTTCCGTATCAATCCGGTGCAGGGCACCCACACCAGCATGACCGCCCTGGGCCAGGCGTTGGGGCGTGAAGCCCAGGCCAAGGGGTTCCTGGATTTCTATGACCAGCACATCAAGGTGATCACCGATGCGGTCGCCACTTTGCCGGCGGGGCCGCGCCCGAGTGTGTTCCTCGAACTGCTGGCCGGGGCCTGGCAAGCGCCGGGGCACACCACCGGCAAAAGCGGTATGGGTGAAGTGATCAAGCTGGTGGGCGGGCGCAACATCGCCGCCGACGTGGTGCCGGGGGCGCTGGGGGATATCAGCGTGGAGTACGCGCTGAAGGCGGATCCGGATATTTATGTCGCCACCGGTAACCACAAGCCTGGGCTGATCCTGGGGGCTGGCGTCAGCAACGACGAGGCGCGTGAAGCCTTCGACCGAGTGCTGGCACGCCCGGAATTCGCCAACCTTCGCGCCATCCGCGAAGGCACTGCCCACGGCCTGTGGCATGACTTCTACAACTCGCCGTACAACCTGCTCGCGATTGAGTCGTTGGCCAAATGGGTGCACCCAGAACTGTTCGCCAAGCTGGATCCGCAGGCGACCATGGCGCAGATCAACGCGCAGTTCCTGGGGATGCCGTTGCAGGGTGCCTATTGGATCGACACCCCTAAATGACCACCCAGACCCTCGACCTCGCCAGCGCCACCCACGGCTACCGCCGCCTGCTGGCGCGGCGTACCTGGCTGCTAGGCCTGCTCGGTACCGCACTGGTTTGCGCCATTCTGGTGGACCTGGCCAGCGGCCCGTCGGGCATGGGCCTGCTGGCCTTGCTCGACGGTATCCTGCACCCGTCGCACCTGAGCGCCACCGACCAGGTGATCATCTGGAACGTGCGCCTGCCCTACGCACTGATGGCGGTGTTGGTGGGCTGCGCGTTATCGCTGGCCGGGGCCGAGATGCAGGCGATCCTGAACAACCCGCTGGCCAGCCCGTTCACCCTGGGCGTGTCGTCGGCGGCAGCGTTGGGCGCGTCGCTGGTGATTGTGTTTCCGGTGACAACGCTGTGGGTGTCGGCCAACACGGCGATTTCCATCTCGGCCTTCATCTTCGCCGCTGCCTCGGTGTTTTTGCTGCAAGCCATGTCGCGCCTGCGCGGCGCCGGGGTGGAAAGCCTGGTGCTGTTCGGCATCGCCCTGGTGTTCAGTTGCAACGCGGTGGTGGCCTTGCTGCAACTGGTTGCCACCGAAGATGTGCTGCAACAACTGGTGTTCTGGACACTGGGCAGCGTGACCCGCGCCAACTGGGACAAGCTCGGCATCCTGGCCCTGGTGGTGGCGGTCGTCATGCCGTTTTCCTTTGCCGCCGCACCGCGCCTGACCCTGTTGCGCATGGGTGAGGACCGCGCGCAAAGCTTTGGCGTGGATGTAAAGCGGTTGCGGTTTTTCTCACTGCTGCGCATCAGCCTGCTGTCGGCTACCGCCGTGGCCTTTGTAGGCACCATCGGATTTATCGGCCTGGTCGGCCCGCATATCGCGCGGATCCTGGTGGGTGAAGATCAACGTTTCCTGTTGCCGGCCAGCGCCTTGACCGGCGCGTTGCTGCTGGCGCTGTCGTCGATTGCCAGCAAGTTGATCATGCCCGGTGTGATCGTGCCGGTGGGCATCGTCACCGCGTTGGTGGGCGTGCCGATTTTTGTGGTGCTGGTGTTCAAGCGCGGGAGGCAGTTATGAGCGAAGGTTTGAGCGTACACAACGCCCAGGTAAGTTACGGGCGCCGGCAGATCGTGCACGACCTGAGCCTGCCCACCCTGCCCCATGGCAGTTTGACCGCGCTGATCGGCCCCAATGGCGCCGGCAAGTCCACCCTGTTGCGTGCCGTGGCCGGGCTGGAAAAGATGCAAGGCGTCGTGCGATTGGGTGACCTTGACCTGTCGGCCATGTCCGTCGCCGAACGTGCGCGACGCGTGACCTACATGCCGCAGAACCTGCCGCCGGGCTTGAGCCTCAGCGTGATGGAAAGTGTGATCGCCGCCCTGCGCGTGGCGAGTGTCGAGGGCATTCCCTTGTCCAGCGATGCGTGCCTGCTTGAAGCCTTCGACGCCTTGCAGCGCATTGGCATCGCGCATTTAGCTGATCAGTTGCTGAGCACCCTCTCCGGCGGCCAACGCCAACTGGTCAGCCTCGCGCAGCTCATCGCCCGTCGCCCCCAGGTGATGCTGCTGGACGAACCCACCAGCGCCCTCGACCTCAATTACCAACTGAAAGTGATGGACTGCGTACGCGGGCTGGTGCGCGAACACAACTTGATCGCCGTGGTGGTGCTGCACGACATCAACCTGGCTGCGCGCTTCGCCGACCATATCGCCGTGCTGCGCCAGGGACGTTTGTACGCCAGCGGCGCGGCGGACGAAGTGCTCAATCCACTGCTGTTTGCCGAGGTGTATCGCGTGCGGGCGCGCATCGAGCGCTGTTCGCAGCAATCGTTGCAGGTGCTGGTGGATGGCGCTTTTTGATTTGCTTCTAAGGGTATGCGCAAATGTTTCATTGAATTTTCGCACACCCAACATTACCTATACCTACAGGCATCCGCTCAAGCATCACCACTTTTGGAGAGCTTCATGATCGACCTGTATTACTGGACTACCCCTAACGGTCACAAAGTATCGCTGTTCCTGGAAGAAGCCGGCCTGCCCTACAAGGTGCATCCGATCAACATCGGCCAGGGCGACCAGTTCAAGCCTGACTTCCTGAAGATCGCTCCCAACAACCGCATTCCGGCCATCGTCGACCAGAACCCGACCGACGGCGGCGCGCCGATTTCGCTGTTTGAATCCGGCGCAATCCTGTTGTATCTCGCGGAAAAAACCGGCCAGTTCCTTCCAACAGACTTGCGCGGTCGTCAGGAAGCGCTGCAATGGCTGTTCTGGCAAATGGGCGGCCTGGGGCCGATGGCGGGTCAGAATCACCACTTCAGCCAGTTCGCACCGGAAAAAATCCCTTACGCGATCAAACGTTATGTGGACGAAACCGCCCGCCTGTACGGCGTGCTGGACCGACGTTTGGCGGACCGTGCATTCGTGGCGGGTGAGGCCTACAGCATTGCCGACATGGCGATCTACCCATGGATTGTTTCCCACAAGTGGCAGAGCCAACGGCTGGAAGATTTCCCACATCTGCATCGCTGGTTCAACAGCATCAAGGAACGGCCGGCAACAGTGCGTGCCTATGAGCTGGTGCAGAAAGTGAACCCGCCCAAGTCTTGATACGCAATTCCTGAAAATAAGGCATAGCTCCTGCTTGCGTCGTTTCGCCGCGCTCACTAACGTAGCGCCTTTACTGACGCTACCCCCGCAGGAGCTTTGCCATGGCCTCGCCAGCCCTCTCACATTTTCTTCCCCGGTTCGGCGTTGCCGCGGCAGTGGCCAGTGCGTTAAGCCTGGCCGGTTGCCAGCTCCAGAGCACCCAGGACACCCTGCCACCGGTCGCCGGCGTGCAGCCGATCAAAGGCCTGGCACAGAATGTTTCCGTGCGCCGCAATGCCCAGGGCATGCCGCTGATCGAAAGCAACACCTTCCATGACGCGCTGTTCAGCCTCGGTTATGTACACGCCAGTGATCGCATCACCCAGATGGTCACCTTGCGCCTGCTGGCCCAGGGCCGCCTGGCAGAAATGTCCGGGCCCGAGGTGCTGGATGTCGACCGGTTCATGCGCGCGGTCAACCTGAAGAAAAGCGCCGGCGAGCTGTACAACGCCTCAAGCCCGCGCCTCAAGCGCTTCTTTGAAGTGTATGCGCGTGGCGTCAACGCCTACCTGTTCCGCTACCGCGACAAGCTGCCGCCGGACCTGGCCCAGGCCGGCTACAAGCCCGAGTACTGGAAGCCGGAAGATTCGGCACTGCTGTTCTGCCTGCTGAATTTCAGCGAGTCGGCCAACCTGCAGGAAGAAATTGCCTCGCTGGTGCTGGCGCAGAAAGTCGGCGTCGACAAACTCGCGTGGCTCACGCCTAGCGCGCCGGACGAAGCGATCCCGTTGGCCGAGGCCGAGAAGCTCAAGGGCGTGAACCTGGGCCAGATCACAGGTCTGGCCGGGCTGGACGCGGTCAGCCAGCAACTGAGCAGCCTCAATTCGCTGGCAGTGACCACCTCAAGTAACTGGGCCATCGGCCCGCAACGCAGCCGCAGCGGTAAAAGCCTGCTGGCCGGCGACCTTGCCGCCCAGCCGCAAGCGCCGTCGCCGTGGAGCTACGTGCAGATCCGCGCACCGAAATACCAGGCCGTGGGCGCCTCGATTGCCGGCCTGCCGACGCTGTTGTCCGGCTTCAACGGCAACGTCGCGTGGAGCATGAGCACGGTCAAAGGCGACACCCAGGACCTGTTCCTGGAAAAGGTCAAACGCCAGGGCAGCGCGTTGTACTACGAGAACAACGGCAAATGGTTACCCGCCGGGGTGCGTAACGAAACCTTCTTCGTCAAAGGCCAACGCTCCATTCGCGAAGTGGTGTACGAAACCCGCCACGGCGCCCTGCTCAACAGCAGCCAGGCGCTGACCACCGGCCTGGGCCTGGCGCTGCAAACCGCCGACTTCAAGGACGACAAGAGCCTGGATGCGTTCTTCGACCTGTCCCGTGCGAAAAACGCCGGCAAGGCCTCGGACGCCACCCGCGAAATTCGCGCCATTGCGCTGAACATGATCTTCGCCGACGCCAGCAACATTGGCTGGCAAGTCACCGGACGCTTCCCCAACCGTCGCGAAGGCGAAGGCCTGCTGCCGTCGCCGGGCTGGGACACGCGGTTTGACTGGGACGGCTACGCCGACGCAATGCTGCACCCGTATGACCAGGACCCGGCCCAAGGCTGGATCGGCACCGCCAACCAACGCACCGCGCCCCGCGGTTATGGCATGCAGCTGTCCAACTCTTGGGATGCGCCGGAACGTAGCGAGCGTCTGGCGCAACTTGCCAATGCCGGCAAGCATGACAGCCGCAGCATGATTGCCATGCAGTACGACCAGACCACCACCTTCGCCGCCAAGCTCAAGACCATGTTCCAGGCGCCAGGCATGGCCCAGCCGCTGAAACAGGCGATTGACTCGCTGCCAGCCGCTGAGCAGGCCAAGGCACGTGAAGCACTGGGCCGCCTGATGGCTTTTGACGGCCGCTTGGTATCCACCTCCGCCGACGCGGCGATCTATGAACTGTTCCTGCAGGAAAGCACCAAACAGATCTTCCTCGACGAACTCGGCCCGGAAAACAGTGCCAGCTGGAAGGCGTTTGTCAGCAATGCCAACCTGTCCTACGCCGCCCAGGCCGACCACTTGCTGGGCCGCGAAGACAGCCCGTTCTGGGACGACGTGCGCACCCCGCAGAAAGAAGACAAACCGGCGATCCTCGCCCGCAGCCTGGCCGCCGCAATCACTAATGGCGACAGCCAGCTGGGCGCCGATCACAAGGCCTGGCAGTGGGGCAAGTTGCACACCACCACCTGGAAAAATACCAACGGCCAGGTGATTCGCGGTCCGCTGGCCTCCGGTGGTGACCACAACACCCTGAACCCGGCGCCGTACAGCTGGGGCCAGGACTTCCGCACCACCCAGGTGCCGGCGCTGCGCATGATCGTCGACTTCGGCCAAGTGGAACCGATGATGGGCCAGGGTGGCATCGGCCAGTCCGGCAACCCGGCCAGCCCGAACTATGCCAGTGGCATCGACCCGTCGCTCAAGGCGCAATACCTGAGCTTTCCGATGCAGCCGCAGAACTTCGAGAAGGTGTATGGGAAAACCCGGTTGACCCTGACGCCGGGCAAATAACCGGAAAAGCGTGGGCTGGCTTTTACTGTGGTGAGCGGGCTTGCCCTGCTCACTACAATAGTTAATCGAACTTCCGCTCGCCAGCCCGCCTCCTACCTGATAAGCCCATCGCCCCCGGCACGTCCATGGACCTTGTCATCGCCCGCCCCGAAGGCCTCTACTGCCCCGCCGGAGATTTCTACATCGACCCCTGGCGCCCGGTCGAACGCTCGGTCATCACCCATGCCCATGGCGACCACGCCCGCACCGGCAATCAACACTATTTGGCCGCCGCCCCTGGCGAAGGCATCCTGCGTTCACGGCTGGGTCAGGACATCAACCTGCAAACCCTGGCTTACGGCGAGCAACTGGTGCACCACGGCGTCACCTTAAGTTTTCATCCGGCCGGGCATGTCTTGGGGTCGGCCCAAGTGCGCCTGGAATACAAGGGCGAAGTCTGGGTCGCATCCGGAGACTATAAAGTCGAACCCGACGGCACCTGCGCGCCCTTTGAGCCGGTGCGCTGCCACACCTTTATCACCGAGTCGACCTTCGGCCTGCCGATCTACCGCTGGCAGCCCCAGGCGCAGATCTTCGCCGGGATCAACGACTGGTGGCAGGCGAATATCGCCGCCGGCAAGGCCAGCGTGTTGTTCTGTTATTCCTTCGGCAAGGCCCAGCGCATCCTGCATGGCATCGACGCCAGCATCGGCCCGATCCTCAGCCATGGCGCGGTCGAACCGTTGAACCGGGTGTACCGCGAGGCCGGCATCTACATCCCCGAAACCCTTTACGCCGGTGACTTCAAGAAGACCGACCCGCTGCTGCGCCAAGCCTTGATCATCGCCCCACCTTCGGCCGGCGGCAGCAGTTGGATCAAGCGCTTCGGCGACTACAGCGACGCCTTCGCCAGCGGCTGGATGCGCCTGCGCGGTACCCGACGTAGGCGCGGCGTGGACCGAGGTTTTGTACTGTCAGATCACGCCGATTGGCCCGGCCTGTTGTGGGCCATCGAGCAAACCGGCGCCGAGCGGGTGATGGTCACCCACGGGTCTGTCGGCGTATTGGTGCGCCATCTGCGGGAAAAAGGCGTGGATGCCCAGGGCTTCACCACTGAATACGGTGATGACGAAGAAGAGGCCAGCGCATGAAGGCCTTTGCCGAGTTGTACGCCAACCTCGACGCCACCACGTCCAGCAACGCCAAGCTGGCGGCGTTGCAAGCCTACTTCCGCGACGCGGCGCCGGAAGATGCGGCCTGGGCTGTGTATTTCTTGTCCGGCGGACGCCCTCGGCAACTTGTGCCGACGCGCCTGCTGCGTGACATGGCCACCGAAGCGTCGGGCATCGAGCCGTGGTTGTTTGAAGAAAGCTACCAATCGGTAGGCGACCTGGCAGAGACCATTTCCCTGCTGCTGCCGGAATCCACCTACACCTCGCAGGACGGCCTGGCGGTGTGGCTGGAGGAAAAACTCCTGCCGTTGCGTGGCCTGCCGCCGTTGGAATTGGCCGAGCGCCTGCCGGCGTTATGGGCGCAACTGGATCAGCCCAGCCTGATGGTCTGCATCAAATTGATCACCGGCAGCTTTCGCGTGGGCGTGTCCAAGCTGCTGGTCACCCGCGCCCTCGCCGCGATGGCCGACCTGGACAGCAAGCGCGTGGCGCAGCGGTTGGTGGGCTACACCGATCTGTCCAACCGTCCTACAGCCCAGGGCTATTTAAAGCTGATCGCCGCCGAATCCCCCGACGAACATGCACAACGTGGCGGGCAACCGTATCCGTTTTTTCTCGCCCATGATTTGGCGCAACCAGTGGAGCAATTCAACGATTTGCTGGGCTCTCCCGCTGAGTGGCAAGTGGAATGGAAGTGGGATGGCATCCGCGCGCAGCTGGTGAAACGCGACGGCCGCCTGTGGATCTGGTCCCGTGGAGAAGAACTGGTGACCGAGCGTTTCCCCGAACTGCACAGCCTGGTAAGCGGGTTACCCGATGGCACGGTGATCGACGGCGAAATCGTGGTGTGGAAAGACGCGGTGCAACCCTTCGCGCTGCTGCAACAGCGGATTGGGCGCAAGACCCTGAGCAAAAAAGTGCTGGAGGACGCCCCGGTTGCGGTGCTGGCCTACGACCTGCTGGAACATCAGGGCGACGATTGGCGTAACCACACCCAGGCGGAGCGTCGCGCGCAGCTTGAACAGGTGATCGCCCAGTGCAACCAGCCGGTATTACGGGCGTCGCCGCTGTTGACCGGCGCGACTTGGGAAGAACTGGCCGAACAACGCGAAGCCTCGCGCAGCCTCGGCGTGGAAGGCATGATGCTTAAAGCACGCGATGGCCTGTACGGCGTCGGCCGCACCAAGGACATGGGCGTGTGGTGGAAGTGGAAGGTCGACCCGTTCAGCGTCGACGCGGTGTTGATCTACGCCCAGCGCGGCCATGGCCGACGCGCCAGCCTGTATAGCGACTACACCTTCGCCGTGTGGGACGGCCCGGCCGGCAGCGAACGCACGCTGGTGCCGTTTGCCAAGGCCTACTCCGGCCTGACCGACGAAGAAATGCGCAAGGTCGACGCGATTGTGCGCAAGACCACCGTGGAAAAATTCGGCCCGGTCAGCAGTGTGACGCCAAGTATGGTGTTTGAGCTGGGATTCGAGGGCATTGCCTTGTCCAAGCGACACAAGAGTGGGATTGCGGTGCGGTTTCCACGGATGTTGCGCTGGCGGCAGGACAAGAAAGTCGAGGAAGCCGACAACCTCGCCACCCTGCAAGACCTTCTGACCTGAAACAGTGCACTCATTTTTCGATGCCCATTTTCGGGCATCTCCTACACTCAGATCTCCCTTCCCGCACCTTTTAAAACGACCATTCGGAACTATGGTGCAGAAATTGCTACTTGTGATCCGTCTGACACCGTTCAGTAACAGTCCTAAACGCGCCACAAGCGCTTATCTTGGTTTCCAGGGATTACATAATGAAAAAAGCATTGCTGACCCTTTCTGCACTGGCCCTGTGCATGGCCGCAGGTGTAGCCACGGCCAAGGAATACAAGGAATTGCGTTTTGGTGTCGATCCGTCCTACGCGCCGTTCGAATCCAAGGCCGCCGACGGCAGCCTGGTGGGCTTCGATATCGACCTGGGCAATGCGATCTGCGCCGAGCTGAAAGTGAAGTGCAAGTGGGTTGAAAGTGACTTCGACGGCATGATTCCAGGCCTCAAAGCCAACAAGTTCGACGGCGTGATTTCATCCATGACCGTGACCCCGGTGCGTGAAAAGGCCATCGACTTCTCCAGCGAACTGTTCTCCGGCCCGACTTCGCTGGTGTTCAAAAAAGGCGCGGGCTACTCGACGCCAGAGTCCCTCAAGGGCAAGTCCGTGGGCTACGAGCAAGGCACCATCCAGGAAGCCTACGCCAAGGCCGTACTGGATAAAGCCGGTGTGACCACCAAGGCCTACGCCAACCAGGACCAGGTGTACGCCGACCTGACGTCTGGCCGTCTCGACGCCTCCGTGCAGGACATGCTGCAAGCCGAACTGGGCTTCCTGAAGTCGCCGGCCGGTGCCGGTTATGAAGTCAGCGCGGCCATTGACGACCCGTTGCTGCCGTCGAAAACCGCCGTCGGTATCAAAAAAGGTAACACTGAACTGAAGGCGCTTTTGGATAAAGGTATCAAAGCGTTACACGATGATGGCACCTACGCCACCATCCAGAAGAAACACTTTGGCGATCTGAACCTGTACAGCGGCAAATAATGCCTGGAGCGCCCTTCCTTTGGAGGGGCGCTTTTTTATCGCCATAGGTCCTGATTTATGTTCGAAGAATTATTGCAAACCCTCGGGTTGAGCGCGCTCAGCCTGAAGGGTTTCGGCCCGCTGTTGCTGCAAGGCACCTGGATGACCATCAAGTTGTCGGTGCTGTCCCTGGCCGTCAGCGTGTTGCTGGGCCTGCTCGGCGCCAGCGCCAAACTCTCCAGCCTGCCCTTCCTGCGCATTCCCGCCCAGCTCTACACCACCTTGATTCGCGGCGTGCCCGACCTGGTGCTGATGCTGCTGATTTTCTACAGCCTGCAAACCTGGCTGACCGGTTTGACCGATTTCATGGAATGGGAATACATCGAAATCGACCCCTTCAGCGCCGGGGTGATCACCCTCGGTTTTATCTACGGTGCATACTTCACCGAGACGTTTCGCGGCGCGATCCTCGCAGTGCCCCGTGGCCAACTGGAAGCCGCCACAGCCTACGGCCTCAAGCGTGGCCAGCGGTTTCGCTACGTGACCTTCCCGCAGATGATGCGCTTTGCCCTGCCGGGGATCGGCAATAACTGGATGGTGATGCTCAAGGCCACGGCCCTGGTGTCGATCATCGGCCTGGCCGACTTGGTCAAAGCCGCCCAGGATGCTGGCAAGAGCACCTACCAGCTGTTTTACTTTTTGGTACTCGCGGCGTTGATCTACCTGTTGATCACCAGCGCGTCCAACTTCGTCCTGCGCCGCCTTGAACGTCGCTACTCCGCTGGCGCCCGGGAGGCCGTGCGATGATCGAACTCTTGCAGGAATACTGGCGCCCCTTCCTTTATAGCGACGGCCAGCACATCACCGGCCTGGCGATGACGATGTGGTTGCTCACGGCCGCGCTGGTCATCGGCTTTCTGGTGTCGATCCCGTTGTCCATCGCCCGTGTGTCGCGCAAGCGCCTGGTGCGTTGGCCGGTGCAGTTCTACACCTACCTGTTCCGGGGCACGCCGCTCTATATCCAACTGCTGATCTGCTACACCGGCATCTACAGCCTCGCCGCCGTGCGCGAACAACCGTTGCTGGATGCGTTCTTTCGCGACGCGATGAACTGCACCATCCTGGCCTTCGCCCTCAACACCTGCGCCTACACCACGGAGATTTTTGCCGGGGCGATCCGCAGCATGGCCTACGGTGAAGTCGAAGCGGCCAAAGCCTACGGCTTGAGCGGCTGGAAGCTCTACGCCTATGTGATCATGCCGTCGGCATTGCGCCGCTCGTTGCCGTACTACAGCAATGAAGTGATCCTGATGTTGCATTCGACCACGGTGGCCTTCACCGCGACGATCCCCGACATCCTCAAAGTGGCGCGGGATGCCAACTCGGCTACCTTCATGACTTTTCAATCATTCGGAATCGCTGCGCTGATCTACCTGACCGTGACCTTCGCCCTGGTCGGTCTGTTCCGGTTGGCGGAGCGTCGTTGGCTGGCCTTCCTCGGGCCGAGCCATTAAGGAGTTTTCATGCGTCATCAGGTCCATGAACTGATCGCGCCGGTGCCAGGCACGGCACGGCAGATTCACAGTTTTCACTTCGGCCCGGAGCAGGCTGAAGGCAAGATCTACATCCAGTCGTCGCTGCATGCCGATGAGCTGCCGGGCATGCTGGTGGCTTGGCACCTGAAGGTGCGGCTGGCTGAACTGGCGGCGGCCGGTCGCCTGCGCAGCGAGATTGTGCTGGTGCCCATCGCCAACCCGGTGGGCCTGGAACAGGTGCTGATGGATATCCCCCTGGGCCGCTATGAGCTGGAAAGCGGGCAGAATTTCAATCGCCTGTTTGTCGACCTCAGTGAAACCGTGGGTAATCAAGTCGAAGAGCTGCTTGGGGAGGATCCCCAGCACAACGTCGAGTTGATCCGCGCCGCGCTGTCCACCGCCCTCGCTGCGCAAAGCGCTGAGACCCAACTGCAATCCCAGCGCTTGGTGCTGCAACGCCTGGCATGTGACGCCGACATGGTGCTGGACCTGCATTGCGACTTCGAAGCCGTGGCGCACCTGTACACCACGCCCGAGGCCTGGCCGCAGGTTGAGCCGTTGGCGCGTTATATCGGCTCGGAGGCCAACCTGCTGGCGACCGACTCCGGCGGGCAATCCTTCGATGAGTGTTTCACCCTGGTGTGGTGGCAGTTGCAGCAACGCTTCGGCGAGCGCTTCCCGATCCCCATGGGCAGCTTTTCGGTGACCGTAGAACTGCGTGGCCAAGGCGACGTCAACCACGGCCTGGCCGCCCTCGACTGCCAGGCGATCATCGATTACCTGATTCACTTCGGCGCCATCGCCGGTGACGTCGCACCGCTGCCCGAGCTGCCCTACCCGGCCACACCCCTGGCGGGCGTTGAGCCGGTGGCTACACCCATGGGCGGCCTGCTGGTATTCCGCGCCCTGCCGGGTGAGTACCTGGAAGCCGGACAACTGATCGCTGAAATCATCGACCCCATTTCCGACCGCGTAACGCCCGTGCATTGCCGCAATGCCGGCCTGCTTTACGCCCGTTCGCTGCGCCGCATGGCCACTGCCGGGATGGTCATCGCCCATGTCGCAGGCCTTGATGCCTACCGCAGCGGCTATCTACTTTCGCCTTGAGGATGCACGCCCCATGTACAAATTGACCGTTGAAGGCCTGCATAAAAGCTATGGCGACAATGAGGTGCTCAAAGGTGTTTCGCTCAAGGCCAAGACCGGTGACGTGATCAGCCTGATCGGCGCCAGCGGCTCGGGCAAGAGCACCTTTTTGCGCTGCATCAACTTCCTGGAAACCCCCAACGACGGCGCCATGACCCTCGACGGCCAGCCGATCCGCATGGTCAGCGACCGCCACGGCATGCGCGTGGCCGATGATGCCGAACTGCAGCGCCTGCGCACGCGCCTGGCCATGGTGTTCCAGCACTTCAACCTGTGGAGCCACATGAGCGTGCTGGAGAACATCACCATGGCCCCGCGCCGGGTGCTGGGCTGCTGCAAGAAGGACGCCGAGGACCGTGCCCGTCGTTACTTGGACAAGGTGGGCTTACCGGCACACGTGGCGGATCAGTACCCGGCGTTCCTCTCCGGCGGCCAGCAGCAACGCGTCGCCATCGCGCGCGCCTTGGCCATGGAGCCAGAGGTGATGCTGTTCGACGAACCCACCTCGGCCCTCGACCCGGAGCTGGTGGGCGAAGTGTTGAAGGTGATCCAGGGGTTGGCCGAGGAAGGCCGCACCATGATCATGGTGACGCACGAAATGAGCTTTGCACGCAAAGTGTCGAGCCAGGTGTTGTTCCTGCACCAAGGCCTGGTGGAGGAACAAGGCGCGCCGGACGATGTGCTGGGCAATCCGAAGAGCGAACGGTTACAGCAGTTCCTCAGCGGCAATCTCAAGTAAACCTGACGTGAGCTCGGAAGGTATGCAGCGTGCGCCGGGTTTCAAGGCGCCAGCCGGCATGGGTGCAGGCGCGCGAGACGATTTCCAGGCCAAAGCCGAAGCCCGGTGACGCGAGCTGGTCCACCCGGTTATTCAGGATGACTAGATGCTGCTCCGTGAGGACCACGCGGATTTTCCCGGCACCGTGCTGAACAGCGTTACCCAGCAGGTTCTGCACCACGCTGCGGGCGATCGCCTCGTTGGCCAGGGTGATCGTCGGCGCACCGGCAAACACCCGCGCACCGGCGGCATGGGGGTAAAGCAGCTGATATTTCTCGATCTGTTCGGCAACGACAGCGGCCAGGTCAATCGCCTCATGGGGCAATTGCCGCGGTTCACGGGCCAGGGACAAAAACAGCTCGATCGTCATTTTCATCCCGGCCAGGGCAGCTTCCATGCGCAACAGGCTACGCGCTGATTTTTCCGCGTTGCAGCCTGGCAGGCGCAGGATCGCCAGGCAGTTGTTCAAGATACTCAGGGGCGTGCGCAACTCATGGCTGACGTGTCGGGTGAATGCCTTTTCCCGCTGCAACGTGCTGTGTTGCTGGGTTACAAGTGAAGACAGCGTGCGGCTCAAGGTGCCGATCTCATCCTGGCGATCAAAGCCGCTGAACCGGACCGGCCCAGGCACGGCATCCGCGACTTCCGCCGCCAACTGGCTCACTGGCTGGGCAATGGCCCGGGCAATGGCGATGGCCAGGATGGCGCCAAGGATCAGGATCAAGCCTGCGACTGCACACAACAGTCCGAAAATCTGCGTGCGGTAGCCTTCAGTCTGGCTGAGCTTGGATTCATCCAGTAACAAGACCAGCAACGCGGACTCGCCGCCAACGGCACTCACCAATACGTGCACATCCCCTTTCGCAAGTTCGTGGTGCCCCGGCGGCAGGTTCAGGGCAACCAAAGGCAATGTGGGGTCCGTCGACCAATAGCCTTTCAGGTAGATCGCGTTGGGCATTGGCGCGGCACGTCCCACCTGGGCGTGTTTACCCTGAAACGCCTCGGCCTCCAGGTTCAGATAGCTCTCGACGATGTAATCCTCGGTGACGGCGACTGCGAGCCAGATCAGCAGGCTATAGAACCCGGTGATCAATGCCATGAACGGCAGCAGGGTGTAGAGGATTCGCGTGAAGAATGAGTCAGTGGGGAATAGCAAGGCGGTACCCTTTCCCGTGGACAGTCCGGATCAGATCATTGCCGTAGGGTTTGCCCAGGGTTTGCCTCAGCCGGTAAATGTAGGTGCGTAGCGCATCACTGTCCGGCGGATCGCCGTCGGGCCACAGTGCGGTTTCAAGCTTGTGTCGGCTGACCGGCTCCGGCGCCACATCAGCCAACAGGTTCAACAGGCTGAACTGAAGGGCGGGCAATACCTTGACGGCACCGTTGTGGCGCAACGATTGAGAGGCCGGGTCGATGATCAGGTCGCCCAATTGCCGGGGACTTCGCGGTTTGCGCGGCGCCCCACGGCGCATCAGCGCACGGATGCGCCAGATCAACTCCTGGGGCTCGAACGGCTTGATCAAGTAATCGTCACCGCCGGCTTCATAACCCTCCTCCTTATCAGGGAGCGCATCGCGGGCGGTCAGGAACAGGACCGGCGTTTCATTCTGCTCCCGGCGCAATTGGCGACAGGTGTCAAAACCGCTCATACGGGGCATGGCGACATCCATCACAATCAGGTCGTATTCATGCTGGCGGACACGTTCCAGGCAACTTCGCCCATCACGCGCGAAGTCCACTTCGTAACCAAACTCGCCGAGATAATCTCCCAACGAACCTGCCAATGCGTGATCATCTTCCACCAGTAATATTTCCATAAAGACAAACTCCAAATTCGCACAAACAGTTAAGACATTTCCTTCAGCAAACAATTAAAAACCCACAACAAATACCATTTCACAACGTGACATTTGATTCACGTCTCATCTTATACATTCTGGCAATGCAAAGAATACTGAGTTTGTTCATCCGCTACTTGAGCGCAGGCGCCATCGCGACGTTGGTTCATTACGGGGTATTTGTTTGTTTATTAAGGTGGTTCGCCCCCACGCCATCGACGTTTCTTGCTGCGTCTACAGGGGCTTTGATCGCCTATTGCCTGTCCAGGCATTGGGTATTTGCACAACGATCCTGTAACAGATTGCGTTTTTTTATTACGGCCACCAGCCAGGTTTTAACCAACACCTTAATGGTCAACTTACTGACCTTCTGGGGGGCTCCTCCACTGCTTGCACAAGTACTGGCAACCGCCGCCGTTACCTTTCAGGGCTTTACGATCAACCACTTCTGGGTATTCAAACATGACCTTCATCGCAAGCCTTTCCAGTGAACCCATACCGGATGCACAACTTACAATACTGGTCCCCTGCTTTAACGAACAATGCGTAATAGCCGAACTTCACTCACGGCTGATGGCAATCGTCGACGGATTGAAAGTCCCCACTGAAGTGCTCTATATCAATGACGGCAGCCAAGACCGGACAGCGGCGATCATCGATCAGTTTTCCCAGGACCCACGGGTCAAGAGCCTGCACTTGAGCCGTAACTTCGGCAAGGAAGCCGCCATGCGCGCGGGCATCAATGCCGTGGAAAGCGGCGCGGTGATCATCATGGACAGCGACCTGCAGGACCCGCCCGAGTTGATCCCGCTGATGGTGCAGGAATGGCTCAAAGGCTACGAGATCGTGAACATGCAACGCCGTTCGCGGCGGTGTGACTCCTGGGCGAAACGCACCGCTGCGCGACTTTACTACGCGACCATGGATCAACTGATCGACGACTTCGAGATACCCCAGCAAGTCAGCGACTTCAGGTTGATCGGGCCCCATGCACGGGCAGCCATACGCGCCATGGACGACAACGCCGGCGTGTTGAAACTGCTGGTCAGTTGGCTCGGCTATCCGAGTACCGAAGTGAACTACGACCGCACCGCGCGCCAGGCCGGCAGGACCAAATGGAACACGCTGTCATTGCTGGACCTGTGTGCCGACTCGATTCTGGCCTTCTCCACACGTCCACTGCGGATGTACAGCTACTTGAGTGTCACCAGCTTTCTGATCGGCTCGCTGTGGGTCGTTGCGGCGGCGACCTTCGGCGAACTCACCCACGAACATCTGCTGGTGCAATCGATCCTGTTGCTGTGCCTGGGCACCGCCGTGATCGGCGAGTACGTCGGCCGGGTGCTGAAGGTGGTGAGCCCCAGGCCCAACGCTCTGCATAAACGCAAGCACCCTTGAATCCCTTCGAAAAGGTTGTCGTCATGAACCGTTCCGCCTCCATCCGTCTGCTCTGGGGCATACTGATGACCGTGCTGCTGGTGCGCCTGGTCACACTGGGGCTGTATCCGCTCATGGACACGTCGGAAGCCCGCTATGCGGAAATTGCCCGCAAGATGCTGGTCTCCAATGACTGGATCACTCCGATGTTCGACCACGGCGTGCCATTCTGGGGCAAACCACCGCTGTCATTCTGGCTACAGGCATTGAGCATGCAGGTGTTCGGCATCAACGAATTCGCCAGTCGTTTCTCCAGTTGGTTGATGCATGTCGCCAGTTGCCTGCTCATCGTGCATTTCGCCAGCCGGGAACGCAGCCTTCAGGTCGGGTTGACCGCGGCGATTATCTATTCGACATGCGCCCTCGGGTTCTTTGCCAGCGGCGCGGTCTTGACTGACAGCGCACTGGCCTTCGCCCTTCTGCTCGCCCATTTGGGGTTGTGGCGCGGGCTGGTACACGCGGACCGAGGCTGGGCGCTGGTCGGTTTTTTGGGGCTGGGCCTCGGCCTGCTCGCGAAGGGCCCATTGGCGCTGGTTCTGATTACGCTGCCAGCAGCCCTGTGGCTGGCCCTCACTGGCCACTGGCGCCGGCTGCTCAGCCTGCCGTGGTTGCCAGGCATCGCGTTGATGCTTGCCGTGGCGCTGCCTTGGTATTGGCTGGCGGAACAAAAGACACCGGGGTTCCTGAAATACTTCATCGTCGGCGAACACTTCAGCCGCTACGTCATCAGTAACTGGCAGGGCGACCTCTACGGCAGCGCACATGCCCAACCCTTGGCGATGATCTGGCTGCATCTGCTGGGCGGGCTTTTACCTTGGGCATTGTTCCTGCCATTGCTGGTGAAGTGGCGCTCCTCAGTGCATGGCCAGCGCGAATACTTCATCTTTGTACTGGCATGGGCGCTTTCAACACCGCTGTTCTTCACCCTCTCCACCAACATTCTCTGGACCTACGTACTGCCTGCGCTGCCGGCCTGGGCGCTACTGCTGGCCGATGTCATCTGCCAGAAAATACGCGCAATCGTCATCGCCGCCGTAGCACTGGCACTGCCGATCACCGGCTGCCTGATCATCATCAGCGGCCAGCTGTCCGATCGCCCACAAAACCAGAAAGACATGGTTGCCTTGTGGAAGGTGCAACAACCCGCCGCCCCCGGCGACCTGATCTATCTGGGGACGCGCTCCTATTCGGCGGAGTTTTACAGTGCTGGCTGGGCTCGCCACACCCAACAGCTGCAACAGCTGCCACTGTCCCAGGACTTTTATCTGGTTCGACGCCAGGCCAGCATGCCGCTGGACATGCCGGCGTCCGTGACTTGCGCAAGGGTGGGCCAGGCCAACGCTTCCGGGTTGCATTATTGCGCCGTCAAGTCGCAATAACCGGTTAAACCTTTGCCATGCCGCGAGGGTCTGTGAAATAGGCCCTCCAGAGCATCAGCCGTTGTATGGCAACTTCCCGCAACTTCGCCAAGACATGGTTTGCCACCAAGGGCTGGAAGCCGTTCACCTTTCAAAAAGACGTATGGGCGGCGGTTAAAGCAGGCCACTCGGGATTGCTGCATGCCAGCACCGGTTCCGGGAAAACCTACGCGCTGTGGTTTGCTGCCCTCAATCGTTTCGCCATCGCCCGCGCCCCGACTACCGGCAAACGCAAACCGCCTGCCGAACCGTTGACGGTGCTGTGGATCACGCCGATGCGCGCCCTCGCCGCCGACACCGCGCGCGCCCTCGAAGCGCCACTTGAAGCGCTACAGATTCCGTGGAGCGTGGGCCTGCGCACGGGCGACACCAGCAACAGCGAACGCGCGCGGCAGACCCGTCGCCAGCCCACCGCGCTGGTCACCACCCCGGAAAGTCTGACGCTGATGCTCGCCCGTGCCGACAGCGAGGCCAGCCTGGGGCACCTGCGCATGGTGGTAGTGGATGAATGGCACGAACTGATCGGTAATAAACGCGGCGTGCAACTGCAACTGGCGCTGGCACGGTTGCGGCGCTGGCACCCAGATCTGATGGTGTGGGGTATTTCGGCGACCTTGGGTAATCAGGCTCACGCGCTGGAGGTCTTGGTCCCACAGGGCGACGGGATCAATGTGCAGGGGCAAACGGCTAAACAGTTGGTGATCGACACCTTACTGCCCCCCGTGACAGAACGCTTTCCATGGGCCGGTCATATCGGTTTGAAAATGTTGCCCCAAGTGGTGGCCGAGGTAGACGCCAGTAATAGTTGCCTGGTGTTTACCAACACGCGGGCGCAATCGGAGATCTGGTTCCAGGCATTGCTGGACGCCCGCCCCGATTGGGCCGGGGTGATTGCGCTGCACCATGGCTCTTTATCCAGAGAAACCCGTGACTGGGTGGAACGGGCCTTGAAAGACGGCCAGCTCAAGGCGGTGGTGTGTACCTCAAGCCTGGACCTGGGAGTGGATTTCCTGCCAGTGGAGCGTGTGTTGCAGATCGGCTCGGCCAAAGGTGTGGCGCGGCTGATGCAACGCGCCGGGCGCTCGGGGCATGCGCCGGGGCGGCCGTCGCGGGTGACGTTGGTGCCGACCCACAGCCTGGAGTTGGTGGAAGCCGCCGCGGCCCAGGATGCGATTGCGCAACGGCGTATCGAGGCACGGGAATCGCCTTACAAGCCTTTGGATGTGCTCGTACAACATTTGGTGAGCATGGCGCTGGGCGGTGGCTTTACGCCGGATGCGTTGCTGGCGGAAGTGCGCAGTGCCTGGGCCTACCATGACCTGACGGCTGAAGACTGGGCCTGGGCCCTGGGTTTTGTGCGGCACGGGGGGCTGTCGCTGACGGCCTACCCGGATTACCGACGCGTGGAGCCGGACGAGCACGGCATCTGGCGCGTCCCGGATGCACGACTGGCGCGGCGCCATCGGATGAGCGTGGGCACTATCGTCAGTGACGCCAGCATCCATCTGAAATTCTGGAGCAAGGGTGGTGGCGGCAAGAACCTGGGCAGTGTCGAGGAAGGGTTTATTGCACGGCTCAAACCGGGAGATGGGTTCCTGTTTGCCGGGCGCCTGCTGGAATTGGTCCGTGTGGAAAACATGACCGCTTATGTACGTCGCAGCAGCGCCAAGAAAGCCGCTGTGCCGCGCTGGAATGGCGGGCGCATGCCGCTTTCCAATGAACTGGCGCAAGCGGTGGTGGAGCGCTTTGATGCTGCGGCCCATGGGCACTTTGAAGGGCCGGAGATGCAAGCGGTGCAACCCTTGTTGCAGACACAGTTGCGCTGGTCGGGCTTGCCGACTCGCAAGCATTTGTTGGCTGAGGCGCTTAAGTCACGCGAAGGCTGGCACCTGTTTCTCTATCCCTTTGCCGGGCGCCAGGTGCACCTGGGGCTGGCGAGTCTGTTGGCATGGCGCGTGAGCCAAGGGCAGGCCGTTACCTTCTCGATCGCGGTCAACGATTATGGGCTGGAACTGCTGAGTGCCACCGAAGTGGATTGGCCGACGGTATTGAACGGAGCGCTGCTGAGTCCGCAGAACCTCCTGGAAGATGTAGCGGCCAGCCTGAATGCCGGGGAACTGGCCCTGCGCCGTTTTCGTGAAATCGCGCGCATTGCCGGGTTGGTATTTGCCGGCTACCCCGGCGCGCCGAAAAGTACCCGGCAGGTGCAGGCTTCCAGCGGGTTGTTCTTTGAGGTGTTCAAGCAGTACGACCCACAGAACTTGTTGCTGACCCAGGCAGGCGAAGAAGTCCTACGCGATGAGCTGGACATTCGTCGCCTCGAAGAGACATTACGTCATCTTTGCGCGCTGAAACTGGACTTGCATCGGATCGAACGCCCTACGCCCTTGGCATTCCCGCTGCTGGTTGAACGGATGCGCGAAAGCATGAGTTCGGAAAAACTCTCAGAGCGCATCGCACGGATGGTCAAGGACCTGGAAAAAGTCGCGGATAACGGGAAACGCTGATGGTGTGCACGGTGATGCTGGAGGGTGAGGAATTGTGGTTGCTGGCAGACAAGGCGGTCTACTGGCCTGCGCGCCAATGCCTGATGATCGCCGACGCACATTTCGGCAAGGCCTCGGCGTATCGCAGCCTCGGGCAGCCGGTGCCACAAGGCACCACCACAGAGAACCTGCAGCGCCTGGACCGGTTGCTCTCGGCGCTAGCCTGCACTCAGGTGATCTTTCTCGGCGACTTCCTGCACGGTCCGGGATCACACGCCAGTGGCACGCTGGGCGCATTGAGACGCTGGCGGGCCCTTAATCCTGACCTGCCCATTACATTGATTCGGGGCAATCACGATAAACGCGCGGGGGACCCGCCCGAGGACTTGAGGATAGATGTGGTAACGGAGCCGCTGCTGGTGGGCCCTTTTGCCTTGCAGCACGAACCTGACGCCCATCCCAGCCACCACGTGCTGGCGGGGCATGTACATCCGGTGTACCGGTTGCGCGGCAAGGGTCGGCAGAGCTTGCGGCTGCCGTGCTTTGTGATCGGCGCCCGAGTCAGCCTGCTGCCGGCGTTCGGTGCATTTACCGGCGGGCATGGGGTGGAGCAGGACAATGACCGCCGAATCTATGTGATTGGCGATCATGAAGTCTGGCCGGTGAGCTAGTAATCAGGCGACAGGCGCGGGTGGTGGCTCGTCCGGCAAGGTCGGCTCGCCTGGTTCGGTGGGCTGTGGATAGTCCGGCTCAGGCTGGCCGGGGATGCCGCCGGCATAAGCAGGATCGGCCATCAGGGACCAGGCCAGAACGCCAATCTGATTGGGTTCAAGCCGGGCAAGTTCTGCGCTTATTCGCGGGTCGAGCTTCATAAGGTACTCCTCAAGCGTGGCCCGGGGCGTTTTACACACGCCGGGGCAGTACACCTAGATAGAGTCACTTTCTGCAGACTAATTCCCTTTACGCGTAGGAGCTTTCGATCAAGCGCGTGGGAGAGTGACGCCTCGCTGGCCTTGGTACTTGCCTGCGCGGTCTTTATAGGACACTTCACAGGCCTCATCGGACTGCAGGAACAGCATCTGTGCCACACCTTCGTTGGCGTAGATTTTCGCCGGCAGCGTGGTGGTGTTGGAGAACTCCAGGGTCACATGCCCTTCCCACTCCGGCTCAAGCGGAGTCACGTTGACGATGATGCCGCAACGCGCGTAGGTGCTTTTACCCAGGCAGATGGTCAGCACGTCACGGGGAATACGGAAGAATTCCACGGTGCGCGCCAGGGCGAAGGAGTTCGGCGGAATGATGCACACGTCACTCTTGACGTCGACGAAGCTCTTTTCATCGAAATTCTTTGGATCGACGATCGCCGAATTGATGTTGGTGAACACCTTGAATTCATCGGCGCAGCGCACATCGTAGCCGTAGCTGGAAACGCCGTAGGAAATCACCGGCGCATCGCCCTGGCCACGGATCTGGCGCTCGACGAACGGTTCGATCATGCCGTGTTCCTGCGCCATGCGGCGAATCCACTTGTCCGATTTGATGCTCATGGCGGGTGTCCTGAATAGCGAGGTGGAAAAATTCTGTGGGGCATCTTACCGGGGCCGGCGTTGGGGTTCAAAGGTCACAAGGCTTTTCTTGACGAATGCGCCTGCTGCTATAAGCCGTAGCCAGCGGGGCCGGGACCTGTATTGGCGTGCCCGGTGAGCGGAAACATCACCGCCAGTCACGAAAATGGAGAAACCTTCGGAAATATCATTGGCACGTCCCGGAAAAAGGGTTAAGGTGGCGCCACTGTGCTGCTTGTGTCACTGAGAATCTCTACACGATATGTTGAATTTCGATCCAACCATCTCCAAGAATTTTTCCTGCTCTTTGCACTCAGTCTCGGCCAGGGCTTTTCCTGAGTCGCAGTTAACTTTGTCCAAGGAGATACACCATGTCTAATCGCCAAACTGGTACCGTTAAGTGGTTCAACGATGAAAAAGGCTTCGGCTTCATCACTCCACAATCCGGTGACGACCTGTTCGTTCACTTCAAAGCTATCCAATCCGACGGCTTCAAAAGCCTGAAAGAAGGCCAACAGGTTTCTTTCATCGCTACCCGCGGTCAGAAAGGCATGCAAGCTGAAGAAGTTCAAGTTATCTAACTTGTACTGACTTAGTCGAAAAGACCCCGCCCTTAAAAGCGGGGTTTTTTTATGCCCGGGATTTGGTTCTAACACCCATGTAATGCCGAGCACAAAAAATGTGGGAGCGGGCTTGCTCGCGAAGGCGGTGAATCAGTCGGTACATTCGTTGACTGACACTCCGCTTTCGCGAGCAAGCCCGCTCCCACATTTCGTCCTGCGTAGTTACTGAAACAACGACTCACTCGACAAGCCATTCTTCTCCAGGATCTCACGCAAGCGCTTGAGCCCCTCCACCTGGATCTGCCGCACCCGCTCACGGGTCAGGCCGATCTCCAGGCCTACGTCCTCCAGGGTGCTGCTCTCATGGCCACGCAGGCCGAAGCGGCGAATCACCACTTCACGCTGCTTGTCCGTGAGCTCCGACAGCCACTGGTCAATGCTTTGGGAAAGATCATCGTCCTGCAACAGCTCGCAAGGATCGGTAGGACGATCATCCGTCAGGGTGTCCAGCAGGGTTTTATCCGAATCCGGACCCAGCGAGACATCGACCGAAGACACGCGCTCATTGAGACCCAGCATGCGCTTGACCTCTCCTACCGGTTTTTCCAGCAGGTTGGCGATTTCTTCAGGCGAAGGTTCATGATCGAGTTTTTGGGTAAGCTCACGCGCTGCTCGCAGGTAGACGTTGAGCTCCTTGACCACATGGATCGGCAACCGGATCGTGCGGGTCTGATTCATGATCGCCCGTTCGATGGTCTGACGAATCCACCAGGTGGCGTAGGTCGAAAAGCGGAAGCCCCGCTCAGGGTCAAACTTCTCCACAGCCCGGATCAAGCCCAGGTTGCCCTCCTCGATCAGGTCCAACAGGGACAGCCCACGATTGACATAGCGTCGGGCGATTTTCACCACCAGGCGCAGGTTGCTTTCAATCATGCGCTTGCGCCCAGCCGGATCGCCCTTTTGCGACAAGCGCGCAAAATGGACTTCTTCTTCGGGGGTCAGCAGAGGGGAAAAGCCGATTTCATTGAGGTACAGCTGGGTCGCATCGAGCGCCCGCGTGTAGTCAATGTACTTGTGTTGCTTTAACGCGGTGGAGTTCTTGGACTTGGTGCGAACTGAAGGTACAGCAGGTCCCTCATTCGACATCGATTCCGTATCGATACCGGTCTCCATAAGGAGAACCTCATCGTCGATGTCAAACTCCGGCGCTTCTTTACTGAGAGCCATTGTTATAGTCCTTTGGTGAGTTCGACCTCAAGCTCAAGCGGCGCCTTTATCCTTGGCAACGCTGGAGCCTGTTCCTTCTACGTGAGGGAACAGGCTGTGCAACACATCAACGACGGGGTAGGAATTGCAGTGGGTCTACAGGCTTCCCTTGGCGGCGAATCTCAAAGTGCAGTTTCACCCGGTCTGTACCAGTTGACCCCATTTCGGCAATTGTCTGTCCGACTTTGACCTGCTGCCCCTCCCGAACCAACAGCCTACGGTTGTGACCGTAAGCACTGACGTAGGTATCGCTGTGTTTGATGATGACCAGCTCGCCGTAGCCCCGTAAACCACTCCCGGCGTACACCACTGTCCCATCAGACGCAGCTAAAACAGGCTGTCCCAAATCACCGGCGATATCAATGCCTTTATTCAAACTACCGTTTGAAGAGAATTTTCCAATCAGCACTCCGTTTGAGGGCCATCCCCAACCGGTCGGCGCAGGCCCGGCAGGTGGCAACGGCGCGGGTGCCGGCTTGGTCGCAGGGGCCGGTGTGGCGGTGCCTGCAGGCCGGGTGATGATGGTGGTTTTGCTCGAAGACGACGGCGAAGATCCGGTGTTTGTCACAACTGCCGTAGGCGTTGAACCGGTACGCCCGTCGAAGCGAATCGTCTGACCCGGATGTATCGTGTATGGCACAGGAATATTGTTACGTGCTGCAAGTGCCTTGTAATCCCAACCATATCGGAAGGCGATCGAGAACATCGTATCGCCCTTGCGCACCACATATTGTCCGGTGGTCACCGTCGGTTTCTGCGGGGCGGCATTATTACGGTCAACCACCCGTGCGCCGCTGCTTGGCGAGCTGGAACACCCGACCAACACGGAACTGAAGACGAGGCCAAGCACCAGTCGATGAAAGCTTGTTTTACTCATACGCTGCGCAAGACCTGTGAGACTCACCCGCCGCTCCCTTTGTGGTGGCTGAACATGAATGCCTGTATCAGGCTTGAAATATGACGCAAGTATAACTGGGCATTGGCTTTTTACCGGCACACGACTGAAACGAAAAATTCATCGTGTTTAATGCCGACGCCCGATCATGTTGACTCGATAGACCCCGCCGTAAGACACATCCCCACCAACAGAATTCACTGCCGGCGAACAAATGATCAGGCCAGCGGGCCATTGAGCAATGGCACGAAGCGCACGGCGCCGAGTACATGCCGGGAAAAGCCTTCTTCCTCACGGATAATGAGCATCAATTGTTGCACTTCACCGGAGCCTACCGGGATGACCAGACGTCCGCCTGGAGCGAGTTGATCGAGCAACGCCTGGGGCACATCGGTGGCTACGGCGGTGACGATGATGCCGTTGTAAGGCGCCAGCGCCGGCCAGCCTTCCCAGCCATCGCCCCAGCGAAACACCACGTTGCGCAGGTTCAACTCCACCAGGCGCTCCTTGGCACGGTCTTGCAGCACCTTGATGCGCTCCACCGAAAACACCCGCTCCACCAGTTGCGCCAGTACGGCGGTCTGATAGCCGGAGCCGGTGCCGATTTCCAGCACCTTGTCCAAAGGCCCCGCCGCCAACAGCAGCTCGCTCATGCGCGCCACCATGTACGGCTGGGAGATGGTCTGGTTGTGGCCGATGGGCAGCGCCGTGTCTTCATAGGCACGGTGGGCCAGGGCTTCATCGACAAACAGGTGCCGAGGCGTACGCCGGATCACTTCCAGCACTTGAGCGTTGGACAGACCCTCTTCGTACAAGCGCTGGATCAAGCGTTCGCGGGTGCGCTGGGATGTCATGCCAATGCCCCGGCGCAGCAAGTCGTCTTGTTCGCGGCCCATCAGCGCAGCCCCTCCAGCCAGCCATCGAGACCACTGAAGGCATCACTGAAGGTGCGATCGAATTGCAACGGGGTAATCGATACGTAGCCTTGCATCACGGCATGAAAGTCCGTGCCTTCACCGCCATCTTCCGCATCACCCGCCGCGGCAATCCAATAGCCTTCCTTGCCACGCGGGTCGACCACCTTCAACGGCGCCGCCGCGCGGGCGCGATGGCCCAGCCGCGTCAGCTGGATGCCGCGAATATGGTCGAGGGGCAAGTTGGGAATATTGACGTTGAGCACCGTGCGCGGTGGCAGGCTCAGGGAGCCATGGGCCTCCACCAGCTTGCGCGCAAAATACGCAGCGGTCGGCAGGTTATCCAGTTGGCGCGAAGCAAACGAAAAGGCGAACGCCGTACGCCCCAGGAAGCGACCTTCGAGCGCCGCCGCCACGGTGCCGGAATACAGCACGTCATCGCCCAGGTTGGCACCGAGGTTGATACCCGATACCACCAGGTCCGGCTCCTGATCCAGCAGGCTGTTGATCGCCAAATGGACGCAGTCGGTAGGGGTGCCGTTCACGCTGATAAAGCCATTGGCCAGGACGTGCGGGTGCAGCGGACGGTCGAGCGTCAGCGAACTGCTGGCGCCGCTCTTGTCCTGGTCGGGGGCGACCACCACGCACTCGGCGTAATCTTCCAGCGCAGCATAGAGCGCGGCAAGACCGGGTGCGGTGGCACCGTCATCGTTTGATATCAGAATACGCATGGGTTGTCCGTCTGCCCCACCGGCACCAGATCAACAAGCTCGCGCACCAAGACAGTGGCGAAGCATCCGGCCGGCAGGACGAATTCCAATTGCAGAATGTCCAGCGAGGGATAATGCCACGTCAAACCGCCAATGGGCAGTCGCAGAATGCGACGTTCCTGGCTCATGCCGGCATTCACCAGCCAATCACGCAGGTCGGCTTCATCGGCAGCAACAGCCTGTTCGAGTTCAAAGGTTGCACCCGTGGCAGGCGAATCGCCTTCGCCCCACTGCGGGCCGGTCGGGTGCAGGTCCAGGATCGCCAGGCGCGGGTCGCTGCATTCAGCCTCCCCTGCCGGAAAAAAACTGCGGCTGTCGGTAAACGCCAGCAAGTCGCCGACCTGGGCACGTTGCCACGAACCATCGGCCACACGCGCCGCCAACACTTTGTTGAACAAGAAGCTGCGCGCCGTGGACAGCAACCGCGATCGCACGTTGCGCTGTTCCGGCAAGGCCTTGCGCGCGGCCCACTCACGGGCGTCGACCACGTTGCCGCCGTTGTGGCCAAAACGCTGGGCGCCGAAATAGTTGGGAATGCCGTGTTGTGCAATCAGTTGCAACCGCGCATCGATAGCGGCGGTATCACCGGCCAACTGGGTCAGGCGCAAGGTGAAACCATTGGCCGAGTGCGCACCGCGTTGCAGCTTGCGCTTGTGGCGGGCGGTCTTGAGGATCTTGAGCGTGTCGTTTTCCGCCGCGCTCATGTCCGGGTCGGCCTTGCCGGGCAGCTGCACGCTGAACCACTGGCGAGTCAACGCCTGGCGATCCTTGAGCCCGGCATAGCTGACCGTGCGTAACGGCACGCCCGCTGCCTTGGCGATCCGCCGCGCGGCTTCCTCGGTATTGAGCCCGCGTTTTTCCACCCACAACCACAGGTGCTCACCTTCTCCGGTTAGCGGGATATCCAGCACTTCGTCGACCTGGAAGTCTTCGGCCGTCGCCTTCAGTACCGCGCTGCCCAAGGCCTCGCCATAGGCCCGTGGACCCAACAGTTGCAGGTCATTCATGCGCGCAGCAACAAGGCAACAGAGTGCACCGCAATGCCCTCTTCCCGACCGGTGAAGCCGAGCTTTTCGGTGGTGGTGGCTTTCACGTTCACTTGATCCAGTTCAATGTGCAGATCCGCGGCAATCAGCGCACGCATCGACTCGATATGGGGGGCCATCTTCGGCGCCTGGGCCACGATGGTGTTATCGACGTTGCCGACCTTCCAGCCTTTGGCATGGATCAAGCCGACCACATGACGCAGCAGTACACGGCTGTCCGCGCCCTTGAAGGTCGGGTCGGTGTCCGGAAAGTGCTTGCCGATATCGCCCAACGCCGCTGCGCCGAGCAAGGCATCGCTCAAGGCATGCAACACAACGTCGCCGTCGGAATGAGCCAGCAACCCATGGTGGTGCGCAATGCGCACGCCGCCCAGGGTGATGAAATCGCCTTCAGCGAAACGGTGCACATCGTAGCCGTGGCCAATACGCATAAAAAAACGCCCCGATTTAATTCAGGGCGTGATTCTACCTACTTTTGCCTCACATTAACCGAGCAAAGCACGGCCATGGTGTCGCAAATGGTCTTCGATGAAGCTGGCGATAAAGAAGTAGCTGTGGTCGTAGCCAGGTTGCAGGCGCAGTTCCAGCGGATGAACGGCCGCCTTGGCCGCTTGCTGCAGGGCTTCAGGCTTGAGTTGCACGGCGAGGAAATCGTCGCGGTCGCCCTGGTCCACCAGCAGCGGCAGCTTTTCCGAGGCTTCGCTGATCAGCACGCAGGCATCCCACTCGCGCCATTTAGAGCGCTCTTCGCCCAAATAACGCGAGAAGGCTTTCTGGCCCCACGGGCAATCCATCGGGTTGTTGATCGGCGAAAACGCCGACACCGACAAGTAGCGCCCAGGGTTGCGCAACGCACACACCAGCGCCCCGTGGC
Source organism: Pseudomonas sp. FH1 (assembly GCF_000510895.2). NCBI lineage: Bacteria > Pseudomonadati > Pseudomonadota > Gammaproteobacteria > Pseudomonadales > Pseudomonadaceae > Pseudomonas > Pseudomonas sp. FH1. The sequence goes on from NZ_AOHM01000129.1 coordinate 357,023, forward strand.
CGCCCATGGAGTGGCCACTGATGCCGCGCCTGTCAGAAGCCGGGAAATGCGCCTCAACCAACGCCGGCAACTCCTGCACCACGTAGTCATGCATCCGATAGTGCTTGGCCCAAGGTTCCTGGGTGGCATTCAGGTAGAAGCCAGCGCCGAGCCCGAAATCCCAGGCGTTATCCGGATCACCCGGAACACCCGGCCCACGTGGGCTGGTGTCCGGCGCAACGATTATCAAGCCCAGCTCGGCAGCCATGCGCTGGGCGCCGGCTTTCTGCATGAAGTTCTCGTCGGTGCAGGTCAGGCCGGAGAGCCAGTACAGCACCGGCAACTTGCCGCCCTCCTCCGCTTGCGGCGGCAGGTAGACGGCGAAGGTCATGTCGCAACCGAGCACGTTGGAGCTGTGCTTGTAACGTTTGTGCCAACCGCCAAAACTTTTCTGGCAGGAGATATTTTCCAGGGTCATGGGAATGCTCCCAGCTGCAAGTTGCAAGCTTCAAGCCGCAAGCAAGGCGTACACCCGCTTGCAGCTTGCCGCTTATAGCTTGCCGCTGCTTCAAAAATGAATGACGGTACGAATGCTCTTGCCTTCATGCATCAGGTCAAACGCTTTGTTGATGTCTTCCAGGCCCATGGTGTGGGTGATGAAGGTATCCAGCGGGATCTCCCCGGTCTGGGCCATCTCCACATAGCTTGGCAATTCGCTGCGGCCGCGCACGCCGCCGAAGGCCGAACCGCGCCAGACGCGACCGGTCACCAACTGGAACGGACGGGTAGCGATTTCCTGACCGGCACCGGCGACGCCGATGATCACCGACTCACCCCAACCTTTGTGGCAGCACTCAAGCGCGGCGCGCATCAGTTGTACGTTGCCGATGCATTCGAAGGAGAAGTCCACGCCGCCGTCGGAGAGGTCGACGATCACGTCCTGGATCGGGCGATCGTAGTCTTTCGGGTTGATGCAGTCGGTGGCGCCCAATTGCTTGGCGATCTCGAACTTGGCCGGGTTGATATCGATGGCGATGATGCGGCCGGCCTTGGCCTTGACCGCACCGATCACCGCTGACAGGCCGATACCGCCGAGGCCGAAGATGGCCACGGTGTCGCCCGGCTTGACCTTGGCCGTGTTGATCACTGCACCGATACCGGTGGTGACGCCACAGCCCAGCAGGCAGACTTTTTCCAACGGGGCTTCTTTAGGAATCTTGGCCACGGAAATTTCCGGCAGCACGGTGTACTCGGAGAAAGTCGAGGTGCCCATGTAGTGGAAAATCGGCTGGCCTTTGTAGGAGAAACGCGTGGTGCCGTCCGGCATCAGGCCTTTGCCCTGGGTGGAACGGATGGCCTGGCACAGGTTGGTCTTACCCGACAGGCAGAATTTGCACTTGCCGCACTCCGGGGTGTACAGCGGGATCACGTGATCACCCACCGCCACCGACGTCACGCCCTCGCCGATCGCTTCGACCACCGCACCGCCCTCGTGACCGAGAATCGACGGGAAGATGCCTTCCGGATCAGCACCCGACAGCGTGTAGGCGTCGGTATGGCACACGCCCGAAGCGACTACGCGCAGCAACACTTCGCCGGCCTTGGGCATGGCGACATCCACTTCAACGATCTCAAGGGGCTTCTTGGCTTCGAAGGCTACGGCAGCGCGGGACTTGATCATCCGGGTTTCTCCAGGCGGTTGAAAATTGAGACGGTGAGTGTAAAACATGGCTGACTGATGAATAATCCGGACAAAAGCAAAACTTTATTGCTGTACAGGGATAATCGTGATGTTGGAAAACCGCTGGGAAGGCATCGATGAGTTCGTCGCGGTCGCCGAATGCAGCCAGTTCACCGCGGCGGCGGAACGGCTGGGCGTGTCGTCGTCCCACATCAGCCGCCAAGTGGCGCGCCTGGAAGAACGCCTGCAAACGCGGCTGCTGTATCGCAGTACACGCAAGGTGACCCTGACCGAAGCCGGCCAGACCTTTCTGCAACATTGTCAGCGCCTGCAGGACGGTCGCGAAGAAGCCTTGCGCGCGGTGGGCGACCTCGCCAGCGAACCCAAGGGCATGTTGCGCATGACCTGCGCGGTGGCGTACGGCGAGCGTTTTATCGTGCCGCTGGTTACACGGTTCATGGCGCTCTATCCACAGTTGCGGGTGGATATCGAGCTGAGCAACCGCCAGCTGGACCTGGTGCATGAAGGCCTCGACCTGGCGATCCGCCTGGGGCGTTTGCAGGATTCGCGCATGGTCGCCAGCCGACTGGCACCGAGGCGTATGTACTTGTGCGCGTCGCCGTCCTACCTGGCGCGGTATGGTCGGCCTCATAGTCTGTCGGAATTGAGTCGGCATAACTGCTTGATTGGCAGCTCGGATATCTGGCAACTCGCCCAGGACGGGCGGGAATTTTCCCAGCGGGTGCAGGGAAACTGGCGCTGCAACAGTGGGCAAGCGGTGCTGGACGCGGCGCTGCAGGGCGTGGGGTTATGCCAGTTGCCGGACTATTACGTGCTGGAGCACCTAAACAGTGGCGCGCTGGTGTCGTTGCTGGAAGCGCATCAGCCGCCGAATACCGCGGTGTGGGCGCTGTATCCGCAGCAGCGGCATTTGTCGCCGAAGGTCAGGAAGTTGGTGGATTTCTTGAAAGCCGGGCTGGCTGAAAGGCCCGAGTATGGCGTGGCTTAACGTCGGTTCGCCCACCGCAACCGCAACCACTCCAGGTCTTCCGGCCGGGTCACCTTGATATTGTCCGAGCGCCCTTCGATCAGGCGCGGCGCCTGGCCGGACCACTCCATCGCCGACGCTTCGTCAGTGATGACGGCATCCGCCACCAGGCTGTCGGCCAATGCGCGGTGCAAGGCACCGAGGCGGAACATCTGCGGCGTGTAGGCTTGCCAGATCAGGCTGCGGTCGACGGTCTCCACCACACGTCCGTGCTTGTCGACGCGCTTGAGCGTATCGCGGGCCGGCACGGCCAGCAGGCCGCCGACCGGGTCGTGCGCCAGCTCAGCCAGCAGTTTGTCGAGGTCATCGCGACTCAGGTTCGGTCGTGCCGCATCGTGCACCAGCACCCAATCGTCATCACTGGCACCCAGGGCATTCAGGTGCAACAGCGCATTGAGTACCGAGCCCGAACGCTCCGAGCCACCGTCCGCACGCTGGATACGCGGGTCAGCCGCACACGCCAGCGTCGGCCAATAAGGATCTTCAGGAGCAAGGCTGACCACCAGGCCTTTGAGCGATGGATGGTCGAGAAAACAGCCAAGGCTGTGTTCGAGAATAGTGCGCCCGCCCAACTGCAAGTATTGCTTGGGACGGTCCGCAGCCATACGGGCACCGACGCCCGCGGCAGGAATCACGGCCCAGAAGGCCGGCAAACTAGGGTTCATTGGGCCAACTGGTAGAGGGTTTCACCCTCCTTGACCATGCCCAATTCATGACGAGCCCGCTCTTCAACGGTCTCCGTGCCTTTTTTCAGCTCAAGCACTTCAGCATCGAGGACGCGGTTACGCTCCAGCAAGATCTCGTTTTCGGCGTGCTGTGCAGCAATTTGCTCAGTCAGGTCTTTTACCTGCGCAAAGCTGCCATTACCCACCCATAGGCGGTACTGCAGGCCAGCCAGCAACAAGAGCAAGACGAGGAACAACCAATTGGGACTGCGCATCGAATATCGGGTATCCAGTGAAAAAAGACAGCCATGCAAAACTTTTGAAGCAACTGATAGCACGAAGCCTGGAAGAACCAGGCTTGTGCTTGATAGCCATCAGATTAGCGTCGAAATACACACTGTCGTGAGTTTTCCGACGCAATCCGCTGACTTTTTACCATTTACTGATCAGCCGCGAAACTCGCCGCGACCGTTGTACTTGGCCTTGCCTGCCAGTTGCTCTTCGATACGCAACAATTGGTTGTACTTGGAAACGCGGTCGGAACGGCACAGGGAACCGGTCTTGATCTGGCCCGCCGAGGTGCCCACAGCCAAGTCGGCAATGGTCGAATCTTCGGTTTCGCCGGAGCGGTGGGAGATCACGGCGGTGTAGCCCGCAGCCTTGGCCATCTGGATGGCTTCCAGGGTTTCGGTCAGGGTGCCGATCTGGTTGAACTTGATCAGGATCGAGTTGGCGATCTTTTTATCGATGCCTTCTTTCAGGATCTTGGTGTTGGTCACGAACAGGTCGTCGCCCACCAGCTGGATTTTCTCGCCGATCTTGTCGGTGAGGATTTTCCAGCCGTCCCAGTCGGACTCGTCCAGGCCGTCTTCGATCGAGATGATCGGGTAGCGCTCGGTCAAGCCCTTCAGGTAGTCAGCGAAACCTTCGGAGTTGAACACCTGGCCTTCGCCGGACAGGTTGTACTTGCCGTCCTCAAAGAACTCGCTAGCCGCGCAGTCCAGGGCCAGGGTCACGTCAGTGCCCAATTTGTAGCCAGCGTTGGCCACGGCTTCGGAGATCACTTTCAGTGCATCTTCGTTGGACGCCAGGTTCGGTGCGAACCCCCCTTCGTCACCTACCGCAGTGCTCAGGCCACGGGCCTTCAGCACAGCTTTGAGGTGATGAAAAATCTCGGTGCCCATGCGCAGGCCTTCGGAGAAGGACTTGGCGCCAACCGGCTGCACCATGAATTCCTGGATGTCGACGTTGTTATCGGCGTGCTCGCCACCGTTGATGATGTTCATCATCGGCACCGGCATGGAGTAAACACCCGGCGTGCCGTTCAGGTTGGCGATGTGTGCGTACAGCGGCAGGTCCTGGTCCTGGGCAGCGGCCTTGGCGGCGGCCAGGGACACGGCGAGGATGGCGTTGGCGCCCAGGCTGCCTTTGTTTTCGGTGCCGTCGAGCTTGATCATCGCGTGGTCCAGGGCTTTCTGGTCCAGCGGGTCCTTGCCCAGCAACAGGTCACGGATCGGGCCGTTGATGTTGGCTACAGCCTTGAGTACACCCTTGCCCAGGTAACGGCTCTTGTCGCCATCACGCAGCTCCAGCGCTTCGCGCGAACCGGTAGAAGCACCGGACGGCGCGCAGGCGCTGCCGATGATGCCGTTATCGAGAAGCACGTCGGCTTCGACGGTGGGGTTGCCACGGGAGTCGAGAACTTCACGACCTTTGATGTCGACGATTTTTGCCATTGTTGTAAACACTCCAAAGTTGACGAAAACGACGCAGCTGAAGGAAATCTTTTGACCGACCGCAAGGGTGGAACAACGAGGCAGGCTTGCAGACGACAAGGCTCAGGCCCGCAGGCCTGAGCGTAAAGCGTGGGAAATTCTACCGGAGAAACGCGGCTTACGCGGTCTCTACCGTCGGAAAACTCTTGACCAGTTCGTCCAACTGCTTGAGCTGGGCCAGGAATGGCTCCAGCTTGTCCAGGCGCAGGGCGCATGGGCCGTCGCACTTGGCGTTATCCGGGTCCGGGTGGGCTTCCAGGAACAGGCCCGCCAGGGACTGGCTGATGCCAGCCTTGGCCAGGTCCAGCACCTGGGCACGGCGCCCGCCCGCGGAATCGGCGCGACCACCGGGCATTTGCAGCGCGTGGGTCACGTCGAAGAACACCGGGTATTCGAACTGTTTCATGATGCCGAAACCGAGCATGTCCACCACGAGGTTGTTGTAGCCGAAGCTCGAACCGCGCTCGCAGAGGATCAACTGGTCGTTACCCGCTTCCACGCACTTGTTCAGGATGTGTTTCATCTCCTGGGGTGCGAGGAACTGGGCTTTCTTGATATTGATCACCGCGCCGGTCTTGGCCATCGCCACGACCAGGTCGGTCTGGCGCGACAGGAAGGCCGGCAACTGGATGATGTCGCACACCTCGGCGACCACGGCAGCCTGTTCAGGCTCGTGGACGTCGGTGATGATCGGCACGCCGAAGGCTTGCTTGATGTCCTGGAAGATCCGCATGCCTTCTTCAAGGCCTGGGCCGCGATAGGAGGTCACGGACGAACGGTTGGCCTTGTCGAAGCTGGCCTTGAACACGTAAGGGATACCGAGTTTCTCGGTAACCTTCACGTACTCTTCACAGACCTGCATCGCCATGTCGCGGCTTTCCAGCACGTTCATGCCGCCGAACAGCACCATGGGCTTGTCGTTGGCAATCTCGATGTCGCCGACGCGAATGATCTTCTGGGCCATCAGGGTTACGCCTTCTTCTGGTGTTGCGTCAGTGCGGCCTTGACGAAACCGCTGAACAACGGGTGACCGTCGCGCGGCGTCGAGGTGAACTCAGGGTGGAACTGGCACGCCACGAACCACGGATGATCCGGTGCTTCGACCACTTCAACCAGCGCGCCATCACCGGAGCGACCGGAGATTTTCAGGCCGGCCTCTTTGATTTGCGGCAGCAGGTTGTTGTTCACTTCGTAGCGGTGACGGTGACGCTCGACGATCACGTCCTTGCCGTAGCAATCGTGAACCAGCGAGCCCGGCTCCAGCAGGCAGTCCTGCGCGCCGAGGCGCATGGTGCCGCCCAGGTCGGACGCTTCGGTACGGGTCTCGACCGCGCCGGTGGCATCTTCCCACTCGGTGATCAGGCCCACGACCGGGTGACCGCTCTTGCTGTCGAACTCGGTGGAGTTGGCGTCTTTCCAGCCCAGCACGTTACGGGCGAACTCGATGACGGCCACTTGCATGCCCAGGCAGATACCCAGGTACGGCACCTTGTTCTCGCGAGCATATTGAACAGCGGTGATCTTGCCTTCCACGCCACGCAGGCCGAAACCGCCGGGAACGAGGATCGCGTCGACACCTTCGAGCAAGGCAGTGCCTTGGTTCTCGATGTCTTCAGAGTCGATGTAGCGCAGGTTGACCTTGGTACGGTTGCTGATACCGGCGTGGCTCATCGCTTCGATCAGCGACTTGTACGCGTCCAGCAGTTCCATGTACTTGCCGACCATCGCGATGGTGACTTCGTGCTCAGGGTTGAGCTTGGCGTCGACCACGGCTTCCCACTCGGACAGGTCCGCACCGTTGCATTGCAGGCCGAAACGCTCGACCACAAAATCGTCCAGGCCTTGCGAATGCAGGATGCCCGGGATCTTGTAGATGGTGTCGGCGTCTTCCAGCGCGATCACCGCACGTTCTTCAACGTTGGTAAATTGCGCGATCTTGCGACGCGAGGAAATGTCGATCGGGTGATCGGAGCGGCACACCAACACGTCCGGCTGCAGGCCGATGGAACGCAGTTCCTTGACCGAATGCTGGGTAGGCTTGGTTTTGGTTTCGCCGGCGGTGGCGATGTACGGGACCAGGGTCAGGTGCATCAGCATCGCGCGCTTGGCGCCGACTTCGAAACGCAGCTGGCGGATGGCTTCGAGGAACGGTTGCGACTCGATGTCACCGACGGTGCCACCGATCTCGACCATGGCCACGTCGGCATCGCCTGCACCCTTGATGATGCGGCGCTTGATCTCGTCGGTGATGTGCGGGATCACCTGGATAGTTGCACCCAGGTAGTCACCACGGCGCTCCTTGCGCAGCACGTGCTCGTAGACACGGCCGGTGGTGAAGTTGTTGTTCTGGGTCATTGTCGTGCGGATGAACCGCTCGTAGTGGCCCAGGTCCAGGTCGGTCTCGGCGCCGTCGTGGGTGACGAACACTTCACCGTGCTGGAACGGGCTCATGGTGCCCGGGTCAACGTTGATGTACGGGTCCAGCTTGAGCATGGTGACCTTAAGTCCCCGCGCCTCCAGGATGGCCGCCAATGAAGCCGATGCGATGCCTTTCCCCAATGAAGAAACAACACCGCCCGTGACGAATATGTAGCGCGTCATGAAAAACCCTAGAAGTCTGCGTTAAAGCGGTCCGAGCCGCCGGGGAAAGCGAAGGAAGGCCGAAGCCCCCGATCACCTGCATTAATCACAGTGCACCTTTCAAAAAAACCGCCGCGTGGTGACAGACCAGCAATGAAACACCGGTACGTTGATCGCTACACATTTTTTGGAATCGCCCAGCAAAGACTGCTTGGTAATCGGCAACTGCTGCGATTCAAACGAATCCACAGAAGTTGTATCAAGAAGGGAGCGTAGTCTACCGGAAAGGCGCTATCAGCTCAAACCTTGATCGCAGGTCTGTGGCATCCAATGTAATTGCCAGTCATCACTTGGTGCCGGCCAGAGTCCCGCAAGGCTGGGCGCACCCAGCAATTGCTCGCCCTGGTAAAGCAGCGGCAATCTGCCACGGACGCAACCCGGCAGGCCACTTTCGTTAAGCAGGCGCTTCAAGTCGCGCCGACCTCGGCCGGGCACAGCAAGGATTTCGCCGCCCTGGCGGTAGCGGATCGTCAATGGGCCTCCGGGTATCCTGCCCGTCAGTTTCACCTGACCATTGCCGGGTAACTCTAGTGGGTTTTGCGGATCGGGCCAGCTCACCGTTGCGTCGGAAAATTCCGACCAAGTGGAGGGCAGCCACCAGATACGTTCACCGCTGCGGTGCAATTCGCCATCAGCCAAGCGCCATTGGGGTTGTGCGTCACCCTTGGCATCCCGCAGGGAATACCAACTGGCCCAGTGGTCGCTGTCGGGCAAACGGGTCAGAGGGGTTAGCCAGTGACGTAGGGCGTTGCGTTGGCGGGCGTCGGATAGCTCGCGCAACGGCGTAAGCGACAGGGACGGCAAGTGCAACCAGGGAAACGGCGAAGGCTGATTGGCCGCTTGCAGGTCCATCTGTGCCAACTCATCCAGCAGGGCCTGGGCCTCATTGAGGTGCTCGGCAGTCCGCGCCAGGTTTGAGTTAGCCTGCGGCCAGCGCTCCGCCAGTACTGGAAGCACGCGGTGGCGCAGGTAATTACGGGAGAACCGCGAGTCCGCGTTCGAAGGATCTTCAATCCATGTGAGCTGGTGCGCCTCGGCATAGGCTTCCAGCTCTGCACGCGGGACATCCAACAAGGGCCGTACAAGGTAGCCTGCCGCCAGCGAGCGCTGTACCGGCATTGCCGCCAGCCCGCGCACCCCTGCCCCACGCAGCAGACGGAACAACAAGGTTTCTGCCTGATCGTCGCGATGCTGGCCCGTCAGTAGCACCTCCCCTGCTCCGGTCACCTCGGTAAACACCTGGTAACGCGCGTCACGGGCAGCACGCTCAAGACTGGCGCCGGGTTGCACCTGCACACGCATCACGCGCAACGGCACGCCCAGGCTGTCGCATGTCGACTGACAGTGAGCGGGCCATGCATCAGCTGCAGCTTGTAGGCCATGATGAACATGCACAGCACTGAGGGGCGGGAGCGATTCGGTGTTGGCCAAATTGGCGAGGAGGTGCAGCAGGACGGTGGAATCAAGCCCACCCGAGAATGCGATGTGCCAGGCCGGGGCATTGCGCCAGGGGGCCAGGGTTTGCAGGAGCCGGGCAGGCAGAGAAGTTTTCACAGCATGCCCGCTCCCACAATGGTGCAGCGTCGTCGGTCAGATCAGAGACCGTAGCTCATCAAACGCTCATAACGACGGGCCAGCAGCGCTTCGTTATCCAGCTTCTTGAGCATCGCCAGCTGCGAACCCAGTTCAGCACGGATCGTCGCGGCGGCAGCAGCCGGGTCGCGGTGGGCGCCGCCCAAAGGCTCGGCGATGACTTTATCCACGATACCCAAACCTTTGAGGCGATCAGCGGTGATACCCATGGCTTCGGCAGCGTCCGGCGCTTTCTCGGCCGTTTTCCACAGGATCGAGGCGCAACCTTCCGGCGAAATCACCGCGTAGGTCGAATACTGCAGCATGTTCAACTGGTCACAGACGCCAATAGCCAGTGCTCCGCCGGAACCACCCTCACCAATCACGGTGGCGATGATTGGGGTTTTCAGGCGGGCCATGACGCGCAGGTTCCAGGCGATCGCTTCGCTCTGGTTGCGCTCTTCAGCGTCGATACCTGGGTAAGCACCCGGCGTGTCGATGAAGGTCAGGATCGGCATCTTGAAGCGTTCGGCCATTTCCATCAGGCGGCACGCCTTGCGGTAGCCTTCAGGACGCGGCATGCCGAAGTTGCGGCGCACTTTTTCGCGCACTTCACGGCCTTTCTGGTGACCGATCACCATTACCGGCTGGTCGTCCAGGCGAGCAATACCGCCCACGATGGCCGCGTCGTCGGAGAAGTGGCGGTCGCCGTGCAGCTCGTCGAACTCGGTGAAGATGTGCTGAATGTAGTCCAGGGTGTACGGACGGCGCGGGTGGCGGGCCAGGCGCGCGATCTGCCAGCTGGTCAGCTTGCCGAAGATGTCTTCGGTGAGCGTGCTGCTCTTGTCTTGCAGGCGAGCGATCTCATCGCCGATATTCAGCGAATTGTCATTGCCGACCAGGCGCAGCTCTTCGATCTTGGCTTGCAGGTCAGCGATCGGCTGTTCGAAATCAAGAAAATTCGGGTTCATAAGCGTCCGTCTTGGGTCGACGGCCAGGGCGTGCCTGGCCAGCCGGTTGTCTATTCGCGCCCTACCTTAAGGGAGAGGCGCGTTTAGGTCGAGATTAAATGTTCAGTCGAGATCAGGCTATGTAGGACTGCCTGACCGTCAACGGTATTGGAGGAAGACGTTGTCACGGCCGAACTGGTCACGCAATGCTTGAATCAAGCCATCAGCCGGATCAATTCGCCAGGTCTCGCCAAACTGCAGCATGGCCTTGGCGTCACTGCCGGTGTACTCCATGGTCACCGGGCACGCGCCACGGTGGCGCTTGAGCAAATCACCCAACCAGCGTAGCTGATCGCCCTTGAGCGCTTCGGTTTTTACCTTCAAGCGCAGGCTTTCGGCCAGATTGGTGCGCGCGTCTTCCATGCTCATCACCCGCTTGATCCGCAGCCGCAGGCCGCCGGAGAAGTCATCGTTGCTGACCTCCCCTTCCACCACCACCATGGCATCGGTCTGCAACAGCGACTGTGCGGAGTGGAAGGCATCGGCAAACAGCGAGGCTTCAATGCGCCCTGAACGGTCGTCAAGGGTGATGAAGCCCATCTTGTCGCCCTTTTTATTCTTCATCACCCGCAAGGCGATGATCATGCCGGCAACGGTCTGGGTATCCCGCGCAGGTTTCAGGTCGATGATGCGCTGACGGGCGAAACGGCGGATCTCACCCTCGTATTCATCAATCGGGTGACCGGTAAGGTACAGGCCCAAGGTGTCTTTCTCACCCTTGAGGCGCTCCTTGAGAGTCAGCTCCTTGGCCTTGCGGTGGTTAGCGTACACATCCGCGTCTTCTTCGACGAACAACCCGCCAAACAGGTCGGCATGGCCGCTGTCATGGGTGCGGGCGGTCTGTTCGGCAGCCTTGATCGCTTCTTCCATGGCGGTGAGCAGCACCGCACGGTTGCGGTCGATATTCGCCTGGTAAGCCTTGGGCTCATCATGGAAATACGGGCCGAGACGGTCGAGTGCGCCGCTGCGGATCAGGCCATCGAGGGTACGCTTGTTAATGCGCTTGAGGTCAACCCGCGCGCAGAAGTCGAACAGGTCGGCGAACGGCCCACTCTGACGCGCTTCAACGATAGCTTCCACCGGGCTTTCGCCTACGCCTTTGATCGCGCCCAGGCCATAAATGATGCGGCCTTCGTCGTTCACCGTGAACTTGAACTCAGAGGCGTTCACGTCCGGCGCATCGAGGCGCAGCTTCATGGTGCGCACTTCTTCGATCAAGGTCACGACCTTGTCGGTGTTGTGCATATCCGCCGAGAGTACCGCCGCCATGAATGGCGCCGGGTAGTGGGCCTTCAGCCAGGCAGTCTGGTACGACACCAGGCCGTAGGCGGCGGAGTGGGATTTGTTGAAGCCATAACCGGCGAATTTTTCCACCAGGTCGAAAATGTTACCCGCCAGGTCCGCGTCGATATTGTTGGTTGCACAACCCTCAATGAAACCGCCACGCTGCTTGGCCATTTCCTCGGGTTTTTTCTTACCCATGGCGCGACGCAGCATGTCCGCGCCACCCAGGGTGTAACCGGCCATCACCTGGGCGATCTGCATCACCTGTTCTTGATACAGGATGATGCCGTAAGTCGGCGCCAATACCGGCTTGAGGCCTTCATACTGGTAGTCAGAGTGCGGATACGCCAGCTCGGCGCGGCCGTGCTTACGGTTGATGAAGTCGTCCACCATGCCCGATTGCAGCGGGCCCGGACGGAACAGGGCCACCAGTGCGATCAAGTCTTCCAGGCAGTCGGGCTTGAGCTTTTTGATCAGCTCTTTCATGCCCCGCGACTCAAGCTGGAACACCGCCGTGGTTTCGGCCTTTTGCAGCAACTGGTAGGTCGGTTTGTCGTCCAGCGGGATAAACGCAATATCCAGCGGCGCTTCGTTGACCTTGGCGCGGTCACGGTTGATGGTCTTGAGCGCCCAGTCGATGATCGTCAGGGTCCGCAGGCCGAGGAAGTCGAACTTCACCAGGCCGGCCGCCTCCACATCATCCTTATCGAACTGGGTTACCAGGCCGTCGCCTTCTTCGTCGCAATAAATCGGCGAAAAGTCGGTGAGCTTTGTAGGCGCAATCACCACACCGCCGGCGTGTTTACCGACGTTACGCACCACGCCTTCAAGCTTGCGCGCCATGTCCCAGATTTCGGCGGCTTCTTCATCGATCTTGATGAAGTCGCGCAGGATTTCTTCCTGCTCGTAGGCTTTTTCCAGGGTCATGCCGACTTCGAACGGGATCATCTTCGACAGACGGTCCGCCAAGCCGTAGGACTTGCCCTGCACCCGCGCCACGTCACGGATTACAGCCTTCGCCGCCATGGAACCGAAGGTGATGATCTGGCTCACCGCATTGCGACCGTATTTCTCGGCCACGTACTCGATCACGCGGTCACGGCCGTCCATGCAGAAGTCGACGTCGAAGTCGGGCATGGAAACCCGTTCCGGGTTCAGGAAGCGCTCGAACAGCAGGTCATATTCCAGCGGGTCGAGGTCGGTAATCTTCTGTACGTAAGCCACCAGCGAACCGGCACCCGACCCCCGTCCCGGACCTACCGGCACGCCGTTGCTTTTGGCCCACTGGATAAAGTCCATTACGATCAGGAAGTAACCGGGGAACCCCATCTGGATGATGATATCCAGCTCGAAATTCAGCCGATCGACGTAGACCTGGCGCTTGGCGTCGTAATCTTCGGTGGTTTCCTTGGGCAGCAGGACGCTGAGCCGCTCTTCGAGGCCGTCGAACGAGACTTTGCGGAAGTACTCGTCGATGGTCATGCCATCCGGAATCGGGAAGTTGGGCAGGAAGTGCTTGCCCAGCTTGACTTCGATGTTGCAACGCTTGGCAATTTCGACGGAGTTTTCCAGGGCCTCGGGCAGGTCGCTGAACAGTTCGGCCATTTCGTCGGCGCTTTTGAGGTACTGCTCTTCGCTGTAGTTCTTCGAGCGACGCGGGTCGTCCAAGGCCCGGCCTTCACCGATGCACACGCGGGTTTCGTGGGCCTCGAAATCTTCCTTCTTGATGAAGCGCACATCGTTGGTGGCAACCAGCGGCGCGCCCAACTTGTCAGCCAGGGCCACGGCGGCGTGCAGGTGCTCTTCGTCGTTGGGGCGATTGGTGCGCTGGACTTCCAGGTAGAAACGGTCAGGGAAGACCTGCATCCACTCCTTGGCCAAGACTTCGGCTTCCTGCGGGTTGCCGCCCAACAGCGCGACACCGATTTCGCCCTCTTTGGCGGCCGACAGCATGATCAGGCCATCGCTGGCCTCGGCGACCCATTCGCGCTCGATGATGATCGAGCCATTGCGCTGGCCGTCGATGAAACCACGGGAAATCAGTTCGGTGAGGTTGCGATAACCCACGCCGTTCATCGCCAACAGGCTGATGCGGCTCAGCGGGTTATCCGGATCTTTGTTGGACAGCCATAGATCGGCGCCGCAGATCGGCTTGATGCCGGCGCCCATGGCGTTCTTGTAGAACTTGACCAGGGAGCACATGTTGTTCTGATCGGTCACCGCGACCGCAGGCATGTTCATGCCCACCAGGGTTTTGACCAGCGGTTTGATCCGTACCAGGCCGTCGACCAAGGAGTATTCAGTGTGCAGGCGTAGGTGAACGAATGAAGCCGGCATAGTGATCTCTTATACGTGGAAAACAACAAGGCCCGGATTGTACCGGGCCTTGAGCAAAACATCAGCCTTGCGACTAGACCTCGTTGAGGCTCTCGCGCAGCTCGTAGGCCTGGCGAACCGGGGCGAACGAACGGCGATGGATCGGCGTCGGCCCCAGGCGAGCCAGGGCTTCCAGATGAACGGGCGTCGGATAGCCTTTATGCCCGCCAATGCCGTAGCCGGGGTAGATCAATTCGAACGCGGCCATTTCACGATCACGGCTGACTTTGGCGAGGATCGAGGCGGCTGCGATGGCAGGTACCTTGCTATCGCCCTTCACCACTGCCTCAGAAGGCATGGCCAGCTTGGGGCAACGGTTACCGTCGATCATCGCCATTTTTGGCGTGATGTGCAGGCCTTCAACCGCACGCTGCATCGCGAGCATGGTGGCGTGAAGAATATTCAGCTCGTCGATTTCTTCGACTTCGGCCCGGGCGATGTGCCAGCTCAAGGCTTTTTCGATGATCTCATCGTAGAGCTTTTCACGGCGCGCCTCGGTGAGTTTCTTCGAGTCATTGAGGCCGAGGATCGGACGGTTCGGATCGAGGATCACCGCCGCCGTGACCACGGCACCGCACAAAGGCCCACGCCCGACTTCGTCGACACCGGCGACCAGTTCGTGGGCTTGGGCAACCAGGCTGAAATCCAGGCCTATTTGCGTGTTCATACGCTTTCCTTTTTCTGGCCGATCAAGGTCAGCACGGCGTCGGCCGCCTGGTTCGAGGCATCGCGGCGCAATATGCGATGGATGTCGTCAAAACCACGGGTCTGTTCTTCGCCGCCGTCGATCAACGGTAGTAGCGTTTGCGCAAGGGCCTCAGGCGTCGCATCGTCCTGCAACAATTCCGGTACCAACAGGCGCTGGGCCAGCAGGTTGGGCAGGGAGATGTAAGGGCTTTTGACCATGCGCTTGAGAATCCAGAAGGTCAGCGGCGCCAAGCGGTAGGCCACCACCATCGGACGCTTGTAGAGCAAGGCCTCCAGAGTGGCAGTGCCGGAGGCAATCAGCACCGCATCACAGGCTGCCAGGGCCAGGTGCGACTGGCCGTCGAGCAGGGTCAACGGCAGGTTGCGGCCTTCCAGCAGCGTTTCGATCTGCGCACGACGCTGCGGGCTCGCGCAGGGCAGCACGAAACGTACGCCCGGTTTCAAGGCTTGCAGACGCTCGGCAGCATCAAAAAATACCGAGGCCAGCCGGCCAACTTCGCCACCACGACTGCCAGGCATCAGCGCGACCAACGGGCCGTCGGGCAAGCCCAGTTCGGCACGCGCGGCGGCGCGGTCAGCCTGCAACGGAATCGTGTCGGCCAGGGTATGTCCGACAAACCTTACCGGCACGCCCTTCTCTTCGTAGAATCGGGCCTCGAACGGCAGCAACGTCAGCATCAGGTCACAGCCTTCACGGATCTTGAGCACGCGCTTTTGCCGCCACGCCCACACGGACGGGCTGACGTAGTGCACGGTCTTGATGCCGGCCTGACGTAATTTGAGTTCGATATTGAGCGTGAAATCCGGCGCATCGATGCCGATGAACACGTCGGGCTTTTCTTCGATCAGGGTCTGGATCAGCAGCTTGCGACGGGCCAACAGCTCACGCAGGCGACCCAGCACTTCGACCAGCCCCATGACCGACAAACGCTCCATAGGGAAGTAGGACGTGAGCCCTTCAGCCTGCATCAGTGGACCGCCGACGCCAATGAATTCAACCGCCGGATGCTGGGCCTTGAGGGCCCGCATAAGACCTGCGCCCAAAATGTCGCCGGAAGCTTCCCCGGCCACCAGCGCGATACGCAGATTGGCCATGATCAGCGGGTGATGCCGCGGGTCGACGCCTGGATCGAGTCACGGAACACCGCGACTTCCGGGAACAACGCTGCCGGCTCGACCAGTTGGGTCAACGCCTGGTCAACCGTGAGCCCCTGGCGGTAAACCACCTTGTAGGCTCGGCGCAGGGCGTGGATGGCGTCTTCGCTGAAACCACGACGGCGCATGCCTTCGAAGTTCATGCTGCGCGCTTCGGCCGGGTTGCCGAATACCGTGACAAATGCCGGAACGTCCTTGCCAATGGCGGTGCCCATGCCGGAAAAGCTGTGGGCGCCAATATGGCAGTACTGATGGACCAGGGTGAACCCGGACAGAATCGCCCAATCGTCAACGTGCACATGCCCGGCCAACGCGGTGTTGTTGACCAGGATGCAGTGGTTGCCGATGACGCTGTCGTGACCGATATGCGCATAGGCCATCACCAGGTTGTGATCACCCAGGGTGGTCTCGGCCCGATCCTGAACGGTACCACGGTGAATGGTCACGCCTTCACGGATGATGTTGTGGTCACCGATTACCAGGCGTGTTTCTTCCCCCTTGTACTTCATGTCCGGGGTGTCCTCGCCTATCGACGAGAACTGGTAGATGCGATTGTGTTTGCCAATGCGGGTCGGACCTTTGAGGATCACGTGCGGCCCGATGACAGTCCCCTCGCCGATTTCCACACCTGCGCCGATGATCGACCAGGGGCCGACCTCAACGTCGGCGGCCAGAACGGCCGACGGATCGATGATTGCGCGAGGGTCAATCAAACTCATAGTTTGCGTTCCGCGCAGATGATCTCGGCGGAGCATACCGGCTTGCCGTCCACCGAAGCCTGGCATTCGAACTTCCAGATCTGGCGCTTGCAGCTGATGAACTTGGCTTCCAGGATCAACTGGTCACCCGGGGTAACCGGGTTGCGGAAACGCAACTTGTCGGAGCCCACGAAATAGTAAAGCGTGCCGTCGGCAGGCTTGAGGTCGAGCATTTTGAAACCAAGGATACCGGCAGCCTGGGCCATCGCTTCGATGATCAACACACCCGGCATGATGGGATGCGCGGGAAAGTGACCGTTGAAGAACGGTTCGTTGATGCTGACATTCTTGTAGGCACGAATGCGCTTTTCCTCGATGTTGAGGTCCACTACGCGATCCACCAGCAGGAACGGGTAACGGTGAGGCAGGTATTCGCGAATCTCGTTGATGTCCATCATTTCGGGGGGAAGCCTGTAATAAAGATTGGGGGCGGGCGAACTAAACGCACGCCCCGCTAGCAAATCAAGGAGGCAGTCTAGCGGCTGTGCACACTTGATATGGAAATGGTATCAGCCTTCTGATGAAGCATTACCGCCAGGGGTCACGTCCCCAACACGCTTTTCCAGCTGTTTGAGACGTCGAGCCATGTCGTCGAGCTGCCTCAACCGTGCTGCACTCTTGCGCCATTCAGCCGCAGGCTGCATGGCGGTACCGGAAGAATAGGCCCCTGGCTCGGTGATCGAGTGGGTGACCATGGTCATGCCGGTGATGAAGACGTTGTCGCAAATATCGATATGCCCTACCAGCCCAACGCCACCGGCGAGCATGCAATGCTTGCCGATCTTGGTGCTGCCGGAGATACCCACGCAGGCCGCCATGGCGGTGTGATCGCCAATCTGCACGTTATGGGCGATCTGGATCTGGTTGTCGAGCTTCACGCCATTGCCAATCACGGTATCGGCCAGGGCCCCGCGATCGACAGCCGTGTTCACGCCGATTTCCACGTCGTCACCGATCAGCACACCGCCGACCTGGGCGATCTTGTTCCAGATGCCCTTGGCGTTGGCAAAGCCGAAACCTTCACCGCCAATCACGGCACCCGACTGGATGACTACACGCTCACCGATACGCACATCGTGGTACAGGGTCACGCGCGGCGCCAGCCAACCGCCGGCGCCGATTTGGCAGCGCGCGCCGATAAAGCAGTGGGCACCAACCGTGACATCGGCCGCAATGCGTGCCCCACTCTCGATCACCGCAAAGGCGCCGATGCTGGCCGCAGGATCAACCTGGGCATCCTCGGCAATGACCGCAGACGGATGAATACCGGCAGCAGCCTTGGGTTTCGGATCGAACAGGTGCGACACCCGCGCATAGGCCAGATACGGGTCAGGCACCACCAGCGCATCCCCGGCAAACCCTTCGGCGTCAGCGGCTTTCAGCAACACGGCTGCAGCTTGGCTATCGACCAGGTATTTACGGTATTGGGGGTTTGCGAGGAAGCTCAACTGAGCTGGGCCAGCCTCCTGCAAGGTGGCTAGCCCAGTGATTTCTTTCTCCGGGGAGCCACGCAAGGTGGCTCCCAGGAACTCGGCCAACTCGCCGAGCTTGATAGTCGCGGTCATGGCTTACTTCAGCTGGTTCATGCGCTCGATCACCTGACGGGTGATGTCGTATTGAGGCTTGACGTCGATCACAGCGCCACGCTCGAACACCAGGTCAAAGGCACCTTTCTTGATGACTTCTTCTACAGCGCTGTCGAGTTTCGGCTTCAGTTGTTTCAGCATTTCACGGTCAGCAACAGCCTTGGCTTCGTTCAGTTCTTTGGACTGGAACTGGTAGTCACGGGCTTTTTGCTTGAATTCAAGCTCCAGACGCTCGCGCTCGCCTTGCTGCATCTTGTCGCCACCGGCAACCAGACGATCCTGGATACCTTTAGCGCTGCTTTCCAGAGTCTTGAGCTTGGTCAGTTGTGGGCCGAACTTTTTCTCGGCATCCACGGCATAACGCTTGGCCGCATCGGACTCCAGCAGGGCCATCTGATAGTTCAGGACAGCGATTTTCATTTCGGCGAAGGCCGGGGTCGCTACCAGCACGGTTGCCAGCAGAACCAATTGAGTCAACTTACGCACGATGCACTCCTACAGAATCCGTTGTCGTTATCTTGGGTCAGACGCTTAGAACGTCTGGCCGAGGGAGAATTGGAAAATCTGGGTTTCAGCGTTATCCGGTTTCTTGATCGGCATGGCCAGAGCAAAGCTCAATGGGCCCAGCGCGGTCACCCAGGTCACACCCACACCCACGGAGCTTGCCAGATTACTGAGGCTCACGTCGTTGCACTCGGTCTTGGACTTCACACCGCTCGGGTTGGTGATCTGCTCGCACTTGGAGTCGAACACGTTACCCACGTCCCAGAAGACCGAAGTCCGCAGGGAACGCTGATCTTTCACAAACGGCAGCGGGAACAGGATTTCCGCACCGCCCTGGATCAGAACGTTACCACCAAACGGCAGTGGGTCATTGTCCGAGTCAACCACAGTGCCCTGGTTACCGGTTACGCCAACACCACGGCTTGGAGTACCACGAGGGCCCAAGGTGCTGTCTTTGAAACCACGCACGGAGTTGAAGCCACCCGCGTAGTAGTTCTCGTAGAACGGTAGACCATTGGTGGAGCCATAACCATCGCCATAACCCAGTTCAGTGTGCAGGCGCATGGTGTAGTTGTCGCTCAACGGCGTGAACAACTGGCCACGGTAGTCGAGTTTGAAGAACGACAGGTCGCTGCCCGGCGTGGTGGTTTCCAGGGTGAGGCTCTGGGAGTGACCACGGGTTGCCAGTACACCTTTGTTCAGGGTCGACTCGGACCAGCCGGCAGACGCCTTGAAGTTCAGGAACTTGTCACCTTCACGACGGGTAAAGTCGAAGATCTCGTCCACGGTGTACACACCGGTCTTGATCTCATCCTGTTGCGCGGTCAAACCGAACGTCAGACGCGAAGTCTCGCTGATCGGATAGCCCACGTTGACACCGGCGCCGAGGCTGTCGATCGCATAGCTTGCAACGTCAACGTCGAGGTCTTTGTAGTCGGTGGTGCGGTAGAAGGCGTTGTAGCCCAGGCTCACACCATCAGCAGTCCAGTAGGGGTCGGTATAACCGAAGTTGTATCGGCTCTGGTATTCGCTTCGGGTCAGGCCGATGGAAACACGGTTACCGGTACCCAGGAAGTTGTTCTGGGTGATCGAACCACCGAGGATCAGACCGGCACTCTGTGCGAAACCGACGCTGGCGGTGATGGAACCCGATGCTTGCTCTTCCACGGCGTAGTTCACGTCAACCTGGTCATCCACACCCGGTACGGCCGGGGTTTCGACGTTGACTTCCTTGAAGAAGCCCAGGCGTTCAAGACGGGTCTTGGACTGGTCGATCAGGTAAGTCGATGCCCAGCCACCTTCCATTTGGCGCATTTCACGACGCAGCACTTCGTCCGCAGACTTGGTGTTGCCACGGAAGTTGATACGGTTCACGTAGGCACGCTTGCCTGGATCGACCACAAAGGTGATGTCCACGGTGTGGTCATCATCATGGGGCGTCGGCACGCCGTTGACGTTGGCGAAGGTGTAGCCTTCGTTACCCAGGCGACGGGTGATCAGCTCGGAAGTGGTGGTCATCAGCTTGCGCGAGAACACTTGGTCCTTCTGCACCAGCAACAGCGCCTTGACCTGGTCTTCAGGCACTTTCAGGTCGCCGCTCAGCTTCACGTCACGAACCTTGTACTTCTCGCCTTCGTTGACGTTGACGGTGATGTAGACGTGCTTCTTGTCCGGGGTGATGGACACCTGGGTCGAAGCGATATCCATGTTGATATAACCACGGTCCAGGTAGTAGGAACGCAGGCGTTCCAGGTCACCGGACAGCTTTTCGCGGGCGTACTTGTCATCGTTCTTGAAGAACGACAACCAGTTGGTGGTCTTGAGTTCGAACAGGTCGATCAGGTCTTCATCAGCGAACTTGGTATTGCCCACCACGTTGATGTGCTGGATCGCCGCCACGGTGCCTTCGTTGATGTTGACCTTGAGGCCGACACGGTTACGAGGTTGCGGCACCACTTCCGTTTCCACGGTCGCGGAATAGCGACCCTGGGCAACGTACTGGCGTTGCAGTTCGTTACGCACACCTTCAAGGGTGGCGCGCTGGAAGATCTCGCCTTCGGCCAGGCCGGATTGCTTGAGACCTTTCATCAGATCTTCAGTAGAGATCGCCTTGTTGCCTTCGATCTCGATACTGGCGACGGAAGGTCGCTCGACCACGGTGATGACCAGGACGTTGCCTTCGCGACCCAGTTGGATGTCTTGAAAGAAACCGGTTTTGAACAGCGCACGAGTGGATTCCACCAGGCGACGGTCATCAGCCTGTTCACCGACGTTCAACGGTAATGCACCAAAGACGCTACCCGCGGAAACCCGCTGGAGGCCGTTGACGCGAATATCGGAGATGGTGAAGGACTCGGCGTGAACTTCGGCGATCATCAATACGGTGAGAACCGCAGTTAGCAGCAGACGTTTCATGAAGTCCTTTCTTATTCCAACTGGCAATAAACAAACTGCCGCAAAATGCGGCAGATTCGCAATTCAGCGAAGCGTTACAGTCGACCCAGATCGTTGACCAAGGCTAATAACATCACCCCGACCACCAAACTGATACCGATCTGTATCCCCCAACCCTGCACCCGATCCGACAAGGGGCGACCACGCACCCACTCGACCAGATAAAACAACAGATGCCCCCCATCCAGTACAGGAATGGGCAACAAATTCAGAACACCCAGGCTAATACTCAGATAAGCCAGGAAATTCAGGAAATCCGCGACACCCGACTGGGCAGAAGCGCCCGCCACTTTAGCAATGGTTATCGGTCCACTCAAGTTTTTTACCGAGAGCTCGCCGAACAACATTTTCTTGAGGGATTCCAGGGTCAGCACACTCATGGTCCAAGTGCGTTTTGCACCTTCACCAATCGCTGCCAACGGCCCGTAGCTCACCTCGCGCACCATCGATGGCGGCCAGTCGACAGCCTTGACCCCGGCACCCAGGTAACCCCCAGCAGCCTTGGCTTCCCCACGGACCGACAAGGTCACCGGGACGTCGATTTGAGCACCGTCGCGCTCAACTTTCAGCACAATTTTAGTATCAGGACGTACACGAACCAGATCGACCACCTGCTGCCAGTCACCCAGCACCTGCCCGTCAAGGGCCAACAGGCGATCACCGGTTTTCAGGCCGGCAGCCTGGGCCGGACCTTTCGGGTCCAGCTCAGCGAGGACCGGCGGCAAGGCCGGACGCCATGGGCGTATGCCCAGGGACTTGATCGGATCAGGCTCATCAGCGCCCTTGAGCCAATGATCGAGGGCCAGCTCACGCGGGGTTTCGCTGGTGGAATCCTGCTCGCGCACCACCACATTGACGATGCCGCTTTCACCGAGGCGACGCACCAACTGCAAATTGACCGCGCCCCAGCCCGTGGTGGGTTCGCCATCAATGGAAACAATTTCCTGCCCGGCAACCAATCCAGCCTTGGCGGCAATACTGTCCGACTCGACCGCACCAATGACCGGACGCACCTGCTGGCTGCCCAGCATGGCCAACACCCAGAAGAACACCATCGCCAACAGGAAGTTGGCGATCGGGCCGGCGGCGACAATGGCGATACGCTGACGAACGGTCTTGCGATTGAAAGACTGATCCAACTGATCTGCCGGCACTTCGCCTTCGCGCTCATCGAGCATCTTGACGTAGCCACCCAGCGGAATGGCTGCAATCACGAACTCGGTGCCACGACGGTCGTGCCAGCGCACCAGCGGCATGCCGAAACCGACGGAAAAGCGCAGTACCTTGACGCCGCAACGACGCGCCACCCAGAAGTGGCCGAATTCGTGGAAGGTAACCAGCACACCCAGAGCAACCAGGGTGCCGACAATCATGTAAAGCGCACTCATCTAATTTCTCCGCATTCCAATCCAGTGCCTGAAGACTCAAACCTGCCTGCAGACTAACGCGCGTTGCGGCTCAACCATTGTTCTGCCAGGGCCCGAGCCTTGGTATCGGCCTCGAAGACGGCCCCAAGCTCATTCACCGCGACGACAGGCTCAAGCGCCAGGACGTCCTCGATGATACTCGCGATCTGCGGAAAGCGGATGCGCCGTTCGAGAAACGCTGCCACAGCCACTTCGTTGGCCGCGTTGAGCATCGCCGGCGCGCTGTTACCCGCTTCAGCCGCCTGCCGCGCCAGGCGTAGGCAAGGGAAGCGTTGTTCGTCCGGCGCCTCGAAATCCAGGCGGGCCACGGCAAACAGGTCCAAAGGTGCTACGCCCGAGTCGATCCGCTCCGGCCAGGCCAGGGCGTTGGCAATCGGCGTGCGCATATCAGGGTTGCCCAACTGCGCCAGGACCGAACCGTCCACGTAGTCGACCAGGGAATGAATCACACTTTGTGGGTGAATCACCACCTCGACCTGATCCGGACGCGCATCGAACAACCAGCACGCCTCGATCAGCTCCAGGCCTTTGTTCATCATGCTCGCTGAATCCACGGAGATCTTGCGCCCCATGGACCAGTTCGGATGAGCGCACGCCTGGTCGGGCGATACGTGCTCCAACTCTGCCAGTGGGGTTTGTCGGAACGGACCACCAGAGGCGGTCAGCAAGATCCGGCGCACGCCCACCTGACTCAAGCCACGGGCATAGTCACCGGGCATGCACTGGAAAATTGCATTGTGTTCGCTATCGAGGGGCAGCAGCACAGCACCACTTTTGCGCACTGCCTGCATAAAGAGCGCACCGGACATCACCAGCGCTTCTTTATTGGCCAGCAGGATCTTCTTGCCAGCATCCACGGCAGCCAAGGTTGGGCGCAGGCCCGCTGCGCCGACAATGGCGGCGACGACAGTATCGACTTCAGCATCGGACGAGACCTGACACAGCCCCTCCTCACCCACCAACACTTGAGTGGACAGCCCGGCAGCCCGCAGATCGTCCTGCAGCCCACGAGCCGCCGCCGCCTCAGGCACCACGGCGAAACGCGGCGCATGACGCACGCACAAGGCCAGCAATTCGCTCAAACGGGTAAAACCGGTCAGGGCAAAGACCTGGTAGCGATCAGGATGACGAGCAATAACATCGAGGGTGCTCAGCCCCACCGAACCGGTTGCACCCAGCACGGTGACTTGCTGCAGGCGGCTCACGAAGCGGTCATCCACAAGAGTACTGCGAAGATCGGGATGGCAGCGGTCAGGCTGTCGATACGGTCCAGCACGCCGCCGTGACCCGGCAGCAGGTTACTGCTGTCCTTGATCCCGGCCTGACGCTTGAACATGCTTTCGGTGAGATCGCCCACGACCGAGATGAACACGACGATGGCAGTGGCCAGCAGCGCCAGGAAAATCTCTTTCACCGACCAGCCACGCACAACACCGACGACCAGCGCGATCACCAGCGTCAACGCCAGGCCGCCATACACGCCCTCCCAGCTCTTGCCTGGACTGACCGCCGGCGCCAGCTTGCGCTTGCCGAAGGCCCGGCCTGAGAAGTACGCACCGATATCAGCGCCCCAGACCAGCACCATCACCGCCAGGATCAGCCAGTTACCCATTGGATAACGCTTGATCTCCACCAACCCTTGCCAGGCCGGCAACAGAATCAACAAGCCAATCACCAACTTGCAGGCCACACTTGACCACTTGCCGCTGGTGCGTGGAAAGGTCAGCACCAGCAATGTCGCCAGCGCCCACCACAGCACGGCCGCCCCCAACACCCAAGGCGCAAGGTCCGGCAGGATGTACAAGAGGAACGCCAAGGCAGCCACGACAGCGGCATACACGACACGCGGCAATTGCGCGCTGAAAC
Organism: Pseudomonas sp. FH1; assembly: GCF_000510895.2. NCBI lineage: Bacteria > Pseudomonadati > Pseudomonadota > Gammaproteobacteria > Pseudomonadales > Pseudomonadaceae > Pseudomonas > Pseudomonas sp. FH1. Next base: position 381,511 of record NZ_AOHM01000129.1, read on the forward strand.
CCGCCAGACGCGCCCATTCCCAGGCACCGAGGGTGACGACCAGGCCGATAAACAGCGCAAAGGCGGAACCGTCGAGCAGGAAAAACCCACACAAGGCAATCGGCAACAGGATCAGTGCTGTGATGATTCGTTGTTTAAGCATTTAAACCCGGGCTCCAGCTTCGATCTGCTCGCTCGTTTTACCGAAGCGACGCTGACGGGAAGCGAAATCGGCCAGCGCATTGCGCATGGCATCGTGTTTGAAGTCCGGCCAGAACAGGTCGGAGAAGTACAGCTCGGTGTACGCCAGCTGCCACAGCAGGAAATTGCTGATGCGGTGCTCGCCACCGGTACGGATGCACAAGTCAGGCAACGGCAGATCGCCAGTCACCAGGCAGGTTTGCAAGAGTTCGGGGGTGATGTCGTCCGGCCGTAGATGACCGGCCTGCACTTCACGCGCCAGACGCTGTGCAGCCTGGGCGATATCCCACTGGCCACCGTAGTTGGCTGCGATCTGTAGCACAAATCGATTGGCCCCGGCCGTAATGGCCTCGGCTTCGCGCATGGCGGCTTGCAGTTCGGGATGAAAGCGCGAGCGATCGCCGATGATGCGCAGGCTGATGTTGTTGTCGTTGAGGCGCTTGGCTTCACGACGCAAGGCCTTGAAGAACAGGTCCATCAAGGCGCTGACTTCTTCGGCGGGCCGTTGCCAGTTCTCACTGGAGAAGGCGAACAAGGTCAGCACCTCGACCTTGGCTTCGGCGCACACCTCAATCACAGCCCTTACCGCATCGACACCCGCTTTATGCCCGGCAACACCCGGCATAAAGCGTTTCTTCGCCCAGCGATTATTCCCATCCATGATGATCGCGACATGGCGCGGCACCACAGAGGGTACAGTCTGCTTGGTCTTTTCCATGAAGGCGTCCTGACCCCTTATACGGCCATCAGGTCCTTTTCTTTTTCTTCCGTGGCCTTGGTGATCTGGGCCTCGGCATCTTTGGTCAGCTTGTCGATATCAGCGGTGGCACGACGCTCTTCGTCTTCGCTGATTTCCTTGTCCTTGACCAGTTTCTTCAGGTCACCCAGGGCATCGCGACGAATGTTGCGCACGGCAACACGGGCGTCTTCGGCTGCGCTGCGTGCCTGCTTGGTGAAGCCCTTGCGGGTTTCTTCAGTCAGGGCGGGCATGGAGATCAACAGCAACTCACCCAGGTTGGTCGGGTTGAGGTTCAAACCGGCGCTCTGGATGGCCTTGTCGACAGCACCCAGCATGTTGCGCTCGAACGCGACGACTTGCAGGGTGCGCGAGTCTTTAACGGTAATGTTGGCGACGCTGCTGATCGGGGTATCGGAACCGTAGTAAGGCACCATCACGCTACCCAGGATGCTTGGGTGCGCTTTGCCGGTACGGATCTGGCCGAATGCATGGCTCAGGGATTCCAGGGATTTCTGCATACGCGCCTGGGCGTCTTTCTTGATTTCGTTGATCATTGTTGGCCTTCCTCGATCAGAGTCCCTTCTGCGCCGCCGTGTACGATATTCAGCAGGGCGCCGGGCTTGTTCATGTTAAATACGCGCAGCGGCATCTTGTGGTCGCGGCACAGGCAAATAGCCGTCAGGTCCATCACGCCCAGCTTGCGATCCAGCACTTCATCGTAGGTCAGATGATCGAACTTCTCGGCATGCGGGTCTTTGAATGGATCGGCAGTGTACACGCCATCCACCTTGGTCGCCTTCAGCACCACGTCAGCGTCGATTTCGATGGCGCGCAGGCAGGCTGCGGAGTCGGTGGTGAAGAACGGGTTGCCCGTACCAGCAGCGAAGATCACCACTTCCTTGGAATTCAGGTGGCGCATGGCTTTGCGGCGGTCATAGTGATCGGTCACGCCGACCATGGAAATAGCCGACATCACGATAGCCGAGATGTTGGCACGCTCCAGGGCGTCACGCATGGCCAGGGCGTTCATCACAGTGGCCAGCATGCCCATGTGGTCGCCAGTGACCCGATCCATGCCGGCGGCGCTCAGTGCCGCACCGCGGAACAGGTTGCCACCGCCAATCACCAGGCCGACTTGTACGCCAATACCGACCAGCTGGCCGACTTCCAACGCCATGCGGTCGAGCACCTTGGGATCGATCCCGAACTCTTCCGAGCCCATCAGGGCCTCGCCGCTAAGCTTGAGTAGAATGCGTTTATAGCGAGCCTGATAACCACTGCCCTGCTGAGCCATTGCGAATCTCTCCTGCGGCGTATTTTTAAAAATTCTTGGCGAGCCGTTTACGGCTTGCGTTCACTCTAGCTGGACGCTGCTACAGCGCCATCGGAACACGGCTTTGTAAGCCAGTTCCGAAGGGAAGCCAATTAAAATCGGCCTTCCCATTTGAAAAGAGGCTGCGCGCGTGAGCGGGCAGCCTCTTTCGGGCGACAGTTGAAAACTGTCTTATTGCTTGGCGGCAGCCAGCTGGGCAGCAACTTCTTCAGCGAAGTTGTCGACCGGCTTCTCGATGCCTTCGCCTACTTTGTAGTAAGTGAAGGAAACGATTTCAGCACCGGCTTTCTTAGCCAGTTCGCCAACCTTGATTTCAGGGTTCTTGACGAACGCCTGCTCAACCAGGCTCGCTTCAGCCAGGAACTTGCTGATACGGCCTTTGATCATGTTTTCAACGATGTTTTCTGGCTTGCCGGCGATCTTGTCGGCGTTCAGGCTCAGGAACACAGCTTTTTCACGCTCGATCGCGTCGTCAGAAACTTCCGAAGGCAGCAGGAATTCTGGGTTGCTTGCAGCAACGTGCATAGCGATGTCTTTGGCCAGCTCAACGTCGCCGCCTTTCAGAACAACGGCTACACCGATCTTGTTGCCGTGCAGGTAACCGCCAACCACATCACCTTCAACGCGAGTCAGGCGACGGATGTTGACGTTTTCGCCAACCTTGCCGACCAGTACCAGGCGATCAGCTTCTTGTGCTTCGATCAGCGGCTCAACGGTAGTCAGCTTGTCGTCGAATGCTTTCTTGACGCTGGCAGCAACGAATGCCTTGAAGTCATCTTGCAGGGCCAGGAAGTCGGTCTGCGAGTTCACTTCCAGCAGAACGGCAGCTTTACCGTCTTCAACCAGAGCGATAGCGCCTTCAGCAGCGACGTTGCCGGCTTTCTTGGCAGCCTTGATGGCGCCCGAGGCACGCATGTCGTCGATGGCTTTTTCGATGTCGCCGCCGGCCTTGGTCAAGGCCTTTTTGCAATCCATCATGCCTTCGCCGGTACGCTCACGCAGTTCTTTAACCAACGCTGCAGTAATCTCTGCCATTTCAAAATCCTCTTGGATAGGTTTTCAACCATTCCACCCGATCAAACGGGCGATCAATTCTTCCCGAATCTCCGTTGTAGGCCACTGCACGTTACAAATGATGTAGTTGCGTTACCGACAAACGGTTTTCGAGGTGGCAAAAAGGGGGCCAAGCCCCCTTTTTGCTTACTGAGTCAACGCCAGGGCGCTAATTACTCAGCGGCAGCTACCGGAGCTTCTTCAACGAACTGCTCGGTACCACCAGCAACGTGGTTGCGACCACGGATTACAGCGTCAGCCATCGAACCCATGTACAGCTGGATAGCGCGGATTGCGTCATCGTTGCCTGGGATGATGTAGTCAACGCCTTCCGGGCTGCTGTTGGTATCGACTACGCCGATAACAGGGATGCCCAGCTTGTTGGCTTCGGTGATCGCGATGCGCTCGTGATCAACGTCGATAACGAACAGTGCGTCAGGCAGACCGCCCATGTCCTTGATACCACCCAGGGAACGATCGAGCTTTTCCAGGTCACGGGAGCGCATCAGCGCTTCTTTCTTGGTCAGCTTGGCGAAAGTACCGTCTTCGGCTTGCACTTCAAGGTCACGCAGACGCTTGATGGAAGCACGGATGGTTTTGAAGTTGGTCAGCATGCCGCCCAACCAGCGGTGATCGACGTACGGCGAACCGCAACGTGCTGCTTCTTCAGCAACGATCTTGCCAGCGGAACGCTTGGTGCCGACGAACAGAATCTTGTTTTTGCCCTGGGCCAGGCGCTCTACGAAAGTCAGAGCTTCGTTGAACATTGGCAGGGTTTTTTCAAGGTTGATAATGTGGATCTTGTTACGCGCGCCGAAAATGTATTTACCCATTTTCGGGTTCCAGTAACGGGTCTGGTGACCGAAGTGCACACCGGCCTTCAGCATATCGCGCATGTTGACTTGGGACATGATAGTTCCTTAATAAGTCGGGTTTGGCCTCCACGTATCCCAATGACCAACCAGCGGCATCAAGGCCTCCGGCACCCAGGTCATCGTGTCGACACGTGTGTGGATTTAAGCTTTACGAGGTATCCCCGGAAAGCGGCGCATTTTATACCACAGCATCGGCAAAAACGGAATACGCAATCACATTTGCCGCTGCGCGCTTTCGTGTAACCCCTTGAATAGAGCCGACATAGCCCTACCTTATAGAGAGAAGCGATCATCAGAGGCTCATGATTTGAGGCCATCGTCTGTTAGAATCGCGTTTTCTGTGGCTTGTGCGAACTCTGCAACCTTTTGTCGCACGCCCGTAAACCGTATTGATTTCAGCGCGTCGCGCTAGAGAGAGCCTGTATGACCGTTAGCTTGAAAACCGCCGAAGACATCGCTGGCATGCGCATCGCCGGCAAACTGGCTGCCGACGTGCTGGAAATGATCGCCGAACACGTCAAGCCCGGCGTCACCACCGAAACCCTGAACCAGATCTGCCACGACTATATAGTCAACGTGCAGGGCGCCATCCCTGCGCCGCTGAACTACAAAGGCTTCCCCAAGTCGATCTGCACCTCGGTCAACCACGTGGTCTGCCACGGGATTCCAGGCGACAAGCCATTGAAGGACGGCGACACCCTGAACATTGACGTCACCGTGATCAAGGACCGCTACTTCGGCGACACCAGCCGCATGTTCCACGTCGGTACCGTGCCGGTCTGGGCCGAGCGCCTGTCCCAGGTCACCCAGGAATGCATGTACAAGGCCATCGAAATCGTCAAGCCTGGCTGCCGCCTGGGCGACATCGGTGAAGTGATCCAGAAGCACGCGGAAAAGAACGGCTTCTCGGTGGTGCGCGAATTCTGCGGCCACGGTATCGGCACCGTGTTCCACGAAGAGCCGCAGATCCTGCACTACGGCCGCGCTGGCACCGGCATGGAGCTCAAGGCGGGCATGACCTTCACCATCGAGCCGATGATCAACCAGGGCAAGGCCGACACCAAGGTGCTGGGCGACGGCTGGACCGCTATCACCAAGGACCGCAAGCTCTCGGCCCAGTGGGAACACACCCTGCTGGTCACCGAGACCGGCTACGAGATCTTCACCCTGCGCGCTGACGACACCATTCCACGCGTTTCGGCGTGATGATTGCTTCGGTTTTCCCGCAACCCTGTCACTGACTTATAGATAGAAAGGAAAGCCGATCGATGCCCCAGGTGGACCCCGAACTCTTCGACCGTGGCCAGTTCCAGGCCGAACTGGCCCTGAAGGCGAGCCCTATCGCCGCATTCAAGAAGGCTATCCGCCAGGCCCGCGAGGTGCTCGACGAGCGCTTTCGCAGCGGCCGGGACATCCGCCGACTGATCGAGGACCGCGCCTGGTTCGTCGATAACATCCTGCAAAAGGCCTGGGAACAGTTCAGTTGGAGTGAAGACGCCGATATCGCCCTGGTGGCGGTCGGCGGCTATGGGCGCGGCGAGCTGCATCCCTACTCGGACATCGACCTGCTGATCCTGCTGGACAGCGCCGATCATGAGATCTTTCGCGATTCCATCGAGCGTTTTCTGACGCTGTTGTGGGACATCGGCCTGGAAGTCGGCCAAAGCGTGCGCTCGGTCGACGAATGCGCCGAAGAGGCCCGCGCCGACCTCACCGTCATCACCAACCTCATGGAAAGCCGCACCATTGCCGGCCCCGAGCGCCTGCGCCAGCGCATGCTCGAAGTCACCAGCACCGCACACATGTGGCCGAGCAAGGACTTCTTCCTGGCCAAGCGTGCCGAGCAAAAGGCCCGGCACCACAAGTACAACGACACCGAATACAACCTGGAACCCAACGTCAAAGGCTCGCCCGGCGGACTGCGGGATATCCAGACGATTTTGTGGGTTGCCCGTCGCCAGTACGGCACCCTGAACCTGCGCGCCCTGGCTGGCGAGGGCTTCTTGGTAGAGAGCGAAAACGCCCTGCTGGCCTCGTCCCAGGAGTTCCTGTGGAAAGTGCGCTACGCCCTGCACATGCTCGCCGGGCGCTCCGAAGACCGTCTGCTGTTCGACCACCAGCGCTCCATCGCCACCCTGCTGGGCTTTGAAGGCGAGGACGCGAAGACCAGCATCGAAAGCTTCATGCAGCAGTATTACCGGGTGGTCATGAGCATTGCCCAGCTCAGCGACTTGATCATCCAGCACTTCGAAGAGGTGATCCTGGCCCCCGAAGACGAAGCGCCGCCGCAGCCGATCAACGCGCGCTTCCAACTGCACGACGGCTATATCGAGGCACGCAACGACAACGTGTTCCGCCGTACGCCGTTCGCCATGCTGGAAATCTTCGCGCTGATGGCCCAGCAGCCGGAAATCAAAGGCGTACGCGCCGACACCATCCGCCTGCTGCGGGAGAACCGTCACCTGATCGACGACGATTTCCGCAACGACATCCGCAACACCAGCCTGTTCATCGAGCTGTTCAAGTGCAAGATCGGTATCCACCGCAACCTGCGGCGCATGAACCGTTACGGCATCCTGGGACGCTATCTGCCGGAGTTCGGTTTTATCGTCGGTCAGATGCAACACGACCTGTTCCACATCTATACCGTGGACGCCCACACCCTGAACCTGATCAAGCACCTGCGTAAGCTTCAGTACACGCAAGTGTCAGAGAAATTCCCGCTGGCCAGCAAACTCATGGCCAAGCTGCCCAAGCCCGAGCTGATCTACCTGGCCGGCCTGTACCACGACATCGGCAAGGGTCGGCATGGCGACCACTCTGAGGTGGGCGCGGTTGACGCCGAGGCGTTCTGCCAACGCCACCAACTGCCCGTGTGGGACAGCCGCCTGATCGTCTGGCTGGTGCAGAACCATCTGGTGATGTCGACCACCGCCCAGCGCAAGGACTTGTCCGACCCGCAGGTGATCCACGACTTTGCGCAGATCGTCGGCGATGAAACCCGCCTCGACTATCTGTACGTACTCACCGTCTCCGACATCAACGCTACCAACCCGACACTGTGGAACTCCTGGCGTGCCAGCCTGTTGCGCCAGCTGTACACCGAGACCAAGCGCGCCCTGCGCCGTGGCCTGGAGAACCCGGTGGACCGCGAAGAGCAGATCCGCCGCACCCAAAGCGCGGCCTTGGACATTCTGGTGCGCGGCGGTAACGACCCGGACGACGTCGAGCAGTTGTGGTCGCAGCTGGGTGACGATTACTTCCTGCGCCACACCGCCGGCGATGTCGCCTGGCACACCGATGCGATCCTGCAACAGCCCGCCGATGGCGGCCCGCTGGTGCTGATCAAGGAAACCACCCAGCGCGAATTCGAAGGCGGCACGCAGATCTTCATCTACGCGCCCGACCAGCACGACTTCTTCGCCGTGACCGTGGCAGCCATGGACCAGCTCAACCTGAACATCCATGACGCACGGGTCATCACCTCCAGCAGCCAGTTCACCCTCGACACCTATATCGTGCTCGACACCGATGGCGACTCGATTGGCGACAACCCGGCACGCGTGAAAAAGATCCGCGAAGGCCTGACCGAGGCCCTGCGCAACCCTGACGACTACCCGACCATCATCCAGCGTCGGGTACCGCGCCAACTCAAGCACTTTGCGTTTGCGCCACAGGTGACCATTTCCAATGACGCCCAGCGGCCGGTGACGGTACTGGAACTCAGCGCCCCGGATCGTCCGGGCCTGCTGGCCCGCATCGGCGGGATTTTCCTGGAGTTCGACCTGTCGTTGCAAAACGCCAAGATCGCGACCCTCGGCGAGCGCGTGGAAGACGTGTTCTTCATCACCGATGCCGACAACCAGCCGCTGTCCGACCCGGAACTGTGCCTACGCCTGCAGGAAGCCATCGTCCAGCAGTTGAGTGTCACCCAGGAACCCGGCGTCGAGCTGACACGCCTGACCATTTGAAAAGCGCCGCCCCAGTTTTTAACGCCTTGCACGAGATCCACCGATGAACAACGCTCTGAACCAGCTCCAGCCCTACCCCTTCGAGAAACTGCGCGCCCTGCTGGGCAGCGTCACGCCGAACCCGGACAAGCGTCCGATCGCGCTCTCCATCGGCGAACCGAAACATAAATCGCCCACTTTCGTGGCCGAAGCATTGAGCAACAACCTCGACCAGATGGCCGTGTACCCGACCACGCTGGGCATCCCGGCCCTGCGCGAAGCTATCGGTGCCTGGTGCGAACGCCGCTTCAACGTGCCCAAGGGCTGGCTCGACCCGGCGCGCAACATCCTGCCGGTCAACGGCACCCGTGAAGCGCTGTTTGCCTTCACCCAGACCGTGGTCAACCGTGGCGACGACGCACTGGTAGTCAGCCCCAACCCGTTCTACCAGATCTACGAAGGCGCCGCGTTCCTCGCCGGGGCCAAGCCGCACTACCTGCCGTGCCTGGACGCCAATGGCTTCAACCCGGACTTCGACGCCGTGACGCCGGACATCTGGAAGCGCTGTCAGATTCTGTTCCTTTGTTCGCCCGGCAACCCGACCGGTGCACTGATCCCGGTCGACACCCTGAAAAAACTCATCGCCCTGGCCGACGAATACGACTTCGTCATCGCCGCCGACGAGTGCTACAGCGAGTTGTACTTCGACGAACAAACCCCGCCACCCGGCCTGTTGAGCGCCTGCGTCGAACTCGGCCGCCAGGACTTCAAGCGCTGCGTGGTGTTCCACAGCCTGTCCAAGCGCTCCAACCTGCCGGGCCTGCGCTCCGGTTTCGTGGCCGGCGACGCCGACATCCTCAAGGCGTTCCTGCTGTACCGCACCTACCACGGCTGCGCGATGCCGGTGCAGACACAGCTGGCGAGCATTGCGGCCTGGCAGGATGAAGCCCACGTGCTCGCCAATCGTGACTTGTATCGCGAAAAATTCGACGCGGTGTTGGCGATTCTCAAGCCAGTGCTGGACGTAGAGAGCCCGGATGGCGGCTTCTATTTGTGGCCGAATGTGAATGGCGACGACGCCGCGTTCTGCCGTGACCTGTTCGTGGAAGAACACGTGACCGTCGTGCCGGGTTCGTACCTGTCACGGGAAGTGGACGGCTTCAACCCTGGCGCCGGCCGTGTGCGCATGGCGCTGGTTGCGCCGTTGGCGGAGTGCGTGGAAGCGGCGGAGCGGATCCGCGACTTTATCCAACGTCGCCGCTAAGGCGCGATCAGGGTCACTTCACCTGACCTAGGTTCGCCTCACTCATATCCAACTCCGCCAGCACCTCCCTCAAAACGTCATCACCAATCTGGTGATGACGACTCAAACTGTACAACTCCAACCGCTGCGCCCGCAGGGCCTTGAGCCGCAGTTTGCGCTCCAGCAGGTCCATCTGCTGCGCCAAGGCCTGGGCTTCGGCGGAGTCGTTGAACACGTCCAATTGATGGCGATATTCCGACATCAGCCGTGCCTTGAGCTCCGTGGCAAGCGCGGCCTGCGCGGCGTCCGGGGTTTCGGCGTCTGCCGGTTCTTGCGCTTCAAGCGCGTGGATGGCCGCAACGGCAGTCTTCTTCCAGGCTTCGCGCACTTCCTTGTGGCGCTTTTCGTCCGGGCTTTTTTCGATGCCACGCAACAATAGCGGCAAGGCGATACAGGCGGCGATCAGCGACAACAGAATCACGCCTGCCGCGATGAAAATCAGCAGGTCACGCTCGGGAAAATCCTGCCCAGGCGCCAGCAACAACGGCACCGACATCACACCCGCCAACGTCACCGCACCGCGCACGCCGCCAACCGTTAACAGCCAACAGGAACGCGCAGTCGGCACCAGCGTCAGTTCGCTTTTCCCACGCAACCTGCGCAGCAGGCCTGACAGCCGCCAGATGCTCTGCACCCAGATAAACCGCAGCACCACCAGCACCAGGAAGATCGCCACCACATCCAGGCAGCGATAAAACAGGGTTGGCCACAACGTCGTCTCGTGACTGACGACTGCCTTGATGATGTCTGGCAGTTGCAGGCCCAGCAGCAGGAAGATCAAACCGTTGAAGGCGAACTCCAGCAACGACCACACGCTGCGATTGAGCAGGCGCGTGCTGGTCTGGCGCGGCAACAGGTCGAGCCAGCTTTGCATCATGCCCGCCGCCACCGCCGACAAAATGCCCGATGCACCCAGGCGTTCGGCCAGCACGTAGGCCGCAAACGGCAGCAGCAACATGAACACCACGTGGGTCGCCGGGTCGTCCCAGCCACGGGCGATCATCCACGCGCGCAAACGGCCGACCAGCCAACTCAGGGCCACGCCGACCGCCAGGCCACCGACTGCCACCAGCACGAATGTGAGGCTGGCATCTGCCAGGGAAAACACCCCGGTCAGCGCCGCCGCCAGGGCAAATTTGAAGGTCACCAGACCCGAGGCATCATTCATCAAGGCCTCGCCCTGGAGCATGTGCATCAGCGGCGTGGGCAAGCGATTCTGGGAAATGGCCGACACCGCCACGGCATCCGTCGGCGACAACACGGCCGCCAGGGCGAAGGCCACCGGCAACGGGATAGTCGGCAAGATCCAATGGATGAAGTAACCGGCGCCCACCACGGTAAACAGCACCAGGCCCACCGCCAACGTCAGGATCGGCCCGCGCAGCCGCCACAACTCGCGCTTGGGCATGCGCCAACCATCCGAGAACAACAGCGGTGGCAAGAACAGAAACAGGAACAACTCGGGGTCCAGCGCCACATGCAGCCCCAGCGTCGGCCAGGCCAGCAAGGCACCGGCGGCAATCTGCACCAGGGGCAACGGCAGAGGAATGACACGCCCGACCAGACGCGAAACGCTGACCAGCATCAGCAGGATAAGAACGGTGTAGGCGGTTTGCATAACGCGGTTTTCCCGGACAATCGACTTGCAACGACACACATCAGGCAACAACTGGCCGTTGAAGTGCCATATTACCCGGCTATGTTACTCGCTGGCTTTTGCACAAAAGTCGCACAGCGCTGACGAGCGGCACCCAAACGCGCTGGTCGTGGCATAATCCGTGACCTTTCGTTTCTACTTGGTCCAAAGGGGGGCAATTCCTTGACCGCTTCAAGCAAAACGTTGCACCTTTTCGGCATCAAAGCCTGCGACACCATGAAAAAGGCGCGCACCTGGCTCGATGAGCACGGCGTCAACTATGAGTTCCACGACTACAAAACGGCCGGTATCGACCGCGAACACTTGACCCAATGGTGCGATGAGCACGGTTGGCAGGTGGTTTTGAACCGTGCGGGCACCACCTTTCGCAAACTCGAAGACGAACGCAAAGCCGATCTCGATCAGTCGAAAGCCATTGAATTGATGCTCGCACAACCCTCGATGATCAAGCGCCCGGTGCTTGATCTCGGTGACAGAACCCTGATTGGCTTCAAGCCAGATAGTTATTCGGCGGCCCTCAAGTAGGCCAGCCCTTTCCATTTTTGTAGAGGTAACAGCATGTCCAATTCCCTGTTCAGCCTGGGCTTCGGCGTCGGCACTCAGAACCGCCAAGGTGCTTGGCTGGAAGTGTTTTACGCACAACCGCTGCTCAACCCGTCGGCAGAAATCGTCGCAGCCATCGCGCCGATCCTCGGCTACACCGAAGGCAACCAGGCGATCACCTTCACCATCAGCCAAGCGCTGCAACTGGCTGATGCGCTCAAGAATGTCGACGCTACCCAAGCCGCGCTGCTCAACCGCCTGGCCGAAAGCCACACGCCGCTGGTCGCCACCCTGCTGGCCGAAGACGCTGCACTGACCTCCACGCCTGAGGCCTACCTCAAGCTGCACCTGCTGTCCCACCGCCTGGTCAAGCCCCACGGCCTGAGCCTGGCCGGTGTGTTCCCGCAGCTGCCGAACGTGGCCTGGACCAGCCAGGGCGCGATCGACATCAACGAACTGGCCGAACGCCAGCTGGAAGCCCGCCTGCGCGGCGAACTGCTGGAAGTGTTCTCGGTGGACAAGTTCCCGAAAATGACCGACTACGTGGTGCCGAGCGGCGTGCGTATCGCTGACGCAGCACGCATCCGCCTGGGTGCCTATGTGGGCGAAGGCACCACCGTGATGCACGAAGGTTTCGTCAACTTCAACGCCGGCACCGAAGGCCCAGGCATGATCGAAGGCCGTGTATCGGCAGGCGTATTCGTCGGCAAGGGTTCGGACCTGGGCGGCGGTTGCTCCACCATGGGCACCCTGTCGGGCGGCGGCAACATCGTGATCAAGGTTGGCGAAGGCTGCCTGATCGGCGCCAACGCCGGTATCGGTATCCCGTTGGGCGACCGTAACACCGTGGAATCGGGCCTGTACGTCACCGCCGGCACCAAGGTTGCGCTGCTGGACGAGCAGAACCAACTGGTCAAAGTGGTCAAGGCACGCGAACTGGCCGGCCAACCGGACCTGCTGTTCCGCCGCAACTCCGAGACCGGTGCCGTGGAGTGCAAAACCCACAAATCGGCCATCGAACTGAACGAAGCGCTGCACGCTCACAACTAAGCAGCCACTCGATGCCCCTAGCGGGCCCCGACCCTGGGGCTCGCTTATACGAGTCTTGAACACCATGCTAGTGCCCTCCCCCTGGCGCGCCGACTTTCCGGCCATCGCCACCCTGCAACGGCAAGACCAGACCTACCTGGACAACGCCGCCACCACGCAAAAACCCCAGGCTTTGTTGGATGCCATCAGCCATTACTACGCCAACGGCGCAGCCAATGTGCACCGCGCCCAGCATTTGCCAGGCGCCCATGCGACCCAGGCGTTCGAAGACAGCCGCAGCAAGGTCGCACAGTGGTTGAATGCAGGCGACAGCGGGCAGATCGTGTTCACCCACGGCGCAACTTCTGCGCTGAACCTCTTGGCCTATGGCCTTGAGCACTTATTCAATGCGGGCGATGAGATTGTCATCAGCGCCCTGGAACACCACGCCAACCTGCTGCCCTGGCAGCAACTGGCCAAGCGTCGCGCACTGAACCTGGTGGTACTGCCACTGGCTGATGACGGCGTGATCGACCTGGCTGCCGCTGCCGAGCTGATCGGCCCGCGCACGCGATTACTGGCAGTGAGCCAGCTGTCCAACGTGCTCGGCGCCTGGCAGCCACTGGAAGCCCTGCTGGCACTCGCCCAGCCCCACGGCGCCCTGACCGTGATCGACGGCGCCCAAGGCATCGTCCATGGTCGTCACGACGTGCAGGCGCTGGGTTGCGACTTCTATGTGTTTTCCAGCCACAAACTGTATGGCCCGGACGGCGTCGGTGTGCTGTTTGGTCGCAATGAAGCGCTGCACCACGTACGCCACTGGCAGTTCGGCGGCGAGATGGTGCAACAGGCCGATTACCACAGCGCCAGCTTCCGCCCGGCGCCCCTTGGCTTTGAGGCCGGCACCCCGCCGATTGCCAGCGTGATCGGCCTGGGCGCCAGCCTGGATTACTTGAGTTCGCTGGATCAGCCGGCAGTGATCGCCCATGAAGCGGCGTTGCATGACTACCTGTTGCGCGGGCTCAAGGCGCGCAATGGCGTGCACGTGCTGGGTTCGCCCCAGGTGGCGTTGGTCAGCTTTGTGGTCGATGGCGTGCATAACGCCGACCTCGCGCACCTGCTGACCGAGCAAGGCATTGCCGTACGCGCCGGGCATCACTGCGCCATGCCGTTGCTCAAGGCGATGCATCTGTCAGGGGCGATTCGCGTGTCCCTGGCGCTGTATAACGATTCCGATGACCTGGAACGCTTCTTTGAAGCGCTGGATCAAGCGTTGGATATGCTGCGATGAGCTTACCGGTGGATGCCGCAGCCGCACTTGAGGCGTTTCAGGCCGTCGGCAGTTGGGAGCAGCGCGCGCGGATGCTGATGCAATGGGGCGAGCGTCTGCCTGCCCTGGCCGATGAGGATAAAGTCGACGCCAATCTCGTACAGGGCTGCGAAAGCCTGGTGTGGCTGGTCGCAGAATTGCGCGATGGCCACTGGCAGTTCGCCGCCAGCAGCGACGCACGGATGATTCGTGGGTTGGTGGCGTTGCTGCTGGCGCGGGTCAATGGCCTGTCCGCCGCAGAATTGCAGGCGGTGGATCTGCCTGACTGGTTTGCACAGTTGGGGCTGTCCCGCCAACTGTCACCGTCGCGCAGCAATGGCCTGAATGCCGTGCTGCAGCGCATGCGGCAACTGAGCGCCGTTACGACGCCTTGACCCGCTCGGAAGGCCGGCGCACTCCGGCCACAATCTTGTCCACCGCCTTGGTGGCCGCCACCATGCCGAACGTGGCCGTCACCATTATCACCGCACCAAAACCGCCCGCGCAGTCCAGCTTCACGCCATCCCCGACAAAACTCTTCTGCAAACAGATGCTGCCGTCCGGCTTGGGATAACGCAGCTGTTCGGTGGAAAACACACACGGCACGCTGTAATGGCGGGTCACGGTACGGGAGAAGTTGTAGTCGCGGCGCAGGGTCGAGCGCACTTTCGAGGCCAACGGGTCATTGAAGGTGCGGTTCAGGTCGCAGACCTGGATCAACGTCGGGTCGATCTGCCCGCCGGCGCCGCCGGTGGTGATGATCTGGATCTTGCGACGCTTGCACCAGGCGATGAGCGCGGCCTTGGCGTTGACCGCGTCGATGCAGTCGATCACGCAATCGATGTCCGGCGTGATGTATTCGGCCATGGTGTCGCGGGTCACGAAATCCGCCACCGCATGCACGGTGCAATCCGGGTTGATGCCGCGCAGGCGCTCCGCCATCACCTCGACCTTGGGCTTGCCCACGGTGCTGTCCAGCGCGTGCAACTGACGGTTGCTGTTGCTCACGCAGACGTCATCCAGGTCAAACAGCGAAATCTCGCCCACCCCGCAACGGGCCACGGCTTCCGCCGCCCAGGAGCCTACGCCGCCAACGCCGACAATAGCCACATGGGCTGCTTTCAAGCGTTCCAGGCCTTCAATGCCATACAAGCGGGCGACGCCTGCAAACCGCGGATCTTCTGTGCTCATGACCATTACCCCAAAAACCGGCGCGCATTATAGGGCTACGCAGCGACAAGTTCGAAGCTTCAAGCTACAAGTTAAGAACTAAGATGGCCTTTCGCTGACTAATGTCCGGTTTTTCTCTGCTTGCTGTACGGTCAGGGAAGGGCCGGTGTAGGATGCGCGCCGTTCGGCGCAGGCCGAAACCTCTTTTCGTTCCACACCCTTTGGAACCCGAAATAGCCATGGCATCGCGTAAATTTGGACTCAACCTGGTGATCGTGCTGGCAATCGCCGCGCTGTTCACCGGTTTCTGGGCGCTGATCAACCGCCCCGTCACCACCCCCAACTGGCCTGAACAGATCTCCGGTTTTTCCTACTCGCCGTTCCAGCAAGGCCAGTACCCGCAGAAAGACCAGTACCCGACCGACGACCAGATGCGTCGCGACCTCGAGATCATGAGCAAGCTGACGGACAACATCCGTACCTACTCGGTCGACGGCACTCTGGGGGATATCCCCAAACTGGCGGAAGAATTCGGCCTGCGTGTGACCCTGGGGATCTGGATCAGCCCGGACCTTGAGCGCAACGAGCGGGAAATCCAGCGCGCCATCGAAATCGCCAACAGCTCGCGCAGTGTGGTGCGGGTGGTGGTCGGCAACGAAGCGCTGTTCCGTGAAGAAATCACCCCAGAAGCGCTGATCGTGCTGCTGGACCGGGTGCGCGCCGCCGTGAAAGTGCCGGTGACCACGTCCGAGCAATGGCACATCTGGGAGAAAAACCCACAACTGGCCAAGCACGTCGACCTGATCGCCGCGCACATCCTGCCGTTCTGGGAATACATCCCGATGGACAAGGCCGGCCAATACGTACTCGACCGTGCCCGCGACCTGAAGAAACTGTTCCCGAAAAAACCGCTGCTGCTGTCGGAAGTCGGCTGGCCGAGCAACGGCCGTATGCGCGGGGGTAATGAAACCTCCCCCGCCGACCAGGCGATCTACCTGCGCACGCTGGTGAACAAACTGAACCGCCAGGGCTTCAACTACTTTGTGATCGAGGCCTTCGATCAGCCGTGGAAAGTCAGCGACGAAGGCTCGGCGGGCGCTTACTGGGGCGTGTACAACGCCGCACGCCAGCAGAAATTCAACTTTGAAGGGCCCGTGGTCGCAATCCCGCAATGGCGCGTGCTGGCCATTGGCTCGGTGGTGCTGGCCCTGCTGTCCCTGACCCTGCTGATGATCGACGGCTCGGCCCTGCGCCAGCGTGGTCGCACCTTCCTGACCTTTATCGCGTTCCTCTGCGGTTCGGTGCTGGTGTGGATCGGCTACGACTACAGCCAGCAATACAGCACCTGGTTCAGCGTCACCGTGGGCATCCTGCTCGCCCTCGGCGCGCTCGGCGTGTTTATCGTGTTGCTGACCGAAGCCCACGAACTGGCGGAAGCGGTGTGGACCCACAAGCGTCGGCGTGAATTCCTGCCGGTCGAGGGGGATTCGGACTACCGTCCGAAAGTGTCGATCCATGTGCCGTGCTACAACGAGCCGCCGGAGATGGTCAAACAGACCCTCGACGCCCTGGCCGCCCTGGATTACCCGGACTACGAAGTCCTGATCATCGACAACAACACCAAAGACCCGGCGGTATGGGAACCGGTGCGCGACTACTGCGAAACCCTGGGCCCGCGCTTCAAGTTCTTCCACGTCGCGCCCCTGGCCGGTTTCAAGGGTGGCGCGCTGAACTACCTGATTCCGCACACCGCCAAGGACGCCGAAGTGATCGCGGTGATCGACTCGGACTACTGCGTGTCGCCGAACTGGCTCAAGCATATGGTGCCGCACTTCGCCGACCCGAAAATCGCCGTGGTGCAGTCGCCGCAGGATTATCGCGACCAGAACGAAAGCACCTTCAAGAAGCTCTGCTACGCGGAATACAAGGGCTTCTTCCATATCGGCATGGTCACTCGCAACGACCGTGACGCGATCATCCAGCACGGCACCATGACCATGACCCGTCGCTCGGTGCTTGAAGAACTGGGCTGGGCCGACTGGTGTATCTGCGAAGATGCCGAACTGGGCCTACGCGTATTCGAGAAAGGCCTGTCGGCGGCGTATTACCACGACAGCTACGGCAAGGGCTTGATGCCGGATACCTTTATCGACTTCAAGAAACAGCGTTTCCGCTGGGCCTACGGCGCGATCCAGATCATCAAGCGTCACACCGCAAGCCTCTTGCGCGGCAAGGACACCGAGCTGACCCGTGGCCAGCGCTACCACTTCCTAGCGGGCTGGTTGCCGTGGGTGGCGGATGGCATGAACATCTTCTTCACCGTCGGCGCGTTGTTGTGGTCGGCGGCAATGATCATCGTGCCGACGCGGGTTGACCCGCCGCTGCTGATTTTCGCGATCCCGCCGTTGGCGTTGTTTGTGTTCAAGGTCGGCAAGATCATCTTCCTCTACCGTCGTGCGGTAGGCGTGAACTTGAAGGATGCATTCTGTGCGGCCCTGGCCGGGCTGGCGTTGTCGCACACCATCGCCAAGGCGGTGCTGTATGGCTTCTTCACCACCAGTATCCCGTTCTTCCGTACCCCCAAAAACGCGGATAACCATGGTTTCTGGGTGGCGATTTCCGAAGCGCGCGAAGAAATGTTCATCATGCTGCTGTTGTGGGGCGCGGCGCTGGGGATTTACCTGGTGCAGGGCCTGCCAAGCAATGACATCCGCTTCTGGGTGGTGATGTTGCTGGTGCAGTCGCTGCCGTATGTGGCGGCACTGATCATGGCGTTCCTGTCTTCGCTGCCTAAACCTGCGGCGGCGCCGGAACCCGCGCCAGCGGCGTAAAAACTTGCGCAATGCACTAAACGGCGGCCTCTGGCCGCCGTTTTGCTATAAGATAACGGCCGTTTTGTGCGCCTTGCCTGCTCATTTATAAAAGCTCCGGAGTTCCCCCCATGACGGCCCATGCCGACCTTTCGCCGACCCTTCAACTTGCCATCGACCTGATCCGTCGTCCGTCGGTCACGCCGATCGACGCCGATTGCCAGAAGCTGATGATGCAGCGCCTGGGCGACGCCGGTTTTGCGCTTGAGCCAATGCGCATCGAAGACGTGGACAACTTCTGGGCCACCCACGGCAAGCACGAAGGCCCGGTGCTGTGCTTCGCCGGCCACACCGACGTGGTGCCGACCGGCCCGGTGCAGGCCTGGCAGAACGACCCGTTCGACGCGTTGATCGATGAAAACGGCATGCTCTGCGGGCGTGGCGCGGCAGACATGAAAGGCAGCCTGGCGGCGATGCTGGTGGCGTCGGTGCGTTTTGTGGCCGACTACCCGGACCACAAGGGCTCGGTAGCCTTCCTGATCACCAGCGATGAAGAAGGCCCGGCGCACCATGGCACCAAAGCCGTGATCGAACGCCTCGCAGCGCGCAAGGAGCGCCTGGACTGGTGCATCGTAGGCGAACCGTCGAGCACCACCCTGGTCGGCGATGTGGTCAAGAACGGCCGTCGCGGCTCTCTTGGCGCGACCCTGACCGTACGCGGCGTGCAAGGCCACGTGGCCTACCCGCACCTGGCGAAGAACCCGATCCACCTGGCTGCGCCGGCACTGGCCGAATTGGCCGCCGAACATTGGGACGACGGCAACACCTTCTTCCCGCCGACCAGCTTCCAGATCTCCAACCTCAATTCCGGCACCGGCGCGACCAACGTGATTCCGGGTGACCTGACGGCGGTGTTCAACTTCCGTTTCTCCACTGAATCCACTGTTGAAGGCCTGCAGCACCGCGTTGCGGCGATCCTCGACAAACACGGCCTGGACTGGCACGTGGAGTGGGCGCTGTCGGGCCTGCCGTTCCTCACCGAGCCGGGCGCGTTGCTGGATGCGGTCTCGGCCAGCATCAAGGCGATCACCGGGCGTGAGACCCAGGCGTCCACCAGTGGCGGTACCTCGGACGGACGTTTCATCGCCACCCTCGGCACCCAGGTGGTTGAGCTGGGCCCGGTCAACGCGACGATCCACCAGGTCAACGAACGCATTCTGGCCAGCGACCTCGATGTGCTGACCGAAATCTACTATCAGACCCTGATCAAGTTGCTCGCCTGATGCTCGCGTGCCCCCTTTGCAGCGCACCGCTGAACGCGGTGGACAATGGCGTGGCGTGCCCGGCCGGACACCGTTTCGACCGCGCACGCCAGGGTTACCTGAACCTGTTGCCGGTGCAGCACAAGAACAGCCGCGACCCCGGCGATAACCTGGCGATGGTAGAAGCGCGCCGCGACTTCCTCAACGCCGGGCACTACGCCCCGGTGGCCAGGCGCCTGGCCGAACTGGCCGCCGAGCGCGCACCGCAGCGCTGGGTCGACATCGGTTGCGGCGAGGGTTACTACACCGCGCAGATCGCCGACGCCCTGCCCCACGCCGACGGCTACGCGTTGGATATCTCCAAGGAAGCGGTCAAGCGGGCGTGCAAGCGCACCCCGTCGCTGACCTGGTTGATCGCCAGCATGGCCCGAGTGCCGTTGGCGTCAGGCAGCTGCCAGTTTCTCGCCAGCGTGTTCAGCCCATTGGATTGGGAAGAGGCCAAGCGCCTGCTCAGCCCCGGCGGCGGCTTGATGAAGGTCGGCCCGACCAGCGGCCACCTGATGGAGCTGCGCGAACGCCTGTACGACGAAGTGCGCGAGTACACCGACGACAAGCACCTGGCTCTGGTGCCGGACGGCATGAGCCTGGCGCACAGCGAGACGCTGGAATTCACCCTGAGCCTGGCCGAGCCCCAGGACCGCGCCAACCTGCTGGCCATGACACCCCACGGTTGGCGTGCCAGCGCCGAGCGCCGTGCACAGGTGATCGAAGCGGCCGAGCCGCTGGTGGTCACTGTGTCGATGCGCTACGACTATTTCGTGCTTCAATAACTGACTTTCCAGCATCCGCGAATGGATTTTCGAATCCCGCAACGAGGAACATCCATGCGCCAACCCGATATCGAGATTTACCTGAAGGACGCCGACGTCGACCACAAGGCCATCGCCGCCTGGCTGGGCGCCGCCCTGGGCCCGTGCTCCGACTGGGTCCAGAGAGGCCAGACCTACAAATGCAAGGCCGGCAATGTGCCGGTTACCTGGCTGCCCAAAGCCGTCGGTAAATGGAACAGCCTGTACCTGGAAAGCGACCAGACGCCGTGGGATGACGACATCGCCTGCGCCCGCGCTGCGTTTGCTGCGCTGAACGTGGAAGTGCGTTGCGCGCCGGGGACTTGGGTTGAGGAAGAAGGTGAAGAAAGCGCTGATACCTGGATTCGCATCAGCGAGGACGGTGAAGAGCAGATCACCTGGAAAACGGCTTAAAGCAGCGGCAAGCTGCAAGTCAAAAGCTTGTAGCTTGCAGCTTGCCGCTCGGCCTTACAGACCGACCACATCCTCCGCCTGCAACCCCTTCTCGCCGGTCACCACGGCGTATTCCACCTGCTGGCCCTCAGCCAGAGAGCGGTGGCCGTCACCGCGAATGGCGCGATAGTGCACAAACACATCCTTGCCATCTTCACGCTGGATAAACCCGTAACCTTTTGCATCGTTGAACCACTTCACATTGCCGGTTTCACGCGTTGCCATCTGTCTTACTCCCACATGCATTTTTATTGTTGAGTCGCTCGCATTGAACTGCCGAGTATAAGACAGGCTCAAAAACGATCAACTCAAGTTTACATCGCTGCTTTTTTGCCGATTTTCGGCGAATACGGCACACTACCCGCCCGAGCGCCTGCTCGGTTTTTTCCACTTGAAGCAGCACGCCTATGACCCGTTCCCCGTTCCGCCGTCTAGTGTTCGGCACCTTGCGCCGACTGTTGTACCTCTGGGTTCGCTCGGAGACGATCAACCAGTCGTCCCTGACCCTTAACCTGGACCGCAGCCGGCCGGTGTTCTACGTCCTGCAATCGCCCTCCCTCACCGAATTGGCCGTGGTCGACGCCGAGTGCACCAAGGCCGGTCTGCCACGCCCGGTGCTGCCGGTATCGGTCGGCCCGTTGATGGAACCGGCGGCGTTCTTCTACCTCACACCGGAACCGGACTGGCTCGGTCGCCAGGACAAGCGCGGGGCGCCACCCACTCTGACCCGCTTGGTCAACACCCTCACCGAACACGCGGAAGAGAATGCACAAATCATTCCCGTGAGCGTGTTCTGGGGCCAATCCCCCGAGAGCGAGTCCAGCCCGTGGAAGCTGTTGTTTGCCGACAGCTGGGCCGTCACCGGGCGTCTACGCCGCCTGTTGAGCATCTTGATCCTCGGTCGCAAGACCCGGGTGCAATTCTCTGCGCCTATCAACCTGCGTGAATTGATCGAGCACAATAAAGGCCACGAACGCACCGTGCGCATGGCCCAACGCATCCTGCGCGTGCACTTTCGTAACCTGAAGACGGCGGTCATCGGTCCGGATTTGTCACACCGGCGCAACCTGGTGAAGGGCCTGGTCAACATGCCCCTGGTGCGCCAGGCCATTGCCGATGAGGCCGAGCGGGAGAAGATCAGCCCGGAAAAAGCCAAGGCCCAGGCCCTGCGCTACGGCAACGAGATCGCCTCGGACTACACCTACACAGCGATCCGCTTCCTCGAAGTGGTGTTGAGCTGGTTCTGGAACAAGATCTACGACGGCATCAAGGTCAATAACATCGAAGGTGTGCAAAAGGTTGCCCAGGGTTACGAGGTGATCTACGTGCCTTGCCACCGCAGCCACATCGACTACCTGTTGCTGTCCTACCTGCTGTTCAAGAACGGCCTGACCCCGCCGCACATCGCCGCCGGGATCAACCTGAACATGCCGGTGATCGGCAGCCTGCTGCGCCGTGGCGGTGCGTTTTTCATGCGCCGCACCTTCAAGGGCAACCCGCTGTACACCTCAGTGTTCAACGAATACCTGCACACCCTGTTTACCAAGGGTTTCCCGGTGGAGTACTTCGTCGAGGGCGGTCGCTCACGCACCGGGCGCATGTTGCAGCCGAAGACCGGGATGTTGGCGATCACCCTGCGCAGCTTCTTGCGCTCCTCGCGCATGCCAATCGTGTTCGTGCCGGTGTACATCGGTTATGAGCGCGTACTCGAAGGCCGCACCTACCTGGGCGAGCTGCGCGGCGCGAGCAAGAAGAAAGAATCGATCTTCGACATCTTCAAAGTGGTCGGCGCGCTCAAGCAGCGCTTTGGCCAGGTCGCGGTCAACTTCGGCGAGCCGATCAAGCTGGCCGAATTCCTCGACAACGAACAACCGGACTGGCGTTCCCAGGAACTGGGCCCGAACTATAAACCCGCCTGGCTCAACGAAACCACCAACCGCCTTGGCGAACAGGTGGCGCGCCACTTGAATGAAGCAGCGGCGGTGAACCCGGTGAACTTGGTGGCTCTGGCGCTGCTGTCCACCACCCGCCTGGCCTTGGATGAACAGGCCATGGCGCGCCAGCTGGACCTGTACCTGGCGCTGCTGCGCCGCGTGCCCTACTCGCCCCATACCACTCTGCCGGAAGGCGATGGCCTGGCGCTGATCAAGCACGTCAAGGACATGGACCTGCTGTCGGAACAGAGCGACGCACTGGGTAAGATCCTGTACCTGGACGAGCAGCATGCCGTCCTGATGACTTATTACCGCAACAACGTGCTGCACATCTTTGCCCTGCCGGCGCTGCTGGCGAGCTTCTTTCAGAGCAGTTCGCGGATGAGCCGCGACCAGATCCTGCGCTACACCCACGCGCTGTACCCGTACCTGCAATCGGAGCTGTTCATTCGTTGGTCGCTGGAAGAACTGGACACGGTGATCGACCAATGGCTGGAGGCCTTCGTCGAACAAGGCCTGCTGCGTTTCGAAAACAATGTGTACCTGCGCCCGGCGCCAAGCTCGCGGCACTTTGTGCTGTTGACCTTGCTGTCCAAGAGCATTGCCCAGACCCTGCAACGTTTCTACATGGCGATTTCGCTGCTGCTCAACAGTGGCCAGAACAGCATCAGCGCCGAAGAGCTGGAAGACCTGTGCACGATCATGGCCCAGCGCCTGTCGATCCTGCACGGCCTCAACGCCCCGGAATTCTTCGACAAGAGCCTTTTCCGACATTTCATCCAGACCTTGCTGGAGCAAGATGTGTTGCGCCGCGACGAGGCCGGCAAGCTGAGTTATCACGACCTGCTCGGCGAACTGGCCGAAGGCGCGGCGAAGCGCGTGTTGCCGGCGGAGATTCGCCTGTCGATCCGCCAGGTGGCGTTGCATCGAGTGGATGGCGCCGCTGAAGCACCGGTCGAACCCGCAGCCACTGCACCTGAAGAAACCCGCTAGATTTAAAGAGGCGCCGGAGGGATTCCGGCGCCGTTGAAAAGGAGCAACACCATGAAAAAGATCATCCTCCTGGGCCTGACTGCCCTGCTCGGAGCCTGCCAATCCATGAGCCCTGCCCCCAAAGCCAGCCTTGATGGCGAAGTGTTCTACCTGCAACGCATCGCCCTTCCACCGACCGCGACCTTGAGCGTCAGCCTGCAAGACGTGTCGTTGATGGACGCCCCGGCCGTGACCCTGGCCGAGCAGAAAGGCCCGGTCAAAGGCCAGGTGCCGCTGCCGTTTCACCTGAGCTACGACCCGGCGCAAGTCAAACCCGGCCACACTTATTCGGTGAGCGCTCGCATCGAAGTGGAGGGCAAGCTACTGTTTATCACCACCGAACGGCACGCTGTGCAGCTCAACGGCCAGGACGTGCAACCGTTGCGCCTGCGGGTTGATGCTGTCGCCCACTGACAGTCTCTAGAATTTAAGCCAGATCAAAAAGGAAGCGCCCATGCTCCGTAACTCCCTTCGTCTTACTGCCCTGTGTGCCGGCCTGCTGTTCGGCGCCAACGCCATGGCCCTGGACTTGAGCAGCCTGTCCCAGGGCGACGCCAGCGGCGGCCTCAAGGACGCCCTGACCCAAGGCGCGCAGATCGCCGTGAAGCAACTGGGCGTACCCGGTGGTTTCAGCAACAACCCGGAAGTGAAGATCGGCCTGCCTGGCAAGCTGGGCAAAGTTGCCGACAAACTGAAAATGTTCGGCATGGGCGACCAGGTGACCCAGCTGGAGACCAGCATGAACAAGGCCGCCGAAACCGCCGTGACCCAGGCCCAGCCGATCCTGGTCAACGCCGTGAAAAACATGAGCGTGACGGACGCCAAGGGCATTCTCAGTGGCGGTCAGGACTCAGCTACCCAGTACCTCAACAAAAGCAGCCGCGAACAGATCCGCGCCAAGTTCCTGCCGATCGTCAAGGCGGCAACCGACAAGGTCGGCGTCGCCCAGCAATACAACGCCCTGGCCGGCAAAGCCGCGGCCTTTGGTGCAGTGGATGCCAAAAGCGCCAACGTCGAAAACTACGTGACCGAACAGGCGCTGGACGGGTTGTTCAAGATGATTGCCAAGCAGGAAGAAACCATTCGCGAGAACCCTGCGGCCGCCGCAACCAGCCTGGCGAAGAAAGTCTTCGGCGCGCTGTAAACCGAAAATAAACCCAGGCAGGTGTGGGGGGCTCACCTGCCTGGCTTCAAGTGGTTCTTCTACGATCAGAAGAACTTTCCTAGGCCAAAACCACCAAACGCGATCATGCCCAGGGGCATGACACCGAAGCCGATGGCCAGGCTCTTGCCGGGCTTGCAAGAGTCCTTGCAAGGATCCCTGCAAGGGTCAGGCTTGGCCGGTTGAGGCTTGCTGGGTCCGCAGGGGTTGCTGTTGCACGCGGACCGGGAAGAGCTGACATTGATATCAATTTTCATGAGCACTCCTTGAATCATCAGATTTAAGCTCCCACCGGCAGGGGTGAAGCCCTACCGGCGGAAGACCTGGCAATCAGGTAATCAATGAGTGGCCCCCGCCTTGGAAGCGTTCCCGCCTCCGTAGCTTCTTTGTGAAATCCCCTACGACAACTCTTTACACGGCCGGTGGCTTGACTCGGAACCAGGCTGCGTACAAGGCCGGTAAAAACAATAACGTCAGCGCCGTCGCCACAATCAATCCGCCCATGATCGCCACGGCCATGGGCCCGAAAAACACACTGCGTGACAGCGGAATCATGGCCAGCACCGCCGCCAGGGCTGTCAGCACAATCGGGCGGAAACGTCGGACGGTCGCCTCGATGATTGCCTGCCAGGGCGCCAGGCCCGCCTTGATGTCCTGTTCGATCTGATCCACCAGGATCACCGAGTTACGCATGATCATCCCGGACAGCGCGATAGTCCCCAGCATGGCCACAAAGCCGAACGGCTGGCGGAATACCAGCAGGAACAGCGTCACACCGATCAGCCCCAGCGGCGCTGTCAGGAACACCATGGCCGTGCGTGAGAAACTGCGCAGTTGCAGCATCAACAGGGTCAGCACCACCACGATAAACAGCGGCACGCCGGCTTTGACCGAGTTCTGGCCACGGGCCGAGTCCTCGACTGTGCCGCCAACGTCCAGCAGGTAGCCATCCGGCAGTTCGGCACGTACGCCTTCAAGGGTCGGCAGAATCTGCTGGACCAGCGTCGCCGGCTGTTCCTTGCCATAGATGTCAGCGCGCACGGTCACCGTGGGTAAGCGGTTGCGGTGCCAGATGATGCCTTCCTCGAAACCGTATTCAAGGGTGGCAATCTGCGACAGCGCTACGCTTTTGCCATTGTCGGTCGGCACCGCCAGGCTGGGCAGCAACGACAGCTCGGTGCGTTCATGCACGGTGCCGCGCAGGAGGATCTCGATCAATTCGTTGTCCTCGCGGTATTGGCTGACGCTGGAGCCGGTCAACGAACTCTGCAGGAATTTCGACAGGTTGGCCGTGCTCACACCAAGGGCACGGGCGCGATCCTGATCGATATTGAGGTAGACGATCTTGCTCGGTTCTTCCCAGTCCAGGTGCACGTTGACCACGTGGGAATTTTCGCGAACCTTCGCCGCAACTTTCCGAGCCAGGGCGCGGACTTCTTCAATATGTTCGCCGGTCACACGGAACTGCACTGGGTAGCCCACGGGCGGGCCGTTCTCCAGGCGCGTGACCCTTGAGCGCAGGTCGGGGAATTGTTCGTTGAGGGTTTCGATCAGCCAGGTGCGCAGGCTTTCACGCTCCTCGATGGTTTTGGCCAGCACAACAAACTGGGCAAAGCTGGCGGCTGGCAGTTGTTGATCCAGCGGCAAGTAGAAACGCGGCGAACCGGTGCCGACGTAAGCCACGTAATTGTCGATGCCCGCGTGTTCCTTGAGCAAGGCTTCCAGGCGCTTGACCTGGTCGGCGGTGTTGCTCAGGGAAGCCCCTTCGGCCAGCTTCAGATCGACCATCAGCTCCAGACGGCCAGAAGCCGGGAAGAACTGCTGCGGCACAAAACGGAACAGCGCCACCGAGCCGATAAACAGCAACAGGGTCAGGACAATCACGGTTTTACGCCGACGCACGCACCACTCCACCAAGCGTCTTACTCGCTGATAGAAAGGTGTGCCGTAGGGATCCGGACCATCGGTGCCGTGCTTGGCGGCATGAATCTTCGCCAGGTCCGGCAGGAGTTTTTCCCCCAGATACGGCACAAACACCACCGCAGCCACCCAGGAGGCGAGCAAGGCAATGGTCACCACCTGGAAGATCGAACGGGTGTATTCGCCGGTACTCGATTGCGCGGTGGCAATCGGCAGGAAGCCCGCTGCGGTGATCAGCGTACCGGTGAGCATCGGGAACGCAGTGCTGGTCCAGGCAAAGCTCGCGGCCTTGAGCCGGTCGTAACCCTGTTCCATCTTGATCGCCATCATTTCCACGGCAATGATCGCGTCGTCCACCAGCAAACCCAACGCCAGCACTAATGCGCCGAGGGAAATCTTGTGCAGGCCGATACCGAGGTAATACATGGTGGCAAACGTCATCGCCAGCACCAGCGGAATCGCCAGGGCCACCACCATGCCGGTACGCACGCCGAGGGAGAAGAAACTCACCAGCAACACGATGGCCAGCGCTTCGGCCAGTACCTGCACGAATTCGCCGACACTGGTTTTCACCGCTGCCGGTTGGTCCGACACCTTGCGCAGCTCCATGCCGGCCGGAAGGTTCTTCTGCAGGCGTGCGAATTCGCCTTCCAGGGCTTTGCCCAATACCAGGATATCGCCGCCGTCGCGCATGGCCACGGCCAGGCCGATCGCGTCTTCGCCCATGTAGCGCATGCGCGGTGCCGGTGGGTCATTGAAGCCACGGTGGATGTCGGCCACGTCGCCGATGCGGAAGGTTCGATCACCTACGCGAATCGGGAAGTTGCGGATCTCTTCCACGCTCTTGAAGTTGCCCGAAACCCGCAGTTGCACACGCTCGCTCGGGGTTTCGAAGAACCCGGCGGTGGAGACAGCGTTCTGTTCCTGTAACGCCTGCTGTACCGCCGCCAGCGGCAAACCGAGGGTGGCCAGCTTGAGGTTGGACAGTTCGATCCAGATCTTCTCGTCTTGCAGGCCCAGCAGCTCGACCTTGCCCACATCCGCCACGCGCTGCAGCTGAATCTGGATACGGTCGGCGTAGTCCTTGAGCACGGCGTAATCAAAGCCGTCGCCGGTCAGGGCGTAGATATTGCCAAAGGTGGTGCCGAATTCATCGTTGAAGAACGGCCCCTGGATATCCGGCGGCAAGGTCTGGCGGATATCGCTGATCTTCTTGCGCACCTGGTACCACAGCTCGGGAATCTGCGCCGAATGCATGGAGTCACGGGCCATGAAGGTGACCTGGGATTCGCCGGGGCGCGAGAACGAGACGATGCGCTCGTACTCACCGGTCTCCATGAGTTTTTTCTCGATGCGTTCGGTGACTTGCCGCGAGACTTCCTGGGCCGTGGCGCCGGGCCAGTTGGTCTTGATCACCATGGCCTTGAAGGTGAACGGCGGGTCTTCGCTTTGTCCCAGCTTGGAGTAGGACAAGGTGCCGACCACTGCCAGCAGGATCACCAGGAACAGTACGATCTGGCGATTACGCAACGCCCATTCGGAAAGATTGAAACCCATCGGGGACTACTCCTTGGCCGCCAGATTCACCACACGGTTGGAGCGATCCACCGGGCGCACTTGCTGGCCCTCATGGAGCACATGCACACCCGCAGCAATGACCCAATCCGTGGCGCTCAAACCCTCCAGTACCGGCACGGTTTTTTCTCCGAAGGCACCGATGCGGACCGGTGTGCGCTTGAGGGTGTTGTCTGGCTGTACACGCCACACGTAGGACGCACCGTTCTCCGCGCTGAGGGCCGACAGTGGGACCGATAGTGGAACATCGCCGTCGACCTGTATGAACACCCGGGCGCTCTGGCCCAGTTCGGCCGGGACCTTGCCGCCGATAAACGCCACACGGGCAGCGAACGTACGCGACTTTGGATCGGCAGCCGGCGACAGCTCACGAATGCGACCGCTGAAGCGCTGGTCGGGCTGGCTCCACAGCTCGACCGATACCGGCTGGCCGATCTTGAAACGACCAAAACCCTGCTCCGGCAGGCTGATCAATACTTCGCGCTCGCCATCGGTAGCCAGGGTGAACACGGTCTGGCCGGCGGACACCACCTGGCCGACTTCCACCGCACGCTTGGCCACCACCCCGTCCTGCGGCGCACGCAGCACCGCATAGCCGGCCTGGTTGCTGGCCACGTCGAACTCGGCTTTGATCTGCTTGAGACGGGCCTCACCGGATCGATAGAGATTTTCGGAATTGTCGTACTGGGAACGGCTGACCATCTGACGGTCCATCAGGGTCTTGTAGCGGTCACGCTCGGCGCGCACCAGGCTAAGGTTGGCCTCGGCGGCGGCGACTTGGGCACGGGTCGCTTCCAGTTGCAGGCGCACGTCCTGAGGGTCGAGTTCGGCCAGCGCCTGATTGGCCTTGACCCGCTCGCCCTCTTCCACCAAGCGCTTGCTGACTTTGCCACCGATGCGAAAGGCCAGGTCTGGCTCATAACGGGCGCGCACTTCACCGGGGTAGCTGTCCATCGACTGTGCAGAAGGCTGTGGCTGCACCACCATGGCCGGACGGAGGGTGGTCTGGGCCGCTTCTTCATGACCGCATCCGGCCAACAGGAAGACCAGACTGACAGGCAACGCAAAGGGCAGGAAAGTACTGCGCATGCTGTAGGACCTTTCGCAAATGAAGCTAAGAATAATTATACTGGCGGGTATGTTATTAATACCAAACTCACCAGTCCAGCATTAAAGGTGAAAATGTCCGACAATCCCGTAAACACCAATAGCCCCGGGCGCCCCAAGGACATGGCAAAACGCCAGGCAATCCTCGAAGCAGCGAAAATCCTGTTTTTGAGCAATGGATACGCCAGTACCAGCATGGATGCCGTGGCCCTTGAGGCCGGCGTGTCGAAACTGACCGTGTACAGCCACTTCAACGACAAAGAGACCTTGTTCACCGCCGCAGTGGTGGCCAAGTGCGAAGAGCAACTGCCGGTGATGTACTTCGAGTTGCCTGCGGGCATGCCCGTGGAGACTGTGTTGCTGAATATCGCGCGAGGGTTCCATCGCCTGATCAACAGCGAGGAATCGGTCAACCTGCATCGCCTGATGATGACCACCGGCAATCAGGACGTGAAACTCTCGCAGATTTTCTTCGAGGCCGGTCCCATGCGCATGTTGCAAGGCATGGAACGCCTGCTCGGCAAGATCGACCAGAGCGGCGCACTGAGCATCGACAAGCCCTTTACGGCGGCCGAGCATTTTTTCTGCCTGCTCAAGGGCACGGCGAATTTCTGCTTGCTGTATGGCTGCGGCGGGCAACTGAGTGAAGAAGCCGCCGAAGCGCATGTGCAGGAGGTGGTGGGGTTGTTTATGCGGGCGTATAGGAGGGAGGCAGCGGCAAGCGGTTAGCTGCAAGCTGCAAGTTGAAAGCGCTTTTGCTTGCCGCTTGCCGCTTAAACCTTGAGCGCTTTCTTGGGGTAGATGTCATACCGGCTGGACTTGCCATCTAGCGCATGGCTCGGCTTAGGCCCTTCGATGCACGGCGCCTTGCGCGGACGCTTGACCACCACACGGTGGCTGGCCAGGGCCAGGGCGGCCGCCAACAGCGCCGGCGCGTCCGGATCATCCCCCACCAGCGGCCGGAACAGGCGCATTTCCTTTTTCACCAGGGCGGTTTTCTCACGGTGTGGAAACATCGGGTCGAGGTAGATCACCTGGGGCGGCTCGCCTTCCCAGTCGCGCATCACGTCGATGGAGTTGCCCTTGAGCAATTTCATGCGCGCCACGATCGGCGCTACCTCAAAATCATCCGCGCCTCGCGCCAGACCATCCTCAAGCAAGGCGCCGATCAGCGGCTGACGCTCGATCAGGCTCATCTCGCAGCCCAGGCTGGCCAGCACGAAGGCGTCCTTGCCCAGGCCAGCCGTGGCGTCCAACACCCGTGGACGCACGCCTTGGGCGATGCCCACGGCCTTGGCGATCATCTGCCCGCTGCCACCACCGTACAGGCGCCGATGCGCCGCGCCGCCTTCGACAAAGTCCACCCGCACCGGCCCCGGCGCGTCAGGCCCGAGCTGTTGCAGCTGTAGGCCGTGCTCGCCCACTTGCAGGGAAAAGTCCGCATCCGCCAGGCGCATCGGCAACCCGAGCAGTGTTGCCCACTGCTCGGCACGGCCCTGGAACGCTTCGCCCAAGGCCTCGACCTGGATGCGGCTGGCCGCTGGTTGTTCGCTCATCAATCGCTACGCTCAAAAATATTAAGGATCGGCAAACAGCGGCCGATAAAAACAACAGTCAGGTATTTTGCCAGAGCTGAGCGTCGACCGAGAAAAATGTCAGACATTCTTCCCCTAACCATCGGTGTACTGCCGACCCACAACCACTACGGCCTGCGCAATACCCAAGCGCTGGCCGGGGTGAGTCATGTGTGGCAGGACTTCTTCGCCCGCGCGTTGGCCGAACAGCTCGGCGATACGCCGGACGCGCTGGCAGTGCAGGCGCCGGCACCGGCGGACCCAGCGGTAGAACCCAGCGCCGGCGCCGACCTGTTGTCGCAGATCCTCACCCAGCGTGAGTGCGACGTGAAAGACACCGAAATTGCCCCACCAGAACCGCTGTTCCTGCCGATCGCCGAGTTCGAAACCGAGCTGCTGCCACCGGCTGCCACGCCGTTCCCGCAAGAAGAAATCGTCGCCCAGCAACGCCAGCAGAACTTCGAAAGCGGTTGGGTGCGCCCGATTGTGCTCACCGCTGGCGAACCGCTGCCAGAGCCAGGTCCGGCGCCGGAGCCACGCCCACTGCACCTGCCCATCGCCGAATTCGAACTGGACCTGCTGCCGCCGGCTGCCACGCCGTACCCGACTGAAGAGCTGGTCGCTCAGCAAAAGGCGCTCGACTTCGACTACTACTGGGCGCGCCCGCTGGTCACCCAGAACCTGCGCCTGGCCGCCTGACACTCAGCGACACACCCACCAACGCCCCATATCCAGATGGAAATGGTTGCGGTGCGCGGCGTTGTAGTCCGGGCTCAACACCACGTTGAAATCATCGCAGGCACTGTCGCGGACCTGACGCAGGAAGCGCGCCTTGTCGCCCTCCCCCGGCCAATCCTTGAGCACGCTGATACTGCGCCCGTCCGCCAGGCGAAAACCGGCGATGTCCAGGGCATTGGCGGACGCATGCTGGCTGAGTCGCCCTTCGGCGCGGTTATACATATTGCGGCAGGCAAAGCTGCCCAGATGATCGACCCGCGTCACCGCCTGGCCGAACACAGCCTGGGCCGCCGGCTGCAGGCTGTGGCGCTCGAACAGGGCGAACGCCACCGCCAGCGGGCAACTGGCGAGAAAACTGCTGCTCAGCCCAACCGCGGCCCCCTGAACGCGCAAGGTATTGCGCAGCGGACACGCGGCATCGGCGGGTGTATCGGCTTGATGACTGACGCGCAGGCCCGAGGTTTCCAGCACTTGGTCGCACAACGCAGGGTCATCCTGTAGGCGCCCCAGCTTGTAGCGGGTCAACAAGTTCGGGCTGGCGCGCACATCCAGCGGCGCCCAAGGATTCCAATCAGCCGGCAGAGGCACCCAGCCACGCCAGACGCCAACGGCAAAACCGCCCGCCAGGATCAGCAGCACGCCCATCACTTTGAAAAAGCGCATCCCTTAGCCCTTGAAGAACTCGTTGGCCTGACTGAAGGGCATCTTGCGCTCGGTAAAGGTGAACGTGCCCAGTTCGTACACTTCCTGGGCGGCACGATAGAACTCGCCATAGGCCGCCAACGCCAGGGCCGAGCCGACGCTGATCCGCCGCACGCCCATCGCGCTGAGCTGCGCGACACTGAGGTTCAAGCCGCCGGACATCAACACGTTCACCGGCTTGGGCGCCACCG
This sequence comes from Pseudomonas sp. FH1, assembly GCF_000510895.2. Taxonomy (NCBI): domain Bacteria; kingdom Pseudomonadati; phylum Pseudomonadota; class Gammaproteobacteria; order Pseudomonadales; family Pseudomonadaceae; genus Pseudomonas; species Pseudomonas sp. FH1. The sequence continues at coordinate 413,960 of NZ_AOHM01000129.1, forward strand.
CCTTGACCACCGCCAGCACTTCTTCGGCACTGCGCAGCGCCGGCGCGTACAGCACGTCGGCACCGGCTTCGGCGTAGGCTTGCAGGCGGCGGATGGTGTCAGGCAAATCCAGGCGACCATACAGGAGGTTTTCCGCACGGGCCGTCAAGGTGAACGGGAATGGCAGGCTGCGCGCGGCGGCCACCGCAGCTTCGACGCGCTCGACGGACAGGTCGAAAGGATAGATCGGATCGGCGGCAATGCCCGTGGCGTCTTCAATGGAGCCGCCGACAATGCCGGTGGCGGCGGCACGCAGGATGGTCTGGGCGCAGCCTTCGGGGGTGTCGCTGAAGCCGTTCTCCAGGTCAGCCGCTACCGGCAACGCCGTGGCCTGGGCAATCATGCGGGCGTTGATCAAGGTGTCGTCCAAGGACAACGCACCTTCCGCATCCGGGCGCGCCAGGCTGAACGCGTAGCCCGCACTGGTGGTGGCGAGGGCTTCAAACCCCAGGCTGGCCAGCATCACGGCGGAGCCTGCATCCCACGGGTTGGGCATCACGAACGCGCGGTCACGCTCGTGCAAGGCCTTGAAGGTTTCGGCGCGAAGGGTTTGGGCATCCATGTCTGGCTCCTGGCGGGAAAAGGAGCCCTAGAGTAACCCCAGTTGCTCCACGGCGGGAGCACGATCCAAGGTCGGCAGCGGCGGCAGACCCGGCAGGCGCGCCATCAGTTGGTCGTGGAAACGCAGGGCCAGTTGTGCGGCGAGGCGATTATCCGAGGTGTGCAGGAACACGTAGGGGGTGCGGCCTTCTTCGATCCACCCGGCGACTTTTTCCACCCACGGCATCAGGAATGGGTCGTTGGCTTCCAGTTCGGGATGACCGATAAAACGCACTTGGGGAAACTGCGTCAGGGCCGCCGGCCGGGTTGGCACCTTGGGCTTTTTCGATTGGGCGTGCAGCACGGCGGCCGATGTAGACGTGCAACTGAACAACGCACGCGGGTCCAGGCAGATGCGCTCCACACCCCGGTCCCGTAACAAGCGGTTAAGCATGCGCTCGGCATCGCCTTTGGCGAAGAATTCCGAATGACGCACTTCCACCGCCATGGGCCGCTCAAGGCCATCAATGAAGCCTGCCAACTCCCCCAGACGCTGCGGTGTGAACGTCGCGGGCAGCTGCAACCACAGCGGCGAGACCCGTTCACCCAGAGGGCTCATCAAACCCACAAAGCTTTCCGCAGCCGGTAGCTGCTCAATCAGGTTGCCGCTGTGGCTGATATCACCGGGAAACTTGGCCGTGAAACGGAAATCGTCGGGCATGATTTCAGCCCAGCGTTGCACCGTGGCGGCCGAGGGTCGTGCATAGAACGTGGTGTTGCCTTCAACGGCGTTGAAGACCTGGGAGTAGAGCGCGAGGTAGTCGCTGGAACGGGCATCGGCGGGGTACAGGTATTCGCGCCAGGCGTTTTCACTCCAGGACGGGCAACCGAGGTAGTAAGGCAGGCGCATCAGATGTGGATGTCGAGGCCCAGCACTTCCATATCCCATTCGACAAAACCGGCGGTGGTCAGGTAGCTGGCCAGGGCGGTGGCGACGCTTTTGCTCATGGAGCGCGGGAAGACCATGTCTTGCTGACGGGCGGGAAGACCGCTGATACGGGCTTGAGCGTTGGCTTGGGCGTCGGACTGGACCTCGATGAAGTCCGGCGAATCCTCGACAGACTCGTCTACCGTGACGTTTGCCTTACGCGGCTTGCGCTTGATTGGGTAAGACTGTGAGGAAAAGCCATCAATACGCATGGGCGCGAACTCGCTATCAGTAATGGCATTTTGGCAGCATCATCCGTGGTGCGCAAATGCTCTGGTGATAACTAGAACACATAATTTGAAAAAGGTTTAAAACCGGGGCCAAATTCTGACGATTGGTGAATTTAGCCCCAAATTGCCATCATTTTTGACGTCAAATAATCCCGCGTTCAGCCTTTGTCTGCGCCACCTTATCGCGTAGATAAACCGGAGCCGCTTGGTCCGCTGGAATTGCCTCTCCCCGATCAAATGCAAAACGCGCGAGGGCCAGCAAATCTTCAGCATGCGGCAACATCGCAGCGTCCTGGCCAATCAAAGGCACCGCGATGCGCTCGCCGTAACCCCAACCGGTGCCAGCACCGAACCAGTCACCACTGGCATCACCCGGCAATACGGACGACTCAGGCGGCTGCACGGCTTCTACACCCACCAGGCGCATCTCGCCTGCCGTTTCGCGGTAACAGCCCCAGTACACCTCATCCATGCGTGCATCGATAGCCGCCGCAACCTGATGAACGCCATGTTCACGCAAGGCGCGCTGGGCCAGTACGGCCAGGTTGGACACCGGCAATACCGGGCGTTCCAGCGCAAATGCCAGGCCCTGCACCACACCGATGGCAATACGCACACCGGTAAACGCACCCGGACCACGGCCGAAGGCGATGGCATCCACCGCAGCCAGCGTAGTGCCGGCGTCTTCCAGCAGCTGCTTGATCATTGGCAACAGCTTCTGCGCGTGCAGACGCGGGATCACCTCGTAGTGGCTCGTCACCTTGCCATCGTGCAGCAGGGCAACGGAGCAAGCTTCAGTCGCGGTGTCCAGGGCCAGCAGGGTACTCATCGGTGTGGGTGTCCAAGTCGAAAAAAAGTGCGCCAGTATAAACAACAACGGCCCGCAAGCGGGCCGTTATCCGTGAAGCCGGTGGAGCGATCAGCTCAGTGCTTGCAGCACTTTGGCCGTGATCGCTTCAACCGAGCCGACGCCAGGAATATGGCTGTACTTCGGCTTGCCGTGGGCGGCGGACAGCTTCTGGTAGAAATCCACCAGCGGCTTGGTCTGCGAATGGTAGACCGACAGACGATGACGCACGGTTTCTTCGGTGTCGTCTTTACGCTGTACCAGGTCTTCGCCGGTCACATCGTCCTTGCCTTCCACTTTTGGTGGGTTGTAGACGGTGTGGTACACGCGGCCCGAGGCTTCGTGAACGCGACGACCGGCAATGCGCTGGACGATCTCTTCATCTTCCACCGCGATTTCAACCACCGCATCCAGCTCAACGCCGGCTTTCACCAGGGCTTCAGCCTGGGGAATAGTGCGTGGGAAGCCGTCGAACAGGAAACCGTTCTTGCAGTCTTCCTGGCTGATGCGTTCCTTGACCAGGTTGATGATCAAGTCATCGGAAACCAGGCCACCGCTGTCCATCACGCTCTTGGCGATCAGGCCCAGCTCGGTGCCGGCCTTGACCGCCGCACGCAGCATGTCGCCAGTGGAGATTTGTGGAATGCCGAATTTTTCAGTGATGAACTTTGCCTGAGTACCTTTACCGGCCCCGGGAGCTCCCAGCAGAATGACGCGCATTGATGTGCTCCTCAATTTTTTATAGAGATGGTGCTCGGATTCGCCGCGTGGGGCCAATCGCGTAAAAATAGAATTCGGGCCGCCCAAACGGCCAAAGGCTGATCAAGATACACAGCAGGCCTTAACCACACAAGCCGCCAAAAGTCGCAGGAACCCGCGCAGGGCATGCGTCATAGGTAGGGTGTGCCTGAGTGCAACCCGGCCCCATAAATGCCAACTGCCCTTTTCAGGGCAGCCGCTGCGGTTTATCTGCAAGCCATTGAGAACACGCAAAAAACCTTAACCGGTGTTACGCAAACCCGCAGCAATACCCGCCACGGAGACCAGCAGCGCCTGCTCCAGAGGGCTATCCTGCGCCGCTTCCTGCTGGCGTGAACGCGCCAGCAACTCGGCCTGCAGCAAGTGCAGGGGGTCGAGGTAGGTGTTGCGCAGGCGGATGAACTCCAGGGTGTCCGGGCTATGGGCCAGCAGTTGCGACTGGCCGGTCAGGCCAAGCACCACGCTGCACGCCTGCGACAATAGGTCGCGCAGATGCGCACCCAATGGCAGCAGGTCCGGCTGCACCAGCCGCTCGTCATACAGGCGGGCGATATCGGCATCCGCCTTGGCCAGCACCATTTCCAGCATATCGATACGGGTGCGGAAAAATGGCCACTGTTCACGCATCTGTCCCAGCAACTCGCCTTCGCCGCGCTCCAGGGCCTTGCTCAATGCCGCTTCCCAGCCGAGCCAGGCCGGGAGCATCAGGCGGGTCTGGGTCCAGCCGAAGATCCACGGGATCGCGCGCAGGCTTTCAATCCCGCCCGCACGACGCTTGGCCGGGCGACTGCCCAAGGGCAAGCGACCCAGTTCCTGTTCCGGCGTGGATTGGCGGAAATACTCGACGAACTGCGGATTTTCCCGCACCACGGCGCGGTAAGCGCTGACACCGTCTGCCGCCAATTCATCCATCAAATGGCGCCAGGCCGGCTCCGGCGGCGGCGGTGGCAGCAGCGTCGCCTCCAACACAGCAGCCAGATAAAGGTTGAGGTTCTGCTCAGCGATATCCGGCAGGCCGAACTTGAAGCGGATCATCTCGCCTTGTTCGGTGGTGCGAAACCGCCCCGCCACCGAACCCGGTGGCTGCGACAGGATTGCCGCGTGAGCCGGGCCGCCGCCACGGCCGACGGTGCCGCCGCGACCATGGAACAACAGCAACTCCACCTGTTGCTCGCGGCAGATATCCACCAGACGCTCCTGCGCCCGGTACTGCGCCCACGCGGCGGCGGTGGTGCCGGCGTCCTTGGCCGAGTCCGAGTAGCCGATCATCACTTCCTGCGGGCCCTGCAAACGCGCACGATAGCCGGGCAACAGCAACAGTTGCTCGATCACCGGGCCGGCGTTATCTAGGTCGGCGAGGGTTTCGAACAGCGGCACTACGCGCATCGGCCGCTGCACGCCCGACTCTTTAAGCAGCAGTTGCACCGCCAAAACGTCCGACGCAGCACCGGCCATGGAAATGACATACGAACCCAAGGATGCAGCCGGTGCGGCGGCGACTTCCTTACAGGTGTTGAGCACCTCGGCAGTGTCCGCTGACGGTTTGAAATAGCCCGGCAGCAGCGGTCGACGGTTGGCCAGCTCCTTCATCAGGAAGCTGATGCGCATCTCTTCGTTCCAGTCCTCGTAACGACCCAGCCCGAGGTAGTCGGTGATTTCGGTCATGGCGGCCGAATGACGGCTGGAATCCTGACGCACATCCAAGCGCACCAGGAACAGACCGAAGGTCACCGCACGGCGCAGGCAGTCGAGCAACGGGCCATCGGCGATCACGCCCATGCCGCATTCGTGCAGCGACTGGTAGCACAGCTCCAGCGGCTCCAACAGGTCGCGGTTGTTCTGCAATACCTCGGCCGGCGCCGGGGTGCTACTGCTCAACGCGGTATGTGCCCATTGCCGTGTAGCGCGCAGGCGTTCGCGCAGTTGCTTGAGCAAGGCGCGATAAGGCTCGACGCTATCACCGACCTTGTCCTGCAACGCCGGGCTGGCTTGCTGCATCGACAGCTCAGAGGCCAGGTGATCGATATCGCGCAAGTACAGGTCGGCGGCCATCCAGCGCGCCAGCAGCAGCACTTCGCGGGTGACCGGGGCTGTGACATTCGGGTTGCCGTCACGGTCGCCGCCCATCCACGACGCAAAGCGGATCGGCGCCGCCTCCAGGGGCAAGCGCAAACCGGTGGCGGCGTGCAGCGCCTGGTCAGCCTTGCGCAAATAGTTGGGGATCGCGTGCCACAGCGAGTGCTCGATCACTGCAAAGCCCCACTTGGCTTCGTCCACGGGCGTGGGTCGGGTGCGGCGGATTTCTTCGGTGTGCCAGGCTTCGGCGATCAAACGTTGCAGGCGCTGGCGGATCTGCTCGCGCTCAGCCGTGGTGAGGTCGCGGTGATCCTGGGCCGCCAGTTGCGCGGCGATTGCATCGTATTTCTGGATCAGGGTGCGGCGCGCCACTTCGGTAGGGTGGGCGGTGAGGACCAGTTCGATCTCCAGGCGCCCCAACTGACGGGCCAGGGATTCGTTGCTATGGCCTTCGCTTTGCAGCCGCGCCAGCAATTCAGGTAAGACGCGGGACTCGAACGGTGCCGGCTGCGACTCATCACGCCGGTGGATCAATTGGTACTGCTCGGCAATGTTGGCCAGGTTGAGGAACTGGTTGAAGGCACGGGCCACCGGCAACAGTTCGTTTTCCTGCAACTGGTTGAGGCTGGTGCTCAGTTCATCGCCGGCACCGCGCCGGTCAGCCTTGGCGCCTTTGCGGATCTGCTCGATCTTGTCGAGGAAATCATCGCCATACTGCTCTCGAATGGTGTTGCCCAATAGCTCACCCAGCAGGTGAACATCCTCACGCAAGCGTGCATCGATATCACTCATCAGCCAATCTCCAGCCAGAAATCCGGGACGCGCAGGTTTGCCAGAGTGCCGCCAGCCTCGATTTATGACAAGACTTTAAACCTTGTGAGTTGCAGCTAGTCTCAAGGATAAGTCGTCGCGTTTATCCGCGCAGGCGACTGGACACTCATCACCGCCTGCTAAAAGCGGGCTTCATTGAGGTTGCCATGAAAATTCGAGAACTGGCCCAGCATTGGGAAGAGAACGCCAAGGGTCGCTTGACCAAGACCGAGTACGCCATCCACCTGGATATGGAGTCCGCCGCGCGGCTGGCGGCCATTACCGAGATGTACCCCAAGCGCCACCCCGAAGAATTGCTCGGTGAGTTGATCGGCGCAGCGCTTGAAGAGCTGGAAGCCAGCTTCCCCTACATCAAGGGCCAGCACGTCATTGCCACCGATGAAGAAGGCGACCCCCTGTACGAAGACGTCGGCCCTACCCCACGTTTTCTGACACTGTCGCGCCGTTATCTGCATGATCTGTCAGCGAGCAGCGACGAACAGAAACACTGACTCAACCCCACAAAACCCCTTGTATTCCGGGCTCCTAAAGGGCCCGGCGTACCGCTGCGCAACGCAGAAGTTCCAACTTTTTACGCTGACCAACCAGTCAGATATTTTTTTAGGCAAATCGCCATCTTCTCTGAACTTTTGAAAAAAGCCTCCGGTCACAGCCAGTAAGCCATCACTTGGAACGGTCGTTTTAAAGGGCAATTTGCGCATCAGTGCCAAGCCCGCCGCCGCAGACCAGTGACATGGATTTTGATGTTTTTCAGGAGTTATCCAATGGAGTTGAAGACGATGAAGACCAGCACTGCCAAATCCTCGTTTAACCACCTGCGCGGGCTCAAATTGGCCGCGCTGGCAATCGGCACCAGCTTCGTTCTGGCGGGCTGCGCCGGCAATCCTCCGACCGAGCAGTACGCCGTCACCCAGTCCGCGGTAAACAGCGCTGTCAGCGCTGGCGGTACTGAGTACGCTGCGGTGGAAATGAAGTCGGCCCAGGACAAGCTCAAGCAAGCCGAGATTGCCATGCACGACAAGAACTACGACGAAGCCCGCCGCCTGGCTGAACAAGCCGAGTGGGACGCCCGCGTCGCAGAGCGCAAGGCCCAGGCCGCCAAGGCTGAACAGGCTGTGAAGGATTCCCAAAAGGCTGTTGATGAGTTGCGTAAGGAAGGCATGCGTCCAGCTGCTATCCAGCAGAAGTAAGACGCTTCCTGTGACCCAATCGCACCCGATAAAGAATTGAAAGGACGACACGACTATGCGTAAACAATTGATGATCCCTGCCCTGCTGGCGATGAGCGTTGCACTGGCGGCCTGCTCCACCCCGCCAAACGCGAACCTGGAAAACGCGCGGACCAACTTCTCCTCCCTGCAGACCAACCCGCAAGCCACCAAGCTCGCGGCCCTGGAAACCAAGGACGCCAGCGAATGGCTGGACAAGGCTGACAAGGCCTACCGCGACAAGGAAGACCAGAAGAAAGTCGACCAACTGGCCTACCTGACCAACCAGCGCGTTGAAGTCGCCAAAGACACCATCGTGCTGCGTGAATCCGAAGCCAAGCTGAAAAACGCCGGCGACGAACGTGCCCGTGCGTTGCTGGATGCCCGCGATGCGCAGATCAAGCAACTGCAGGACAGCCTGAACGCCAAGCAGACCGATCGCGGCACGCTGGTCACCTTTGGTGACGTGCTGTTCGCCACCAACAAGTCCGACCTGAAATCCAGCGGCCTCGTGAACATCACCAAGCTGGCTCAGTTCCTGCGCGATAACCCGGACCGTAAAGTGATCGTCGAAGGCTACACCGACAGCACCGGTTCCGATTCGTACAACCAAAGCCTGTCCGAGCGTCGTGCCGCTTCGGTACAACGCGCACTGGCTCAACAAGGCGTGGATATCTCGCGCATCGTGACCCAGGGTTACGGCAAGGAATACCCGGTTGCCGACAACGGCAGCGTTTCGGGCCGTGCCATGAACCGCCGCGTTGAAGTGACCATCTCCAACGACAACCAGCCCGTCAAGCCACGGTCTTCCGTTGCCAACTGATTGATTGGCGCTGGATAAGAAAACCCACCTCACGGTGGGTTTTTTTTCGGCTCGTCAAACTGGATAGTGCGATTCGTGTCCTCGGCTGGCATTTCAATCTTCGCGCTCGCTTGCTCGTCCCTGCCTTGATCGCGCTTGTACCTGCGAGCGGCTTCCTGTTCCAGCGCCACATGCTGCCTTGCCATGGCCAACATGTTTTCCAATACAGGAATATGTATTTTCATCCTCGACCCAATCTATGTAGGTAGCCACTTTTTATGTGGCATTTAAGTCGAACCGGTTCCAGACATTTCCATTTCATCTGCATGACGTGCGACACCCTGTAGTACGCCACTCACGTCGTTACAGGCTGAATAGCGGATTGAGCACGCAAAAACCGCCCTGAAAGGGCGGTTTTCGAGAGGTGGCGTTTAACCGCCGACCTTGCCTGTGCCTTGGGTCTCCGGCATTTGGATCTGGCCCTGACCCTGGCCGCCACCTTGGCCATCCTGCGCGCCTTGATCGCCTTGCGCACCCTGCCCACCTTGAGCTTTTTGGGCGAGCAGTTTCTCCAACAGTTTCATCAGTTCGTCGAGGCCACCTCCGCCCTCGCTGCCCTGGCCGCCTTTAGCACCTTGTGACTGCATCTCTTTGATTTTGCTTTGAACGTCCTTGATCTGCTGATCCAGCCCCTGGTTCTGTTGAGGGCCACCGGCAACCTGTCCACCACCGCCCATGCTGCCTACACCCGGCATTGCGTTTATACCCGCCATATTTGCTCACTCCAGCGTCATGAAAAAATGGACCGATTGGTAAATCCAATCAGTCCATGATCTGTGGTGAGCACGGCAGGCGGGTTCCGGCGTGCCGAGCGGCTTATCAGTGTTAAATCATTAGTCGGCACGCAAAACGGAGCTTTCCCACACCGGCAAAAACCGCCTTCACTGCTGCAATTGCGGGGTTTCCTGCCCCATGCATCGCACAGCCTGCTTCTTGTTGTTCACCAACACGCCGCTGAGGCCTTTCTGCTCGGTGTCGAACATCACCAGCACGCCATCCACGCACTGCGCCACTTGCGCGGCCGGGGTCAGGGAGATCTTGTAGTCCTCGCCCGGCACCGTCTTGAGCATGGTGAAATCGCTGAGCAGCAAGGCATCTTCCGGCTTGGCAAAGTGCAGGTAACCGTAGAACCACAGGCAGCCAACGGTGCCGATGATGGTGCCGATACCGGTAAGGATCAGCGGGATCATGTTGCGTTCTTCGCTCATTGCGGGCTCTCTGATGAATCAACTTTAGGAAAGTTCGGAATCTCGCCCAGGCGGCGCAAGCCGTTGAAGTGCTGCGGGTCGTCCAGGTAGCGCAGCATCACCGTTTGCCAGGTCTTGTCGGCAAAGGTCTGCACATGTCCGCCACGGGTCAACTGCAGCACCCGGGGTGGTGGCGCGGCCTGGTAGAGGCGGATGCCATTGGCCACCGGCACGATCGGGTCGTCCAGGCTGTGGAACAACAGCTTCGGCACGCCTGTGAGTTGGGGCATGGCATAGATTGCACTGTCGCCGTCCGGCACCAGCCAGGACAGGGGCACCTGAAACGGCCATGTTAACCAGGAAGTGCTCAGGGCGAATTGTCCTACGTCACGATAACTGGCGGGGACGCCGTCCAACACCAGGGCCTTGAGCTGGGATTGGCGCTCCGGATGGGCGGCCAGGTAGTGCACCGCCAACGCCCCGCCCAGGCTTTGGCCGAGAATAATCAGCGGCTGGCCCTGGGTTTGCGGCGCCTGGTCGATCCAACTGAACGCCGCGTCCACGTCCTGATAGATCGCGGGCAGCGAGGGTTTGCCTTGCGACAAGCCATAACCGCGATAGTCCAGCAACAGCACTTGGTAGCCTTGCTCGGGCAGCCACCAACTGCCGCCCAGGTGCCAGGCCAGGTTGCCGCCGTTGCCATGCAAATGCAGCACCGTGCCCTTGAGCGGCACACCGGGCTTGGCCGGCAACCACCAGGCATGGAGCTTCACGCCGTCGGCGGTGGTCAAGCTAACGTCGCGGTAGTGCAGGTGGGCTTTTTCCGGCGTGAACGGCAGGCCGGGCTCGGGGTAGAACAGCAGCGAGCTGCAGCCGTTCAATGTGAGTAGCAGGCACAGAATGCCGAGGATTCTCATCCGTTGAAGCCTCGCGAATACCACGGTTTAAAGGATATTGGAGTAATCCGCCTCGATCCGATCCAGGCTCAAGTGATTGAGGAAGTTGGAGAAGCACATCCACGCCGCCAGTGCGTTCATGTCACGGAATTGTTCCGGCAGGTACTTGGGCGGTACCACCAGGCCTTCGTCGACCAGTTGGCGCAAGGTGCGCATGTCTTCCAGGGTGGTCTTGCCGCAGAACAGCAGCGGCACTTGTTCCAGCTTGCCCTTGCGCACGGCGAGCTGGATGTAGTTGTAGACCATGATGAAGCCCTTGAGGTAGGACAAGTCCTTGGTAAACGGCAGACCGGTCGGCACCGAGCCCCGGAAAACGCGACTGGCGTTGCCGTAGCTTTCGGCCATCTCAAAGCCTTGTTCGCGGAAGAACTCGAACACCTGCAGGAAGTCGGCGCCCTCTTCCACCATATGGATGGCCCGGGTGCGGTTGGTCAGTTTGCGCAGGCGGCTCGGGTAGGAAGCGAAGGTGATGATTTCCATCAGGATCGCCAGGCCTTCCTGGGTCACGGTGGACGATGGCGGGCCTTTTGACAGGAAGGTGCAGATCGGCTGGTTCTGGCCATTGAGGGTGGTGCCGACATGCACCAGGCCTTCATGCACTTCCAGGGCGCGTACGTCGCGGTCGTTGAACATCGCGTCGGCGCGGATCTTGATATAGTCGGCACCCGCCGCCGCGTCGGCGACGATACCGTCGGACTCGAACACGCGAATGGTCTCTTCGGCCTCGCCAAACACTTTGTTCAAGCGGGTTTGCAGCAGGGCCACGGCGTCCTTGGCGGTGAGGGTCTTGGCCTCGTCCTTCAAGTCGCCACGACCGTCGATGTTGTTCAGGTAGTCCGAAAGCATCAGGCCCAAGTCAGCCAGGGTCGGGTCGCCCGCGTGGAACGCATCGGAGGCCGCACCATAGAGTTCCTGGGAAATAAGGCCGAAATCCTCGGTGCCGCGTGCTTCAAGCATGCGCACCACCATGCGGTATTCCTTGCACATGCGGCGCATGATCTGCCCGACCGGGCTGAACTGCCCGAGGCGACGGGTGATATCGCGCTCGATGTTCTGGAACTCCAGCTTCACCGCGCTGGAGTCGAACGACAGCGGCCGGTTGAGGTAGTAGTCGCGGCTCACCGCCGGCATTTCCTTGCCCTTGGCCTTGAGGAACCCCTGGCGAATAGTGTCGTCCCACTTCACGGCGTCGAGGACGCGAATCGGTGTTTGCGCCAGCACAATGCGATCAGACAAGGTGCGTATCGTCTGCTGGTAATCGTCCACCCGGTGCTTCCTCTTTAAACGTTATTTGCCCGCGCGCTGGTAGCGCACGGCTTCCACGAATACATCGGCGTTAGCCGGATCATCCAGGTAGGCAAACACCTGGTCCAAGGGGCTGTCCACCAATACGCCTGCACCTTCGACGGTTTCCACGGTACTGCCGTGCAACGCCTTTTGGCCGATGGCTTGATGGATCTGCTCAAGGTCGAGGTTGTAGACCACCAATTCATGCTTTTCGTTGATTTCGAAGCCCGCCAGGATGAAGTTCCCGCCGAGCTTGGCCGGCAGCGGCGCCGACAAATACCAGCGGCTACCATGGCGAGAAACGCTGAACAGGTACTCATCACGCTGGCCCGGCTTGGCTGTAGGGTAGCTCACGGCTTTGTAACGGTGTTCACCCATGGCGGTGATGTGCAGGTTGAGCGGTTCACCCCAGGCGTTTTTGCTCGACCATTGGCCCAGCAGGGCCTGCGGCGCGGCGTCATGGGCCGGCAGCGGATCCTTGAAGGTCACCAGGCAACCGCTCAGCAGCAGGAACGACAAGGCGATTACCGCCAGACGCCAGGTTTTCATTGGACATCCCCCGGTGTCAGACCGAGGCCAACACCAAATGCATGTAACGCTTGAGGATCTCAAGCATCTCTTCACCGGTCAGAGGCTCTGCGCCGCCCAGCAGGCCCTGATATTCCATCCGACTGATTATCGCCGTCAACACTTTGGCATCCTGTTGCGGCTCGCGGGAGCCCAGCACCTGAAAAAACTGCCCGGTGCCCTGCAACAGAATCTGCTGGTGGGAGCGCACCAACTCGGCCAGGCGCGGGTTGAGCAAGGCTTCCTGGCGGAACGCCTGCTCGGCCATCAGGTGCTCACGACGGTTGGTCAGTTGGCGCAAGACGTAATCGGCAGTCAGGCGCGCAATATCATCCGCCAGTTGCGAGCGTGATTGTGGGCTGCCATCGCCATAGGCCACCATTTCGCGCAGCAGCCCTTCGTTGCGTACCCACAACTTGCCCATGAACGCGGCGCTGCGTTCGACGTATTGGGCGAAGGTATCGGTGAGCAGGTCATCGATATCCTTGAAATAGTAGGTGGTGGCCGACAACGGCACCCCGGCCTCCGCCGCCACAGCCCGATGACGCACACCCCGTACACCATCGCGCACCACAATGCGCATGGCTGCATCGAGGATGTCTTGCCTGCGCTGCTCGCTACCCCGACGACTGGCCTTGCGGCCCTGGTACTGGACGCTTTCAGCCACGGCAGCGGCAATGCCGGCGGCGCCTTCTTGAGCGGTTACGCGGTTCACGACTCAAATCCTTGAATAGATCAAAACCTGGCGCTGTTTGCTTGACGCTTAAAGACGCCACATAAAAAAGCCGCCTTATAAAAGGCGGCTTCGGATTTCGCTTCGGTTACGCTTGTGGCCGCATGTGCGGGAACAAGATCACGTCGCGGATCGACGGCGAGTTGGTCAACAGCATCACCAAACGGTCGATGCCGATGCCTTCACCGGCCGTTGGCGGCATGCCGTACTCCAGGGCACGGACGAAGTCAGCGTCGTAGTGCATGGCTTCGTCGTCACCGGCGTCCTTGTCGGCCACCTGGGCCATGAAGCGCTCGGCCTGGTCTTCCGCGTCGTTCAACTCGGAGTAGGCGTTGGCGATTTCGCGGCCGCCGATGAACAGCTCGAAGCGGTCGGTGACGTTCGGGTTGTCGTCGTTACGACGGGCCAGCGGCGACACTTCGAATGGGTACTGGGTAATGAAGTGCGGCTGCTCCAGCTTGTGCTCAACCAGCTCTTCGAAAATCATCACCTGCAGTTTGCCCAGGCCTTCGAAGCCCAGCACCTTGGCACCGGCTTTCTTGGCGATGGCACGGGCCTTGTCGATGTCGTTCAGGTCGTCGGCAGTCAACTCAGGGTTGTACTTGAGGATCGAATCGAACACCGACAGACGTACGAACGGCTCGCCGAAGTGGAACACTTTGTCGCCGTACGGCACGTCGGTGCTGCCCAGCACCAGCTGCGCCAGTTCGCGGAACAGTTCTTCGGTCAGGTCCATGTTGTCTTCGTAGTCGGCGTAGGCCTGGTAGAACTCCAACATGGTGAATTCTGGGTTGTGACGGGTCGAAACGCCTTCGTTACGGAAGTTGCGGTTGATCTCGAACACTTTTTCGAAGCCGCCAACAACCAGACGCTTGAGGTACAGCTCCGGCGCGATACGCAGGAACATTTCCATGTCCAGCGCGTTGTGGTGGGTTTCGAACGGCTTGGCTGCGGCACCACCGGGGATGGTTTGCAGCATCGGGGTTTCCACTTCCAGGAAGTCGCGCTGCATCAGGAAGGTACGGATGTGCGCGATCACTTGCGAGCGCACACGGAAGGTGTGGCGCACTTCTTCGTTGACGATCAGGTCAACGTAGCGCTGGCGGTAGCGCTGCTCGGTGTCGGTCAGGCCGTGGTGCTTGTCCGGCAGCGGGCGCAGCGACTTGGTCAGCAGGCGCACGCTGGTCATTTCCACATACAGGTCGCCCTTGCCGGAACGGGCCAGGGTGCCTTCGGCGGCGATGATGTCGCCCATGTCCCAGGTTTTCACCGAGGCCAGGGTTTCTTCCGGCAAGGTCTTGCGGTTGACGTAGACCTGGATGCGACCGGTCATGTCCTGGATCACCATGAACGAGCCACGGTTGAGCATGATGCGACCTGCCACCTTGACCGGGATCGCTGCCTCTGCCAGCTCTTCCTTGGTCTTGTCCGCGTATTGCTTCTGCAAGGCATCGCAGTAGTTTTCGCGGCGGAAGTCGTTGGGGAAGGCATTGCCCTTGGCGCGCTCGGCAGCAAGCTTTTCCTTGCGCAGGGCGATCAGGGAGTTTTCTTCCTGTTGCAGGGCCTGGTCGAGTTGTTGGTCGCTCATGTCTTTAAATTTTCCATCACAGAATTAGGGTGTTACAGGCCTGATTTCAGGCTGGCTTCCAGATACTCGTCGATGTCGCCATCGAGCACCTTGTCACAGTCACTGCGTTCGATGTTAGTGCGCAGATCCTTGATCCGCGACGCATCGAGCACATAAGAGCGGATCTGGTGACCCCAGCCGATATCCGACTTGGTGTCTTCCAGCGCTTGGGACGCGGCGTTGCGTTTCTGCATTTCCTGCTCGTACAACTTGGCCCGCAGCATTTTCATGGCGGTGTCTTTGTTGGCGTGCTGGGAACGTTCGTTCTGGCAGCTGACCACGGTGTTGGTCGGTACGTGGGTGATACGGACGGCCGAGTCGGTGGTGTTTACGTGCTGACCACCGGCACCGGAGGAGCGGTAGGTGTCGATGCGCAGGTCGGCCGGGTTGATCTCGATCTCGACCTTGTCGTCGATCTCTGGCGAGACGAACACCGCAGAGAACGACGTGTGGCGACGGTTGCCGGAGTCGAACGGGCTCTTGCGTACCAGGCGGTGTACGCCGATCTCGGTGCGCAACCAGCCAAAGGCGTATTCGCCCTTGATGTGCACGGTCGCGCCCTTGATACCGGCAACTTCACCGGCGGACAGTTCCATGATGGTCGCTTCGAAACCGCGTTTGTCTGCCCAGCGCAGGTACATGCGCAGCAGGATGTTGGCCCAGTCCTGGGCCTCGGTGCCACCGGAACCGGCCTGGATGTCCAGGTAAGCGTTGTTCGGGTCCATCTCGTGGCTGAACATGCGGCGGAATTCGAGTTTGGCGAGGTTTTCCTCGAGACGGGCCAGCTCGGCGACGACATCGCCCACTGCGCCTTCGTCGTTTTCTTCGACGGCCATGTCCAGCAGGTCACGGCAATCGGCCAGACCGGTGTTCAGTTCGTCGAGGGTATCGACGATCTGCGCCAGCGCAGCGCGCTCGCGGCCCAGTTCCTGGGCGTATTCAGGTTTGTTCCAGACAGCAGGATCTTCAAGCTCGCGATTGACTTCGGTCAGACGCTCATGCTTTTGATCGTAGTCAAAGATACCCCCGAATAGTTTCGGAGCGCTCGGACAGGTCCTTGATGGTGTTAAGGATCGGGTTGATTTCCATGGCGGGCAGCACTCGTTGGCGAACTTTTGAAAGCCGGCGAGTATAACGGGAAATGGGGGGGAGCGGCAGTCCGCTGGGCGAAAAGGGTTGGGGTTGGTGGGGGGGCATATCCGTTATTTGGGTAACGGCCACTTAGGGTTCCGCCCTTACGGCGGGTCACTTTCGAAAAGCGCGAAAGTAACCAAAGCGCTCTTGCCCCAACACTCGGCACCTCGCCTAGGCTCGGTGTGCCCGTAATCCGACAGTGATTTGGGGGGCCGCCGCCACGCGCCATCCATGGCGCGGGGCGGCTAAACCGGCATCCCTGCCGGTTTACCCCCCAAATCCCTGCCGAATTCCGGCCAGCGTGTTTGACGGGGCGCTTAAGATCAAAATCAAAAACAAAGCCAGAGCCAGAGCCGGAGCCAGAGCCAGAGCCAGAGCCAGAGCTGAATTGGATCTGCTTTTCTGTGGGAACTGGCTTGCCTGCGATGGCATCAACTCGGTGTGCCTGATGTACAGAGGTGTCTGCATCGCAGGCAAGCCAGCTTGTGTCTTCAAGATCTCTTAAACTCAGA
>NZ_AOHM01000130.1:0-10325 GCF_000510895.2 Pseudomonas sp. FH1
GCCTCATTTTAAGGCTTGGAGGTGTCTACGAAACTAGGGGCGATTCAGGGTATGCAGAGCCGGCAGTATACAGCAAATCAACCCTTGATCGGGACTCAGTGTCAAGCCCCACGAAAATTTAATGCTGAAGGAGAGGTAGCTGAAGAGTTGGTTTTTTAGCAAAGTCTAATTTGTAGATACGGCTCTGTTACGTGTGGCAATGGTGAAAGCCGTAAGCATCTCGCGAGACCCGCTTAGAACTCGAACTGGTTTTCGCTGAGGTTGGTACATCATTATGAAACCAAGTTCTGATCCACTCGCAGGGCTAGCCGCGTATGCCTAAGGAAGGCCATCGTTTAGCCTATATACCGTTTGCTCCAAAGTATTTGGTTTTGTGCAGCAATCATTTTGGGAGTGATGAATATTGTCAGCCGAAAGTAGTGTAAAGGCCGTCACGACTGACTCCCCTTGGGCGGTTTTTCTGGTGTTTCTGCGCCTAGGGCTCACCTCCTTCGGAGGCCCGATTGCACATCTAGCTTACTTTCGCGAAGAATTTGTCGCTCGACGCCAATGGCTGAGCGAGCGTAGCTATGGGGATTTGATTGCTCTGTGCCAGTTCTTGCCGGGGCCCGCCAGTAGCCAGGTTGGAATAGGTTTAGGACTATCTCGTGCTGGGTTTCCTGGAGCAGTAGCTGCGTGGGCAGGCTTCACATTGCCTTCGGCAATAATCCTGGTTTTATTCGCTCAGGGTATGTCCTCGTGGGGAGGGGCGCTTCCGAGCGGTCTTTTACATGGTCTTAAAATTGTCGCGGTGGCTGTCGTTGCTCAAGCCGTCTGGGGAATGGGCCGCAGTCTTTGCACTGATGCCCCTCGAATAACCGTCGCCGTGTTTGCTGCCTATGCTGCACTGCTTTGGCCGCATGCCTGGGGGCAGATCGGCGTGATTTTCTTCGGCGCTGTCATAGGAATGATGCTCTTCAAAACCGATGAAAGCCAAACTACGGAGTCTTTGCCCATATCGGTGAGCAGAAAAGTCGGCGTGGTGTTGTTGCTGCTGTTCTTCGGCCTTTTAGCTGGCCTGCCATTACTGATTCAAGTGTGGCCCTCTCAAGCGTTAGCTGTGGTAAATGCCTTTTTCCGTACTGGGTCATTAGTTTTTGGAGGTGGGCACGTCGTGCTGCCGCTGCTTCAATCAGCTACCGTGCCGAACGGATGGGTAGCCAATGACACATTTCTTGCCGGATATGGTTTAGCACAGGCCGTACCGGGCCCGCTTTTTACCTTCGCAGCATTTCTTGGCGCGTCCATGAATGCCCAACCTTCTGGTTGGCTCGGGGCTACCGCGTGCGTCCTAGCAATTTTTGCCCCTTCTTTCCTGCTCGTAATCGGCGTTTTGCCATTCTGGGAGCAACTGCGGAAAAGCTTACGCACCCAAGCTGCACTTTCAGGCGTAAACGCAGCAGTTGTGGGCCTTCTTCTGGCGGCCTTGTATAACCCTGTCTGGACGAGTGCCATATTCACTCCTACAGACTTTGGCTTGACGCTGATAGCTCTCGTGGCCTTGATGTTCTGGAAGGCTCCTCCATGGTTGGTAGTCTTGGCTGGAGGCCTCTTCGGATGGTTACTCAGCAGTGTATTTTGAGGCCGGCTAAACGATACCGTCAGGACGAGTTGCTTCGCGCACGATTACAGTGTGCTGAGCTGTTGATGCAGCCGATGGATTTGATGAGCCTAAGGGGCAGAACTGAGAGCATGTATTGCGGCCCTAATTTCGCGATAAACCTTCTGTGGTCTTGAGCTAGGACTATACGAAAGACAAGCCCCCAAGTGAGGTACACAGATTTCAGGCCGCTCTTTTTTCTAATGGCCTAATGGCGAAAGCTGACCAGGAAAAGGTAGTGTTCAAATTCTTACTCATGGACGTCCTACATGCCTGTCACAATTCGCGCTGCAGTGGTGGCAGATGCACAAGCTATCCAGTGCATTTACGCTCAGATAGTTTCGACAACGGCGATCTCGTTCGAAGAGATCCCGCCAAGCGCTGAGGAAATAGCTCAGCGAATAGCCACCACACTTCAAACATATCCCTACCTTGTGGCCGAAGAAGATGGGGAGGTCAAGGGCTATGCCTATGCAAGCCAGCACCGCGCACGCCCGGCCTACCGATGGGCAGTTGACGTGACGGTATACATAGCTGAATCGGCTCGCCGTCAGGGTGTTGGCCGTGAGCTCTATGAGACCTTGCTTCCGATTCTTGAGAAGCAGAGATTTCGCGCAGCGTACGCCGGAATTGCACAGCCCAATGAAGGAAGTGTGGGCCTGCATGAGTCGCTGGGGTTCGTCCACATCGGCACATATCCGGAGGTAGGCTTCAAGCTTGGGAAATGGCACGACGTCGGCTACTGGCGACTCGGGCTGTGTCCGGCAACTCCTCCACTGGAGCCTATTCTCTTTCCTTAGCTTGAAGTCGCATCACAGTAGGCACACTCGATTTGCGTCGCGAGACATCAGGGTTCGCTAGTGAGATAGCTTTGGACTTGGTTGACTACATCCCGAGCGGTGCGGGTTACTCCGATCAATGTCGCAGAGGCGAGCCCCGTCCAATCGCCGTAACCCACCAGCCACAAATTGGGTGACGCAACACTTCGATTTTCGTCCACAGCCACTTTACCGTCCAGGCCTACAACGCCCAGGCTGCTCAGGTGGTCGAGCGCGGGAGAAAATCCCGTGCACCAGATGACAACGTCCAACTTTGTTTCGTCTCCTGATGACCACACAACGCCTGTCGAAGTGAAGTGCGTGAATGGCCGTACCGCTCTCAATACACCGCGTTCACGAGCGTCTTTCACCGATGACACCATTACGATGTCGCCCAACCCTCCAGCGGGCTGCTCAGGCTCCACACCATCCTGTTGCGCCTTCAATCGAGCTGTAGCTCGTTCGAACAGGACGCGCCCATCAACCTCATCAGGTAGAAACTTTGGGACTTCTTGAGTTACCCAGGTTGTCTGAGCCACTTTGGAAACCTCGGCGTAAATCTGGGCTCCCGAGTTGCCACCACCGACGACAAGGACAGTTTTCCCCTCAAACTCATCCGGCCCAACGTAATGAGCGGAATGAAGCTGCTGCCCTAAAAACAACTCCTGTCCGGGATAGCTTGGGATAAATGAGCGGCTCCAGGTGCCTGTTGCACTGATAACCGCTTTGGCCTCCCAGGCTCTGTCCTCGGAGACAACCCGTAATCCGTCTTCGATTTTCTCGACACGGTTTACCCGCGTGGATCGGATGATGGGAAAGTCATATCGACGCTCGTACAGAGTTAGATAGTCGATAACATCGTCCAGCCCAGGAGTCCCCTCGGATACTGCTGGCATGGGCCAGCCGGCAATTGAGCTCCAAGCAGACGGCGAGAATAGTCGGAGAGAATCCCACCCATGCCGCCAGGCCCCTCCCGGTGCTGACTCGGCGTCGAGTAATACATAGGAAAGGCCTGTACGCCTCAAGAAATAGGCTACGGTGAGCGCGGATTGGCCACCGCCAATGACCACTACATCAAATTTCGAGTTTTGATTCACCAGCATCCCCCCAGGCCCATCTGCTTTACATCGGTTTAAACCCTGCGGCCATTCTCATCAATGACGACTTGTCCGTCTTCTTTGACGAAGCTGCCGCGCTGCTCTTGCGGCAGAAGGTCGAGGACTGCCTCTGACGGTCGACACAAGCGTGTGCCCAAGGGCGTCACGACGATGGGGCGATTGATCAGGATGGGGTGAGCCATCATGGCATCGATGAGCTGATCATCAGTAAGTGACGTATCGCCCAGTCCCAACTCCTCGTAAGGAGTGCCTTTGATGCGAAGCAGGGCCCGCATCTCAATACCCATATCCTTGATCAACCTGACAAGCGTGGTGCGGTCAGGTGGGGTCTGTAGGTACTCGATAACAGTCGGCTCTTCTCCGCTGTTGCGGATCAGCTCCAAGGTGTTGCGAGAGGTGCCACATTGCGGGTTGTGATAGATCGTGATCTGGCTCATACAGTTTCCTCGCACTGACGTTAGATGGAGCGCTGGTTGACGCGTTTGGAAAGCTCTTCGGCGGACTCTTTGCGCTCGGAGTACCGATCAACCAAATAATCCTGGCGATCCCGCAACAGCAGGGTGAACTTCATCAGCTCTTCCATCACGTCCACGAGTCGGTCGTAGTACGAGGACGGCTTCATACGACCTGCCTCGTCGAACTCGGTAAATGCCTTGGCCACCGAAGATTGGTTTGGGATGGTGAACATCCGCATCCATCGGCCCAGTACGCGCAGCTGATTGACCACGTTGAAAGATTGGGAGCCGCCGCAGACCTGCATCACTGCAAGGGTTTTGCCTTGCGTAGGCCGTACAGCGCCCATCGCCAGCGGTACCCAGTCAATTTGGGCTTTGAATACTGCGCTCATGGAGCCGTGACGCTCAGGGGAGCACCACACCTGCCCCTCAGACCATTGCATCAGCTCGCGCAGCTCAGCGACCTTGGGATGTGTATCGGGAGCGTCATCCGGCAGCGGGAGACCTGATGGGTCAAAGATCTTGGTTTCGGCGCCAAACTCTTCCAACAAGCGGGCTGCTTCCTGAGTCACCAGCCGGCTGAAAGAGCGCTCTCGCGTCGATCCGTACAAAAGCAGAATTCGAGGCTTATGGAGCGAAGGCGTACGAGGTGCCAGTTGCTCCAACGAAGGAATGTCGATCAGGTCGGCGTGAACGTTCGGCAATGTCTCTTGCATACAAACTCCTACGGCGGCGCCTGATTGGGGGCCGCCTCGGTTGGTCTTTAAAGCGAACCGATGCGATTCAATTCAGCTTTCAACTGGTCAGTGCTGATGGTCTTCAGTGGCAGCGCAAGAAATGCGCTCACGCGTTCGTGAATTTTGGCTAGTGTGGTTTCAAACGCAGCGGTGATCTCGGCTTCCGACCCGCTAGCCTCAGACGGGTCGGCCAGCCCCCAATGCGCCTTCAAAGCTGGCCCGAAGAAGATTGGGCATGCCTCACCTGCAGCCCGGTCACAGACAGTGATCACGATGTCTGGCGGCGAGCCTTCAAAAGCGTCCGAAGCCTTGCTGCTTAAGCCCGCAGTAGAGATACCCGCCGCCTCCAGTGTCTGCAGTGCCCTTTGATTCACCCGGCCACTGGGAAAGCTTCCTGAGCTGACAGCTTCTACGCCCTCGGGCGCCAAGTGGTTGAAAAGCGCCTCGGACAGAATGCTGCGGCAGCTGTTGTGGGTGCACATGAACAAGACTTTCATCAGAAGATTCCTTGATTCAGAAACTGAGGCGCAATGCCAGGGCAGACAAGGTGGCGACGAGGATAGGCAAGGTCAGCACGATCCCAGTCTTGAAGTAGTAACCCCAACTGATCTTGATGTCCTTCTTGGCCAGCACATGCAGCCACAGCAGCGTGGCCAGACTGCCAATTGGAGTGATCTTCGGGCCTAGATCGCAGCCAATGATGTTGGCGTACACCATTGCTTGCTGTACGACGCCATCAACTTCGGCGGCTTGGATGGATAAGGCACCAACCAGAACCGTGGGCATGTTGTTCATGATCGAAGACAGCAATGCTGTTAGCAGCCCTGTACCCAGGGACGCGCCCCAAACGCCATAACCGGCGAACACGTTCAGGATCTGCGCGATGTGGTCGGTCAGGCCGGCGTTCTTCAGGCCATAGACGACCAGGTACATACCCAAAGAAAAAATCACTACTTGCCATGGGGCCTCTTTGAGCACCTTGCTTGTGTTGATGGCGTGACCACGAGCCGCGATGACATAGAGAATGAACGCACAGACCGCTGCAATGGCGCTGATTGGCACCCCCAACGGCTCAATGACAAAGAAGCCGATCAGGAGTAGTGCCAGCACCCACCAGCCGGCTACAAACGTGGCCCGGTCGTGGATTGCCTCGTCCGGATTGTTCAGTTGGTTGAGGTCATAGGTCTTTGGTAAATCTTTGCGGAAAAACCACAGCAGCATGGCTAATGTCGCTGCCACGCTGACGATGTTTACCGGCACCATGATCGAAGCATATTCGTTGAAGCCGATATCGAAGTAGTCGGCAGAAACAATGTTGACCAGGTTGGAAACCACCAGCGGTAAGCTCGCCGTGTCGGCGATAAAACCGGCTGCCATGACGAATGCCAAAGTAGCCGCAGGAGAAAAACGCAACGCCAGCAACATCGCGATCACAATGGGTGTGAGGATCAATGCTGCTCCGTCATTGGCGAACAGGGCCGACACCGCTGCGCCAAGCAGGACGATAAATGCGAACAGCTTGCGGGTGCTTCCGCCTCCCCATCGGGCCACATGCAGCGCAGCCCATTTAAAAAAGCCTGCCTCATCAAGCAGCAAACTGATGATGATGACCGCGATGAAAGTTCCGGTAGCATTCCAGACGATGCGCCAGACCTCGGGTATGTCTGCAAGAGTAACGACGCCTGCCAGCAACGCCACGATGGCACCCAACGTGGCACTCCAACCAACTCCGAGCCCTTTGGGCTGCCAGATGACGAGCACGATGGTGGCGATAAATATCAATACGGCAATCAGCATTTCGTTAATCCGGTTGGGCGTGAATCAGCTGCACACGGCCTGGTTGATCGGACGGTCGTTCATACCGCACAGGCGTTTAGTCTCGGTTTCCAGCCATTGCTGATTGGCGTCTACGACTTCTTTCAAAACCGCAGTTACCCACGCAGGCAAATCGGGGTTCAGGCGGTAGTACACCCACTGACCTTGCCGGCGATCCATCAACAAACCAGCAGAACGCAGCAGGGCCAAATGACGAGAAATCTTCGGCTGGTTCAGGTCGAGTGCCGCCGTCAGCTCGCAGACACACAGCTCGCCTTCGCTCACGACAAGCAGGGAAATTTTGGCTCGGGTGTCATCCGCCAAGCACTTGAATAACGTGGTGGGGTTCATGGGTTCTGTCATAGATCCTCCAGGTGTTTGGTCTTGACCAAAACGAAGAGCTTGATGCGCTCGTGGATGTCGTGGAGCGTGTGGCGAAATGCACCGGGATCATCGTTCGTTACTGGGTCAGGAAAGTCCCAGGCAATGACTTCACCTGCACTGGGCATTGGTAGGCACTCGCTGGCGGATTTATCGCAAAGAGTGATTACGTAATCGAATCGATCAGCTTGAAACTCGCTGATGGACTTGCTTCGCAGGCCCGTCGCATCGACTCCAACTGCCTCCAACGCCTGAATCGTGCGCGGATCAACCTCAGAGGGTTGGGATCCTCCGCTGAAGGCCTCGAAGCGCGGGTCGGTGTGACGCAGCAAAGCCTCTGCAAGCTGGGAGCGGGCTGAGTTGGCAACGCACACGAAAAGCACTTTGATAGCAGGGGTCATGACTAGACTCGATGCATATGGAAAATCGAATATACGCTTTGGCAGATATTCGGTAAAGCGAATATGATGACTACGGCTTCGGCTTGGGCCGTAACAGTCCATGCAAAGCAGCACAAAGGAGATGGAAGGATGGAGTGGGAGATGATGATCCAGGCAACGGAAATAGCCGGTGGGCAATGGCAGCGCTTTCGCGATGCACTGAAATCTGCTGACCTTCCATCAGACGATATTGATCTTCCGGGCCGAACCTTTTTTGAGTTCACGCTGGACAGTAAGACGGTCGCATGGGGAGGATTCGAAACGCATGGTACGGACGGGTTGCTGCGTTCCCTGGTCGTGGAGCCGGCATGCAGATCGAAAGGGGTTGGAGCTGAAATGCTTCGAGTCATTGAAGCGATAGCCGCCGGGCAGGGAATCGCTCGATTTCATTTGCTGACAACAACAGCGCCAGGATTTTTTGAGCAGCAGGGGTACGCAGTGCATCAACGGGGCTCTGCGCCGCCTCTGATCTCACAGACGGAGCAGTTTAGGGGGCTTTGCCCTGGCTCGGCTTGTTACATATGCAAGGCGTTACCGCTGGACGATGGCTGATTGTCGACGCTACCGATAACCTAGCAGCAGAAGGTTGGCCGATCATCCCATTGAGAAGTTTGGCACCTGGATTGAGGTGTTGCTCGTCAGTAGATAGGCACGGCCCTCTGGAGTGCTGGCAGGTCGTGCTTTGTCGACCCGACCTTTACATGTGCACGTACATGCACATATAGTCGCTACATGACCTTATTACTGAACCGAACCCAGGCAATCGAGGCCGCCATAGAATCGCTGGACGGTGCATTCTTCAAAGCCCTCTGTGAGCCACCGCGAATCGCAGTGCTGAAGCGCGTAATGCTACTAGGCCGTGCTGATGTCACTGAAATTGCGGCTGACTTACCTCAAGAGCGTTCGGTTGTGTCTCGCCACCTTCAGGTGCTACTAGAGGCGGGGATCGTTAGAGCCACTAAGGTAGGGCGCCAGATGTTCTATGAAGTGGACGGCCCAGCCATTATCAAGCGTCTAGAGGCCATCCTCATCCACACCAAAAGCATCGTTCCACTGTGCTGTCCAGGCGAAAAGGTCTGAGCCTTTTTTTGCATAAATACGTGCATGAGTGCGCATACATGAACATAAGCAGTCAGATGTTGGATGTTATTGTCATTGGTGCTGGCCAAGCAGGGTTGGCTACCGGTTGGCACCTGAAGCAGCACGGCTTCAATTTCCGCATTTTTGATGAGCAATCGCAGCCTGGGGGGAACTGGCGTAATTACTACGACAGCCTTGAATTGTTCTCGCCAGCAGCATATTCCTCTCTTCCGGGGCTTCCATTTCCTGGAGCAGCAGGCCACTACCCTTCTCGGGATGAAGTAGTGCGTTATCTGGAAGGTTATGCCGACTTCTTCCGGTTACCTATCCTTCAAGGGATTAGGGTCGCGAACGTAGGTCAGGAAGGCGAAGGATTTCGGATCACTGCAGCGAACGGACAAAGCTTTTGTGCGAGAGCGGTGGTCGTGGCCTCAGGAGCCTTCAGTCGTCCCTACGTACCCGATATCCCTGGGCTCAAGAACTTCAGCGGCACTCAGCTTCACAGTGCTCATTATCGGAATGCAGAAGCATTTAGTGGGCAACGCATCGTCGTAGTTGGCGCTGCTAACTCGGCTGTACAAATCGCTTACGATTTATCCAAAGTTGCAACCGTGACTCTGGCCACGCGAGAGGCGATTCGATTCGCGCCACAACGGATATTAGGAGCAGATTTTCATACTTGGTTGAAATGGACAGGCCTAGAGAAAACTAAGTGGCTAAACGATCAAAGCACGCCTGTACTGGACGACGGTACGTACAGAAAGGCTCTGAGATCCGGACGCTTCAATCAAGCAGCAATGTTCTCCGAGGTCACTTCAACAGGCGTTATTTGGGCCGAAGGGCAGCATGAAACCGTTGATAGCCTGATTTTTGCCACTGGCTATCGTCCGAACCTGCCATTTCTCCAAGGCCTTCCAGTAATGGATGAGCAGGGACGAGTGGCGCAGCGCGACGGGCGAGCCGTTCATGTTCCAGGCTTGTACTTTGTAGGCTTGCCCAAACAACGCAACTTCGCTTCTGCAACCCTACGAGGAGTGGGGCCTGATGCCGAACAAATACTTCGGTATTTGCTAAAGCGAGTTCGTAAGTTAGAAGCCGCCCCGACGCTCGTAACGCAAAACTGAGCCGCTGGCGTCCGAAAAAACAAGAGTCCGTAGCTAGTGAAAAACCTAGAAAGCAGCCAACGACCTATCAACCGATTCAAGCTTGTGTGGGCATTAGGCATCGCACAAATCCTTGCTTGGAGTTCGACCTATTACCTGCCAGCAGTTCTTGCAACACCAATCACCAAAGAAACAGGATGGTCAGTTACGAGCGTAGTGATTGGATTATCTTGGGGACTGCTGGTCGCAGGAGCTTGCTCGCCCATGGTGGGACGATGGATCGATCAAAGTGGGGGACGCCCCGTGTTGGCAGCTAGCTCGTTATTTTTGGCGATGGGTATGCTGTTGATGGGCTTAGCCAGTCACTTGGCCGTTTATTACCTAGCATGGACGCTGATCGGCGCGGGCATGGCTGCTGGCCTTTATGACGCAGCGTTTTCGACTCTCGGACGACTACTTGGCGACCACGCACGTGCCTCGATGACTGGTCTAACCTTGCTAGGTGGGTTTGCCAGCACCTTAGGCTGGCCACTGATCGCAGGCCTAGAGCACCAGATCGGGTGGAGGTACAGTTGCTTTGCCTTAGCCGCAATGCACCTGGTAGTTGGACTACCAATCCATCTTCTGACAATTCCCAGCGAGAAAGGCCCCCCAGCCGAATCTGCACCTCTTACAAGTCCCTCGTCCATTCCTAGGCTTTGTACGAAAAGTATTGCCGCATGCAACGTAGGCTGCAGGC
>NZ_AOHM01000131.1:0-6016 GCF_000510895.2 Pseudomonas sp. FH1
GGCGGCTATTTCACCAAATCTGAAAGTCTTTTTCAGAGTTTCCTTAGGCTGTTAGAGGGTGATCTTAGCATCTCTCGGCGATTGGTAGAGGGTGGGTACTATGACCTGAAACGGCCGCTTTCTGCCGATGATGAAAGTTTTAATCAATTATGTAAGATTGCTTGGAAATACCAATGGACCAAAGAACGATCCGAAATAAGCGACAGAATTATTGACGCTCTTTATGATGTTAGCCAAGGCATAACAGGAATTATGCTCAGCGTATTTGCTAGCGCTCAACTCGCTGCAATCGAAGACGGCTCTGAGAAAATTAATGAAAATACTATAATTGAAACGTACAACTTGCGAATGACCCCGCTTCATCCTGCAGTAAACATCCTGAAGTCCAACAGCCCACGTTTGATAGATAAATTTGACGAGGCACTTTCGAACGCGCTCTCGCCCAATACAGGACTACCTGAAAGCCAGCTACTAACCCAACAGAACACACTAAATCCTATACGAGAGCGCCAACCCTCCAGCCGAGTAGAGAAAGCAAATAGCAAAAGTGAACCGCTTTCAAAGGAAGAGATTAAACAAATGGTGCTGAATGAGAACCCTGACGATCTAAGTAAGATCTTGGAGCGCCCATGAAAGTCCCGGGTTTTCCTATACCAGTGGCGGGCGAATTATACTCTTCAGTTGTGGCACGTTATTTACACCGCACTGCTGGTTATACTAAGCGCAATCTTGGCTTAATCGGACTTGATAGAGCTAGCGCCGCAGCCATAGTGCCCATCGCGGTTGTGGAACTTGCAGGCAGAATGGCTGATGGACACCCTTGGTGTAACAATCCAAGAAGGATTGTTGAGAGCCACACTATAGTTCCACTTTTCCTGCACTCATCAGGCCCAGAGTTTTACGAAAGTAAAATGGAAGAAATAAGTCATGGACTAAATGGAAATCCTTCAGCGACTTTAGGACTAACCAAACGAAAAAAAACAACTGGCCAAAATGGCCGGCACAATTCTAAATTCTGTCCTAGCTGCGTCACTGAAGACATCGAGAACCTGGGATTTCCTGTCCTGTATCGACAACATCAGCCAGCGTTCGTAAAGTATTGCGCACGCCACAGCTGTCCGCTGCATTTCAGCTGTGTAAATTGCAACAGTCGGACTAGGGCAATCATGTGGCGAATGGCCGGACAATGCGATTGCGAAACGCCTATTCATCCTATGGTCGTTGAAGCAACAGATGAAACCTCAAAAAACACTCTATTATGGGTGGCGCTGCAGGTTGATCATCTGCTGAACAGCAGTTCTCTGCATACAGACATAACATCCAAATTACGACAGCTGTTAAAACTGCATGACTTTATAATGCCATCAGGAAAAATTAGAAATAGCGTCCTAATACACGCTTTGGAGAAAGAAATTGGGTCCAGCCTATTATACGAGTTTGGCTTTATTGTCGAATGCTCTCGCAGGGGCTCGGTCCGGCATGATCTTGCTCGTGTTTTTCGTACCAATCATAATGGAACCAATATTATATATAACTTATTTGTTGCAAAGCTGTTTTTCGACGACATACGCGACATCAGCAAAATATGCGACTTACCAAAAGTTATAGCTCTTAACCCATCGAAATCTCTCAGCAAAAAACACTACCCCGACAAGGCGGCAGTTCAAAACGCACTGAGCCAAGCTAAAGGCGCGGTAGTTACGGCGGCAAAAAGCTTAAACATAAATGAAGGCATTTTCCGTACCGCTGCGCGCTATCATCAAATAGCCATACCACTAACTGAAAAGCAGTGTGACCGTATTGGTTGGCACGTGCTAAAAGAGATCAGAGAAGCAATCAAGAATGGTACGGGGCTCAGAGAAGCTTGCAGAGTTTTTGACTTAGGTAAATATACCATATCATTAATTTTTGGCGACCAGCCTCATCTTCTTCTCTGCGGAAAATCGAGCAAGGAAATCTCAAAAACTCAGCACGCCAAGGAAAAGCTTTTGGCACTCGTAGAATCACAACCCGACATCACCCGCACTGAATTGCGCCAGACCCTTTCGTCGTACATGGATACTGTATTGATTAACGACTCATTATGGACAAGCGAGAACATCCCAAAACCTATTAGAAAATATCATGGCCCTACCAATAGAACAGCCTGGGGTGAACGTTTTCAGCAAATTCGACTCGCCATTGAAGCCGAAAAGAAAAAAGAATTTAACAAATCTGAACGACCAGCCCGTCTCACCGCAACACGCTTAAGACAAGACTGCGGAGTAACTCAACCACAATCATTTCCAGAGCCCTACAAATCGGAGATATCACGTATTTTTGCAACAGCAGCTGAGCCTAAGGAAAGCTTTCAGGATCGTTTGATTAAATGGGCGGTAGCAGAATACGCAAAACTACTAGTTCCCGTTTCATCAAACAAACTTCGCCGAATAGCAGGGTTACCCATCCAAGAATTACTGGGCTGTCGCGACTTAGTCATCAAATATGTAAAGATTCATAACTTGAGTTATCACTCAAAGTGCTCGCTATCACCATTTTTCAATCCTAGCCCATTCTAAAACAATGCGATCTGAATCCAGACCGCGAGCAGGTGTAGTGATCATTGCGTGGTGCCGTCGCGACCGCCGAGTACCTCTTCCTACCACATCACAGCGCCATTAGATCGCTGGCTTTGCAAGGCCGCCAGTACAAGGTGATTTACAACAGCTCGAGCTTGGCAGGCCAACTAGCTGCAGTCGAAAGTGGTCTGGCTGTCGCCGTACTGACTCGATGCAGTGTGCCAGATCATCTTGAGATCCTCGGCGCTGAGCATGGCCTAGGCCCACTTGAACCGATGGAGGTTGCCGTCTACCGCAGTCACGCCTCGCTCGGGTCAAAGCCGGTCGACAGCTTGTACAGCCTGCTATTCAAGACGCTAAGGATTTCGGCCACCTAATCTCCAGGAGCCCAAGATGGAGAACATACGTGTTGTGAGGCGCAGGTGCTTAAGACGAGCTTGGACAATGAGGCCAAAGATAGTGGACAGTGCGTCTGTGTTTGTTTCTCTGAGAACTGACCCAGAGCAAAGCTTCACTGCAACGATGCCCATCATATCTTTATCGCAACGCCCCGTCGTGACTCTATTCAAGCCGGGGGAAGGGCCTTCAGTGCACTGCACACAGCTTTGATCACGCAGGTGGCAATCACCGCAAGAGCCCAATCTAGTTGCTCCAACTCAAGCATTGATGGTGCGATTCTAAGCTGTGAATCGGCGAAATCGATTCCGTAGGGAAAACACGATCCTGGACTCGCGAAGATAACGCCTGCCTTTGCCGCCAGCTCGACGACCTTAGTGGCGGTGCCGGGCAGCACCTCCAGGCTGACAAAATAACCACCATTAGGCCTGGTCCAGCGAGCAAACCCATGCCGACCCAGCTTCCATCTGAACACAGCCTCCACGCGATCAAACCTGGGTTTGAGTAGCAGACGATGTTGCTCCATCAACGCCTTCATAGTTGCCAAATCTTTTAGAAACCGCACTTGGCGTAGCTGATTTAATTTGTCAGGTCCAACACTTCGCAACGATGCTGAATTCAACCACCACTGAGCCTACTCTGCCAATAAGTTAAATTTCTAATAGTCGAGCTCACGTGTGCTGTGGAACACCTTACACATATGTAATATTCGCGGCAGCTTTCTGAAAGGCATCACTGGTTATCCTCTAGTCAGAAGTAAGTGAACACTAGGAGAAAATCATGAAATCACTAAAAGTTTTTTTTGCCGTTACCATCTTGACCATGTCTTCTTTGGCCATGGCTGAAGGAGGTGGTGACCGCGTTTATGGTCGAATGATGCAAGAGAACCAGAAGGCGATGGAGCAGTACGCCTTAGAAAACGGAAAGACGACACCTGAAGTTGTTCATTATGAATATGGAATGAACCTCGATGTCCAAAAGGTAATCAGTACCACTCAAGCCAATAAAACCTGTGGCGTAGCTCCTTCGCGCATGACCTATGAAGATTCGGCGGGCAAGCTCAACACCCTGGAATACAAGGTTATGGGTACTAACTGCCCTCACGGAAGCTAGTTAGCGTTGGCCCTAGCTGCGCCAGTTTGTTCGGTATGTTTTGAGCCTGCTTACTGTTCGCTGACATAGAAGTAATTTTCAGGTCACGCTGGAGTTATCTATTGTATGAAATTATGTCTGCCGGCACGTAGGAGAAATCCTCACGTGCTGGTGGCTTTTTATAATTATAAAAAATATTTCATAAAGAAACTCTGCCAAGCTAAAGCCTGGAG
The DNA here is from genome assembly GCF_000510895.2 of Pseudomonas sp. FH1. Lineage (NCBI taxonomy): Bacteria > Pseudomonadati > Pseudomonadota > Gammaproteobacteria > Pseudomonadales > Pseudomonadaceae > Pseudomonas > Pseudomonas sp. FH1. The sequence continues at coordinate 4,280 of NZ_AOHM01000131.1, forward strand.
TGTTAAATGAACAATAAAAGCATTTATGGTCTTTCTCTAATTGCCCTTGGCATGAGCATGGGGCAAGTTGCAGTAGCTGTGGAGCAAAAGCCTGAAGGGTTCATTGAGGGGAGCACCTTTAGTATTCTCAATCGGAATCTCTATCTCAATCGTGATTATCGAAAGGGCCAGTCAAGCCCCACGGGCAATGGTTACTCAGCCGAATGGGCTCATGGCATCATTGGCCGATTCGAATCAGGCTTTACTCAAGGTACCGTAGGCTTCGGCATTGATGCGTTTGCAATGGAAGGCCTCAAGCTCGATTCAGGTGATGGTCGCTCGGGAGCCCGAAGCTCAGTCGATGTCTTGCCGCACAATAGCAAAGGCCAACCTGAAGACTCCTACTCAAAAGTAGGCGGGGCCGCAAAAGTGCGTTTCCTGGATACAGTCGTCAAGGTAGGCGACGTATTTCCATCGACGCCTGTCGTTGCCTATGGGGATTCCCGACTTCTCCCGGAGAGTTTCCGTGGTGCAACGTTCACTAATACCAGCATCAAAGGCCTGACCCTTCAGGGGGGCCGGCTGCATGCGATGAGCCAACCCAATTCCAGTAGCATGCGTGACGGCTTTTCAACTTTTTACGCCGGTGCAGTAGATGCTCCATGGATCGCTTATCTAGGGGGCGATTACACGGTCAATGAGCACGTAGGTGTGAGTCTTTACACCAGCCAATTCAAGGATGTGTGGAACCAATACTACGCGGGCACCACATTGAGCTATCCACTCTCAGAAAGCGTATCGCTAATCGGCGGCTTTAATTAATACCGAGCGGTGGATGAGGGTAAAAAACTTCTGGGAAGCTTCGATAACAACATCTGGAGCGGCAAGACCGGGGTCAAATTCGGAGCGCACGTCGTGACCGTTGGGTACCAGCGCAATAATGGTAACGACGACTTTGACTACCTTCGCCAATCCGACTCAATTTTCTTGGATAACTCTATTCAGTACAGCGATTTCAACTCACCGAAAGAGCAATCCTTGCAGCTGCGCTACGATCTAGATATGCAGGCCTTCGGCATCCCCGGTCTCAGCTTCATGACCCGCTACGCTAAGGGTTGGGATGCGGACTATTCCAACGCGAACAGCGTGTACATGCGTCGTGGAGCGGATGGCGCCCCATTGCAGAATCAAAAGCGTTGGGAACGAGACATCGAGGCTAAGTACGTCATCCAGTCAGGTTCTCTGAAGGACATGTCTTTACGTGTTCGCCAGGCAACGACACGAGCCACGGATTTCGAATCTGATTTGGACGAGGTCCGACTGATTGTCGAGTATCCACTGCAAATGCTTTAACGGACGCTGGCCGTAGGCATCAAGCGTCCGATTGCCAGATACACCCCGTCTCTTTTTTCTCCTTTGGTTTTGGAGACGGCTTAGGCGCCCTAGTGGCGCCTTTTTTTATGGATATTGACATAACTATCGGTATATCCCCGGCCGTCATTCCAGTGCTGATGCTGCCCCTCATGAGCTCTCGCACAATCTATTGCGTACACAGGTTCTGCACGAGCAGGTGTATTTCCGTCCTGGGTTGTATGGCTAGGTGGAACGTGTGATTATACCTCAACTATAGGTAGGGGGGGTATGGTATGGGGCATATGAGATCGAGCAAAGACAATCTTCTTAAGCGCGTAAAGCGGATCGCTGGGCAAATCCAGGCGATTGAGCGAGCACTCGACTCTGATGATGACTGCTCGAAAA
>NZ_AOHM01000132.1:0-3383 GCF_000510895.2 Pseudomonas sp. FH1
TAAGGGAGTACACGCGGCCATTAATGGCAGAGTTTGTTCACGCTTGACTGAAGAAGAAGGGTTCCTGATAGCAGAAGAAGTGCAGCTACTCGCGCTTGGGCCTGACGAGGAGTGTCGAATGCTGCCTGACGGCAGTTCAGATCAAGTCTTGTTGGACGTGAGACTTGACCGAAATGAATCGTCACCTGGCGTTTTCTCCCTCGACTTCCGAGTCCAAGAGATACACATTTCTTGCCCATGTGACGACGAGTACTGACAGGATACAAAGCCTAAATCACCGTCTTAATACCCTATACACACCCAACGGGAAACCACCTCCCGTATGGGCCAGGTGGTTTTCACACCTGGAGTCGACCATGAAAAAACTTTCTCACCTAGTATCGCCTGATTTGCTCAAGCTACCGGTCGTGTTGACCCCTAGGGCCTGGCAAGAAGCGGTACATATTGAAAACCAACAGGATGCCTCTGTTATCAGTCAGCGACTGGGCGATGTTGTCCTGGAGGCCTACCGAGAGCTGCATTTGCAACCTGACAGCGACCTGATCCATTTCGGCCTCTATCGCCTGCTGCCTGACGGCAACAGCTCAGATCGAGTCTGGTTGGACTTGAAACTTGACCGAATTGAATCGCCACCTGGCGTTTTCTACCTCTACATCTCACTCAAAGAAGAAATGCACACTTCTTGCCCATAACCGCTTCGGCATTCACAGCACTCCCCCAAGCCCGACATTTGTCGGGCTTTTTTCATTCATAGCAGTGTGGAGCTGCACATGATCAACATCCCAGGCCAACTGGCCATCCGTACCATCAGCGGCCGTAACGGCGACTTCAACGTAGGACGACTTTCAACTTCAATCGGTGAGTTCGTCATCAAAGACGCGCTCCTCGATCAGTACAATGAGGGTAAATACCGAGGCGATTTCCTGATCACAGAAATTCGCCCTTCGTACTACTCGACATCGGGTCGGCTAGTCGTCGAGATTCGTGCAAAACTCGAAAGCATGAGCTTGGACGATGTGGATAAGTTGACAGCGGAAGACGCTGCCACGCTCTCTGCGAGTGAGCCCGACCCCATTGATGAAGAGACCTCTTCAGCGCCGCCAAGGCCTCTCCAACAACGTAAAAAGCTGGCGTCGCCCAAGGGAGCAAACGGCGCTGTCGAACCATCTGCAGCAGAGAATGCCCCCTTTGGGATGCCTCTGCCGAACATGACCAGCAGCGCAGAACAAGATGCGGACCTGTTCGGCACAATCTGGCCTCTGGGCGATACCGTCAAGCTTGACACCACCGTTGATCGTCACCGCTTACGTCAGCAATGCACTCGCTTGGGCGAGCTCGGCTACGTGCTGGATTTCAAACTACAAGTCTGGACGATCTCCAATTTCTGATTGTTTCAACACCCACCCTTGAGGGGCTCCCTCATGGGCGCTCCTTCGCATTTACGGAGCACTATATGAACCCAATTTTCAGCAACCTGACCGCTGCAGTTCTGAACAATATCGACGATCAACTTGCCAACAACGAAGTATCGACGGATGAGGAACTGTGGGATTTCTTCATAGAAGAGCTCGACATGACGGCTGAACAAGCTGATGCCGCCGTGGCACTCCGCTCCCAGTACCTGGGAAAAATCTTTCTGACTGGGCACAGCCCTCTGTTTCATAACGACACGGTTTCGTTCGACCCGAACGATAAAACGTTCAAATCGGACGGAGAGCTGTTTCCCAAGCAATAACACTCACTGATAACACCCCCGAGGGGCTCACCGCCCCTCCGGGCGGGTTCCCTCTTCATAATGGAGGTTCCCATGCCCAGCCCTACCCCGCTCTTCCCAATCGAGGAGTGCAATGACCTATTCGTCGACGCTTGCGCGTGTGACGAGCAACGCAACTTGGTGTTTCTCTCTGCATGGGGCCGTGACACGGCACTGCAGGAGTTCATGGCCAGGCTGACCCTCGGCGCTGCCGAGGATGGTCTGAGTCAGTTTCACCTTGTTGTGGACGGTCGAAGTCTCCCCGTCTTTCCCAACATCGATCTGCTGGAAAAACGCACCACGCGTCAAATGCGCGGGACTTTGTTCGGCAGCTTGATTCACCTCTGGTTGTTCGACCGACGCTGCGTGCAGCCGGATCGAGCCAACCACTTCGCCTACGCCCTTCTTGAGAACGGGCAGTCACCTCATCAAAGGCTTTGGCCGTTGATCCAGGACACCTGCCCTTTACCACTGCTGCCACATTGGCAGAAGCCGGTGATGGACTGGCTCACCCAACACGACATGTTGCAGCTCTTGCCCGGAACATCCGGCGCTGTCGCGGCATGGCGTTTGTCGTTGCAACTCGACGTCCTCGAACCTGCTTTAGGCGATCTCATTCGCCAAGGGCAACTCTCAACCCACGCTCAGTTTTGAGCCTTGATTCAGGAGCCTCATCATGGCCTTGATGTTCCCACGCTTGGCGCGCAACTTCGCTCGCAATGGCTACTACCCCACTGACGAAATAACGCTGGAACGGACCCTGCAGGCGTTGGCACCCTCTCCCACTGGCAAGATGCGGATCTTTGATCCCTGTGCTGGTGAGGGTGTTGCGCTGGCTGAAACGGCTCATGCGCTCGGACGTGACCGCGTAGAGACTTACGCAGTCGAGTACGACCAGGAACGTGCCAATCACTGCAAGAAACTGCTGGATCGCGTGCTGCATAGCGATCTGATGGACACCATGATCAGCCGCCAAGCCTTTGGCCTGCTCTGGCTCAACCCGCCCTACGGTGACTTGGTCGCTGACCATGCAGGTGCGTCACAGTACCAAGGTAACGGCCGTCGGCGCCTGGAGAAGATGTTCTATCAACGGGCGCTTCCACTGCTGCAGTACGGTGGGGTCATGGTGCTGATTGTTCCGCACTACGTGCTGGACGATGAGCTATGCGGATGGTTGTGCAACCACTTCACTGAACTGCGGATCTACAATGCCGCTGATCCAACCTTCAAACAGGTGGTGATCTACGGTGTTCGTATTCGCCGCCAGGACCTGGCTCGACCGCAAGAGGTCAAATACGTACGCGCACGCCTCCAGGCAATTGGCGCCGGCACATTGAGTGCGGAAGCGTTACCAACGAGTTGGCCATGGGAGCCCTACAGGGTTCTCCCGACATCCACTGAGCTGGAACACTTCTACCGTATCAGCCTTGAACCTGAACAGCTCAGCGATGAGGTCAAACGCCTTCGTGGCATGTGGCCGGACTTCACACTGCATTTTGGTCAAAGCGGCGCTCAGCCACGACCTCCCGTAAGGGAACTCTCGCGTTGGCACTTGGCGTTGGCCTTGGCTGCCGGCGCGATATCCGGCGTGGTGACATCCAAAACCGGTCGCGTATTGGCACTCAAGGGC